>NC_014216.1:1548881-1858657 GCF_000092205.1 Desulfurivibrio alkaliphilus AHT 2 | reverse complement strand
CCCATGGCGGCCCGCACCGGGAAAATGCCGGCCAGGGGATGCAAAACCCCGTCGAAATCCTCGATACCCCGGCAGAGGTACATGAAGCCGCCGCACTCGCCGTAGATCACCCCGCCGCCCTCGGCAAACGCCCGGATACTCGAGCACATTTCCCGGTTGGCGGCCAGTTGCCGGGCGTGCAGTTCCGGGTAACCGCCGCCCAGATAAAGACCGTCCAAACCGGGCGGCAGGGCATGGTCGGCCAGCGGGCTGAAGAAAACCAGTTCGGCCCCGGCCGCTTCCAGCAACGCAAAGTTATCCTGGTAGTAGAAGCAAAAGGCCGCATCCTTGGCCACTCCCAGCCGTACCGGGATCGACGCACCGCCCCCGACGGGCTTACTTGCATCCCCATCTTTCAGGTCCGACTCCATGTTGCCAGCCAACGCCAGCAGTCGGTCCAGCCCGACATGCTGTTCAATGGCCGCCGCCAGCTTGTCCAGGGCCGCCGCTGACAGCGGTGATTCCGAACCCATCCGCAACCCCAGGTGGCGCTCGGGGATGCTGAACTCCAGGTCGCGGGGCAGCGTGCCGATGATCTCGCTTCGGCAGTGCTGCTCGATGGCCCGGCAGAGTCGCCGCCGGTGGCGCTCGCTGCCCACCCGGTTGAGGATCACCGCCGCCGGGGCGATATCCGGGGAAAAAACCTCGAAACCCTTGAGTACCGCCGCCGCGCTTTCCGCCGCCGCCTTGGCATCCAGAACCAGCACCACCGGGACGGCCAGCAGCCGGGCCAGGGCGGCGGCGGAAGAGTTGCCGCCGTCGAACATCCCCATCACCCCTTCGATGAGGCCCAGCTCGCCGGGGCGGCAGTGGCGTTGAAAGAGTTGCCGGACGTACTCGGGCCCGGTTATCCAGGGGTCCAAGTTGCAGGAATGGCGACCGGTGACCAGTTGGTGCAAGGTGGGGTCGATGAAGTCCGGGCCGCACTTGAAAGGCTGTACCGGGTTGCCGCGCCGGGTAAGGGCGGCCAGCAGGCCCAGGGTTACGGTGGTCTTGCCGCAGCCGCTGTGGGTGCCGGCCACCAGGATTCCTTTGGGGGGCGTTTCAGGGCAATGTGCAAGCTGCGTGAATTCTGGACGGGGGGCGCGGCAACCGGTAGCGGCGGGTTCGGCGGCGGCCGGGCACATGGATGTGCAGGAGGCCGTCGCCGCCTCGGAGGCGGGCATGGATGCCCGCCGAGAATGAGCCGCTACCGGTTGCCGCGCCCCCCACCCCCTTCCAACAACCAAAGGCTCTACAGTTTTGGCGGTCATCGGTGCTTTTTCTCCCGGTTGTAAGCAGTGGCATCACGAAAAAAATCCGGGTAGAGCAGGGTCGCCACCTGGCGGATGCCCTCGATGATCCGCAGGGTGGGGCGGGAGACAATCTGTCCGTCAACCAGATAAATCTCATCTTCCCGTACCGCCCGGATGGCGCCGAAACCCGGTTCCTGCCGGATGGTATCCCGATCCACCGGGTTCATCCGGCCCTGCTGGGCCAGGAAGAGATCAATTTCATCGCCCTGGGCCAGGATGCGCTCCTTGCCGTAGTCAGCGATATTGGTCTGGCGCACCCGGGGCGCGTCGGTGGCCACGTTGATGCCCCCGGCTGTTTCCAGCACAAAGATGGCAATGCTTTGCGGGGCGAAGGTCTTCATCTGGCGATGGATGGAGGAAAAAAAGACCCGCCGCCGCTGTTCCGGGGGGATCGCGGCCACTTGCCCACGGATGACGGCCAGTTCCCGCTGAAATTCCTCAATCATCTCTTCCGCCGCCTCTTGCCGGCCGGTGAGCAGGCCCAGTTGCCGCCAATAGTCGAAAATTCCCGCCAGCGAAGTAGGTTGCAGGGAAACCACGGTAATCCCGGCCTGCTCCAGCTTGGCGATCAGTTGGGGGTAGGCCCGCTCGATCATCGGCCGGGTCAGCACCAGGTCCGGGCGGTGGCCGATATAGCGCTCCGGATCTTCCCGGTAGCTGAAGCGGGGCCGGTCCAGCAGGTGGGGCGGATGATCATCGCTGAGTCCAATGCCGATCACTTCCTGATCCAGCCCCAGCGAGGCCAGGTTTTCGGTGTGGGCCGGGTAAAGGGAGATGATGCGCCGAAAGGGCTGGTCGATCACGATTTCGCGGCCGGAGTTGTCAATTACCACGGGCACCACGGGGCTTGACGCTTTTGCGGCGGTTGCTGCCGGCCGGTCGCCGGCCCCCGCCTCGCCGATGCTCGGCAACAGGGAGGCCAGGCACAAAAGCAGGGCGGCGGGCAAAGGCCACAGTAATTTGCGATATATATTGCCGGGAAAAAACATCAAATTCCTCATTGCCACGCCTCAGCCGCCGCCGGCGGCTGTTTGTGGCTTACTAGATTGAACGACACCCGGGGGGCGTTGCTGAATCGGTCATGGCTGACGGCGCATTCCACCCCGAAGACCCGGGCGATGTTGGCCGGGGTCAGCACCTGGTCGGTGGGGCCGGCGGCCTGGATGCGGCCCCGGTTGAGAAACACCAGATGGTCGCAAAAAGCCGCCGCCAGGTTGAGGTCGTGCAGCACCGCGATCACCGTCTGCTCGCCCCGGCTGACCCGTTGCCGCAAGGCCCCCAGGATATTGAGGGTGTAACGGATATCCAGGCTGGCGGTGGCCTCGTCCAGCAGCAGGGTGGGGGTCTGCTGGGCCAGGGCCCGGGCCACCGCCACCCGCTGTTTTTCGCCGCCGGACAGTTCGTTGACCGGCCGGCCGGCCAGGTAATCGATCCCGATTTCCGCCATCACCCGGTCGATGATTTCCCAGTCCGCTGCCGTCGGCCGGCCGAAGCGGGGCAGGTGGGGGTGCCGGCCCATGAGGATCACCTCCTCCACGGTGAAGGCAAAATCAATGGCGTATTCCTGGGGGACCAGGGCCAGTTGGCGGGCCAGGGTGCGGCGGCGGTAAGCGCCGATCGCCCGGCCCTGGAAGAGCACGCTGCCCCGCCGCACCCGGCGGGTGCCGGTGAGCAGGTCCAGCAGCGTGGTCTTGCCGCAGCCGTTGGGGCCGACAATGCCGTAAAAACGGCCCGGCGGCAGCTCCAGGTTGATCTCTTCCAGCACCGTGGTGTCGTCGTAGGCGAAAAAGACGTTATGGAGTTGAAAGCCGTTCATGTCAGCCAAAACGGTACCTCCGCTGCTTCTGCCGGAAGATGAAGCAGAAAAAAGGGCCGCCCAGCAGGGCGGTGAGCACCCCGATGGGCACTTCCACCGGCAGCACCGCCCGGGTAACGGTGTCGGCCCCCAGCATCAGCAAGGCCCCGGCCAGCAGAGAGACCGGCAGCAGTCGCCGGTTGTCCGGCCCGACCACAAAACGCATCAGGTGGGGGATGATCAGGCCGACAAAGCCGATGATTCCCGACACCGACACGCAGACCGCCGCCAGCAGCGAGGCGGTGACCAGCAAAATGGTCCGCACCCGGGCGGTTTCCACCCCCAGGGCGTCGGAGGTGCGGCCGCCCAGGGCCATGATGTTCAGATCCCGGGCGTAGTAGGCGAAGATCAGCACCGAGACCAGCAGCACGGCGGCAATCCGGAGCACGTCGAACCAGTCCCGGGAGGCGAAGCTGCCCATCAGCCAGAAGACGATCACCGCCACCTGCTCGTCGGCCAGGTATTTCAAGAAACTGATCCCCGCCGATAAAATGGCCCCCACGATGACCCCCGAAAGGATCAGGGTGGTGGTGGACATCTGCCCGTTGAAGGTGGAGAGCCGCAGCACGATGAACAGGGTGATGACGGCGCTGACAAAGGCGAACAGCGGAACGGAAAAGTATTCGTTCAAGGCCAGGTTGGCCACCAGGGCCAGGGAGGCGCCGAAGGCGGCCCCGGAGGAGACCCCCAGGGTGTAGGGATCGGCCAGGGGGTTGAGCAGAATTCCCTGGAAAATCACCCCGCAGGCCGCCAGGGCCGCCCCCACCAGGGCGGCGGTAAGAATCCGGGGCAGGCGGACCTCAAGCAAAACAAAGGGCACCGCCTGGTCGATCTCCGCCAGCAGCTCCGGCCGGCCGCCCAGTTGGGCCAGCAGCACCCGGATGATCTCCCCGGCCCCGATCTCCATGTAGCCGGCCCCGGCGGCCAGCAGGGTCAGGGCCAGCAGGGCGCCGCTCAGCACCAGCACGGTGAGCGGCGCCCTGACGCCGGCGCGGTCGGCCGTAACGGCTGCCGGGCTAGATGGTTGGCAAGTAGGCAAGAAATTTTCCGTTTTTCTTTAAGGTTGTCGGTAAACATTCAACAGGCTGCTCGGCTGTGAAGCGCCCATGTATTTGGTTGTGGGTAGGGGGTGGGGGCCGCGACAACCGGTAGCGGCTCATTCTCGGCGGGCATCCTGCCCGCCTCCGAGGCGGCGGCGGCCTCCTGCGCGTCCATGCGCCCGGCCGCCGCCGAACCCGCCGCTACCGGTTGCCGCGGCCCCCGTCCCGGCTCCAAGCGACCTGGTTTTTTTTACTTCAGTTTCAGGCCGGCCGCGGTGGCCGCGTCGCGGATGTTTTCCACGTAAATGCGGGCAAAATCCTGCCGCTCGCCCAGCCCTTCCAGTTTGGCGGTGCTGTCGATACCCTTGGCCTGCAGCAGCGACCGCAGCGAGTCGTCGTCATCGCCGGCCATGTCGTTATGGGTGTGATCTCCGGCCACGGTCATGAAGGGGACCAGCAGGGCGCTGGTCGCTCCATCGTCGAGCAGGCGCTGGACGGTGTATTCCATCTCGGGAAAGCCGGTGGCCATGGTGAAGTAGGTGTCGACCTCGGGGTAATGCCGGCGCATCAGGTGTTCCAGTTCAAAAAAGACCCCGGTGGAGAAGGTGCGGTTGCCGTGGGCCATGTAGACCAGGGCGCTGCCGTTTTGCCGGGCCTGCTCGACATCCACGGCCATGAGGGCGGCGACCCGCTCCAGGTCCTGGCGATAAGGGTGCTTGATCCCCGGTTGGCCCAGGGCCGGCCGGCCTAGGATGATCTGCTGGAAGGGCCGGTTGCGTTTTTTGACGGTGGTGACGGTGTTGAGGGCGTGGACCAGGTCGGCCAGATCGCTGAATTCCTCGCCGGCGGCGATATGGGTGGGCTGGACGATGATATGGCCGTAATCCTCGTCCACCAGGTCGGCGATGGTGGCCAGCGGCGCCTTGACCGTGAATATCTCTGCCGGAATTTCCGGGTGCGCCGCCCGGTATGCCGCATCGTCCCGGCGGGAGTGCCAGATGCGGCGGATAATGTTGGAGGTGAAGGCCAGTCGCACCGTGGTTTCGGGGTAAGCGGCCTGGACCTCGTCGTAGATGGTGAGAATGCCGGGCAGGGCCTCGGGAAAGCTGGTGCCGAAGACCGCCAGCACAATGGCCGCCTCTTCCGACGGCACGTTGACCTTGGCGGCGGCCGGGGCGGGGTTGAGCAATAGGGGCGCCGCCAGCAAAAACAGCAGGGCCAGGGCCGGAAGCAGCCGGCGGCTGTTAAGCCCTGGCCGGCGGTGCCTGGCAGCGATGAAAGGGGTGGTGTCGGTAGGGCTGGTCGGATGGCAGGTCATGTTTATTCCTCCGCGAATTTTGCCGGTTGCGGGGAATAAAAAACCCCGAACCGATAAATTATCGATCCGGGGAGTCCCTGATTTTCCACGAGATCAGACGCAACACCCCTGTTCCACGGGGGTGTAACCTGATTATCCAGGCAGGTCTTCTGACTTCCGGCTCTTTCTACTCACCGCGTCTTCCCGTCCCTGGGTAAAGCAAAATCAGGACAGTGACACCATGCGGTTTTCGTCCCCGGTCACAGCGGCGGGCCCGTTCCCGATTTTCACGGGATTCCCTATCAAGCTCAAACGAGCACCTGGATAATTATTTTCAAGTCGGGACTTTTACCGAAACAGTTGCGGTCAGTCAAGCATAATAATGGCCGGTGCAGCCCAGGTTATTGAGCAACCGGTGATTTTTTCGTTTTGTCATCAGTAACACAAAGTCGAGCAAGATCATATTTACCTTGACTCTCTTGCTTCAGTGGGTAAGTATTAAAAAGTTTTCCTTTGTAATATCAGGTTTTGAAAAAAATCCGTCACAGTCATGGGGGAGAAAGACTATGGATAAAGGTTTGAGCCAAGGACAGATTGAACGGGTGGTGGCCTTTCACGGCCACGAATGCCCCGGGTTGTGGGTCGGGATGCGGGCCGCCGAGTTGTGCTGCCGCGAGTTGGGGGTCCACCGGGATGACGATCCATTGGTGGCGGTGGTGGAAACCGATATGTGCGGGGTGGATGCCATCCAGGTGTTGACCGGCTGCACCCTGGGCAAGGGTAACTTGATTCACCGGGATTACGGCAAAACGGCCTTCAGCTTTCAGCGCCGCAGCACCGGGCGGGGGCTGCGGGCGGTATTTTGCGGGGATTTCCTGGGTGAGGCGGGCCGGGAGTTGCGGGAGTTGATGAAAAAAATCTTTGCCGGTGAGGCGGATGACACCCAGCGGCAACGAGCCGCCGAACTTAAACGCCAAAACCGGCAGCGGCTCATGGCCGCCGACCTGGATGAACTTTTCACGGTGAGTGAGTCACCGGCGACCATGCCCAGCCCGGCCCGGATTCTGGAAAGCCTGATTTGCAGCTCCTGCGGTGAGAGCACCATGGAGTCGCGAACTCGCCGCTTGGCCGGCAAGCATTACTGTATTCCCTGTTTTAGTCGGGTGGACCAGAAACTTTAATGTAAGCGATCACAGGGCACCGCATCTTGCGGCACCCTGTGAACGCTTACCCCGTGATCAGTTACACTTTTTATGGAAAGGGCTGAAATGAATTCTGGAGCTAGTTCTAATCGTTGTCTGTGGCCGGCAATCCTGCTGGCGGCAATCTGCCTAACCCTCCTGCCGCTGCTGGGCCCGGCCCGGGCCGGCGAACCGACGGTGCGCATTGCCGATGGCCGGGGGGATTGGGGGTTGCCCAATCCTTTTCATCACTATCCCCGTGGGCCGGGTTATATCCACATGAGCTGGGTGTTTGACACGTTGGTCTGGAAGGATCACCGGGGCGAGTTGGTGCCGGCCCTGGCGAACTCCTGGGCCTATGAGCCTCAACGGCAGGCCTTTACCTTTCAAATGAACCCGCAGGCCCAATGGCACGACGGCACCCCGGTTACCGCCGCCGATGTCGCCTTCACCATCGACCTTTTCCAGCGCCATCCCACACCCTGGGTGAACCTGAAGGAGATCAGCCACGCCGAGGTGACCGGGTCGCGGCAGGTCACGATCTTTCTCCGGCACCCTTATGCGCCCTTTCTGGCCGATATCGGAGGCACCATGCCCATTATGCCGGCTCATATCTGGCGGGAAGTGGAAGAGCCAACCAGCTTTACCGAGCCTGGCGCCTTCATCGGCAGTGGGCCATTTCGGTTTATCGACTTCAATAAGGTGCAGGGTACTTATCTTTATGAAGCTTTCGCCGATTATTACCAAGGCAGACCCAAGGCGGCGCGGCTGATTTATCTGCGCAGCAGTCAGCCCCTGGTGGCCCTGAGCCGGGGCGAGGTGGACCTGGCGGCGATTCAGCCGGAAATGGCTGACGCACTGAAAAAGCAAAATTTTACCGTGCTCTGTGATGAGCGGGGCTGGAACCGCAAATTGATGATCAACCACCGCCGCCCGCCCTTCAGCGACCGTCGTTTCCGGCAGGCCCTGGCCCATGCCATCGATCGGGAAGCGCTGATTGCTCAGGCCCAGCGCGGTCACGCCCGCCCGGCCTCCTACGGGCTGCTGTCAAAAGACCACTCGCTTTACAACCCCGATCTTCCCGACTATGCCCCCGACCCGGCCAAAGCCCGGGCCCTGCTGGAGGAAATGGGCTACACAGCCGACGCTGAAGGCTTTTATCAGCTGGAAGGCCGGCCCTTAATCGTCGAGTTGCTGGTTTCCAATATCACTGCCGGCGGCCAGAGCGTGCCCAACCGGGACGGCGAGAAGATCCGGCGGCAGTTGGCCCGGGCCGGGATCAGGGTGGAACTGGTCAACATGGAACAGGCCGTCACCGACCAGCGGATCAGAGACTGGCAATTTGACCTGGCGCTCTCCGGGCATGGCGGGGTGGCCGGCGATGCCAGAATCCTCAACGAGATGATCAGCCCCAACTACAGTGGCGGTTCGGTCAACAGTGCCAGGTTTGACGCCAACCCGGAGCTGGAGGAGTTGCTGGCGACCCAGTTGCGGGCCATGGAGCCGGACGAGCGTCGCCGGCTGGTGCACCGCATCCAGGAGTTGCACGCGTTGGAGTTGCCGGCCATGCCCCTCTACTATCCCGACGCCTGTGTCGCTTACAATCCCCGCCTGGGAATCGACTGGTTTTACACCCCCGGCGGAGTCGGTAAGGGCATCCCGATTCCCCAGAACAAGCTGTCGGTAATTGGTGAATAAAAAGGGACGTTGACCGGCAGGGATAATGATGAGTGTATTGTGGCGGCGGGGGGTGGTTTATCTGCTGGCGGCCCTGGCGATTGTCTATGTGGGCTACCGCCTGCCGGGGTTGCTGCCGGGGGATTATGTCACCACCGTTTACGGCGGGGCGGAAGTGGTGTTGACCGCCGACCAGGAGCAGTTGTTGCGGGCCCGTTATGCCGCCGCCGACAATTTTTTTTCCTACCTGCAGAACCTGCTGTTGCTCGACTGGGGCGAGTCCTGGGCCCATAAAACCCCGGTGTTTACTTTGATCATGGCGGCCCTGCCCTGGACCCTGCTGCTGATGGGCGGGGCGCATCTGCTGGCCACCGCGCTGGGGATGATCGCCGGGGTGGAGGCGGCCTGGCGTCGGGGCGGGCGACTGGAAAAGGCCGGGGTGGGGAGCATGACCCTCCTGCAAGGGGTGCCGGAACTGGCGCTGGGCGTGGTTCTGCTGCTGGTTTTTTCCTATCAGTTGGGCTGGCTGCCGGCTGGTGGCGGTCTCAGCGCCTATGCCGAGGCCGGGACGGGCGGGCTGCTGCTCGATCTGCTGCGCCATCTGCTCCTGCCGCTGGCCACCCTGGTGCTGGCCTGGTTTCCCGGCAACTTCCTGCTGGCCCGGGCCTCCATGGTGCTGGTGTTGCGGCAGCCGTTTCTGGTCACCGCCCGGGCCAAAGGGCTGCCGCCGTGGCGGGTGCGCTACCGCCATGCCGCCCGCAATGTGCTGTTGCCGCTGGTTACCCGTTTTGGCCTGCGGCTGGCCTTTATGGTCACCGGCGCCCTGGTGGTGGAAACCCTCTTTGCCTATCCGGGCCTGGGCACGCTGCTTTACCAGGCCATCTCCCTGCGGGATCTGCCGCTGGTTCAGGGGATCGTGCTGGCCGCCATCCTGGCTCTGCTGGCGGTCAACCTGGGCCTGGAACTGTTGTACGGCCGCCTTGACCCCCGCACTTGGTAATCGTTCAGCAGCACCGCATCTTCGGGCGATCAGCCCGGCTTACGTACAGGGGGTACGCTGCACCGGTCTGCTTGCCCGAACCTGCGGCACTGCTGAACGATTACCGCACGTGTGGAAAATTTTGCCGATAAAAAATGATGGTTTGCTGATATGCATTTGAATCTGTACCGCCGGTTGCGCGGTGATCCCTGGTTTGTGCTGGGGGCGGGTTTGGCCTTGGCGCTGGGCTTGCTGTTGCTGGCTTCGCCCTGGCTGATCCGGCACGACCCTTATGCCATGGATTTTGTCCCTTTGAGCGCCCCTTCGGCCCAGCACTGGCTGGGGGTCAATGACGGTGGCATGGATATCTGGGCGGAGCTGCTGACCGGCTTTGGCAACACCCTGATCTTCGGTCTGTTCACCGGCCTGCTCGGCCTGGGGTTGGGGGTTGCGGTGGGGCTCAGTTGCGCCTGGTTTCGGGGGCTTTACGATCTCTGCCTGATGCGGCTGGCCGACCTGCTGCTGGCGATTCCGGCAGTACTGGTGCTGATCCTGCTGGCCGCCTACCTGCGCCCCTCGGCCTGGTTACTGGCGCTGGTGCTGGCCTTGATGGCCTGGCCCACCAGCGCCAGGGTGATCCGCGCCCAGGCCCTGACCCTGCAAGAGCGTTCCCACCTGCTGGCCGCCCGCCAGATGGGGGGATCAAGCTTCTATCTGCTGGGCCGCCATCTGTTGCCGGAACTCTTCCCGCTCTACCTGATCGGTTTCGCCGCCCTGGTGCGGATGGCGGTCTTCATGGAGGCGTCGCTGAGCTTTCTGGGTCTGTTTGATCCCGGTCGCAAATCGCTGGGGATGATGGTCGGCCGGGCCTTGCCCTACTATTATCTGGAGATCGGCTGGTACTGGCTGTTGCCGCCGGTGCTGCTGCTGACCATGCTGCTGCTGAGCATCACGCTGTTGGCGGTGAGCCTGGAAAAAATTTTTGACCCGAGGCTTAAGGAACACTGGTGAGTTTAACAATCCGTAAACTGAGCGTTACCTACCGCGATGCCGACCACCGGTTGACGGCCCTGGAGCGGCTGAACCTGGAGCTGGCGCCGGGCACCATCACCGCCCTGGTGGGAGAATCCGGGGCCGGCAAAAGTACTCTGGCCCTGGCCCTGCTGGGCCTGCTGCCGGCGGCTGCCGAAGTAAGCGGCAGCATGGCTCTGGCCGGGCAACAGTTGGCCGGCCTTGATGAGGCGGGCTGGAATCGGGTTCGCTGGCAGCAAATTGCCCTGGTGCCGCAAAACGGTGGCGCCTCCCTCAACCCGGTGCAGCGGTTGCTGGCCCAAGTGGCGGAGCCGTTACAGGTACACCGGGGGCTGGGGCGGCGGGAAGCGCGGGCGGCGGCCGTGGCGGCGCTGGAGCGGGTCGGGCTGCCGGCGGCCCTTGGCGAGCGCTTTCCCCACCAGGTCAGCGGTGGAGAGTTACAGCGGGTGTTGCTGGCCATGGCCACCATTATGGCGCCGCCCTATCTGGTGCTGGATGAGCCCACGGCCGCCCTGGACCCCGAGGCCAAGGCCCTGGTCGGTGCCCAGTTGCGGCAGGCCGCCGAGCAGGGAACGACCCTGTTGCTGATCACCCACGACCTGGAACTGGCCCGGCAACTGGCCGATCAGGTAGCGGTGCTCTACCTGGGGCAACTGCTGGAACTCATGCCCGGCAAGGCCCTGCTGCGCGAGCCTCACCACCCTTATACCCTGGCCTTGGGGCGGGCCTTCCCCGGCTGGGAGAGTCACCGTGATCTGGGTGGGATCAAGGGCGACGCCCTTTACCGGATGGCACACCGCCACCCGGTTGCCGTGGAGCAACCCCGCGACCACTTACCGGGTAATGGCGGTGAAAATGACCATGACCATGACCATGACCATGTCCACCTGGTGGGCAGTGCCAGCCATCATAGCGGCCATCATTTGCCGGCTCGGGGATGCCTCTTTCAACCCCGCTGCACCCAGGCGGTGGCGGCCTGCGCCGCCCGGGAAATGGAGTTGAGTCGGGTGGGGGAGCACTGGATTCGCTGTCTGCGGGGCGGGATCGCCACGCAACTGGAGTTTTGCGGGGCCGCCAAGCGCTACGGCAGCGTTACCGCCCTGGCGCCTGTCGAGTTAACCTTGCGGGCCGGGGAAACCTTCTGCCTGCTGGGCCCCTCCGGCTCCGGCAAAAGCACCCTGGCCCAGTTGGCCGCCGGCCTGTTGTCGCCCGATGAGGGGCAGGTGCTTTTTCAGGGCCGTGAGTTACGGCAGTGGCAGCGCCGCGACCGTTTGGGGTTGGCGCGCAGGATCGGCCTGGTGCAGCAGCATCCGGCCCGGGCGGTCAGTCATCGTCTTACGGTGGAGGAGATCGTGGCCGAGCCGCTGCGCATCCAGCAGCCGGAGTTAAGCGCCGGGCAACGGCGCCGGCGGGTGGCCGCCGCCCTGCGCGAGGTCAGCCTGCCGGCCGAGGAAAACTTTCTGGCCCGTTACCCCCACGAGTTGAACTTGGGGGCTCTGCAACGGGTCTGCATTGCCCGGGCCCTGATTGGCGACCCCGTCCTGCTGGTGGCCGACGAACCCACCAGCGCCCTGGACCCCAGTGTGCAAGCCAAGGTGCTGAAATTATTGTTGCACCTGCAAACCGAACGCGGCCTGACCCTGCTTTTTATCACCCACGATCTCGGCCTGGCCCGTAAGATCGCCGATCGGATCGGGGTGTTGGCCGCCGGCGAGCTGATGGAGCAGGGGCCGGCGCCAGCGATCTTGCGGCGGCTGGGACTCAGGCCTTGAGGCGATAGCCAACGCCGCGCACCGTTTCGATACAGGCGCCGGCTTGGCCCAGTTTTTTGCGCAGGCCGAAGACCTGGACATCGACGGCCCGGGGGGTGATGGCGTAATCGTAACCGCGCACCGTGTCAATGATCTGCTGTCGACTGAAGACCCAGCCGGGCCTACGGGCCAGCAGTTCGAGAATGCTGAATTCGGAAATGGTCAGCGAAACCGGCTTGTCTTGCACCAAAACCTGATGCCGGCGGGGATCGATGACTATCCCCGCTTCGGTTAGGCGCAGCACGCCGCCATCTTCGTCCTGGTCCAGCTCGCGGCTCCGGCGCAAGGCTGATTTAACGCGAGATACCAGGATTTTGGGGCTGAATGGCTTGGTGATGTAATCGTCGGCGCCCTGGTCCAGTCCGGCGGTGACGTCATCGTCGTCACTGCGGGCGGTGAGCATGATGATGGGGAGCCAGCGATGACGAGGGTCCCGGCGCAGGGTCTTGCAGATCTGGTAACCGTCCATGCCTGGCAGCATCACATCCAGCACCACCAGATCGGGAGCTTCCCGCTGGACCAGGGCCAGGGCCTGCTCGCCGTTGTCGGCGTAGATTACCTGGAAACCCGCCTTAACCAGGTTATACCCCACCAGCTGCTGGATGTTTTCGTCATCCTCGACAATCAGGATAGTGGGCTTCCCGGGCTTGCTCTCTGTGGTCATTGCTGCTCCCCAGGCGGTGGTTGGGTTAGGTGGTTAGTGCAGGGGCTGATGGCGCACGATTTCCCCTTGGGCCATATAAATTACATCTTCGCAGATGTTGGTGCAATGGTCGGCGATGCGTTCCAGCGATCGGGCAACCCCCAGCAGCTTGGCCAGGTAGACGTGCTGGGCCGGGTTACGGGCGATGATCACTTCCAGTTCTTCGCGGATGGCGCGTTTGTCGGTATCCACCTCGTCATCGGTGAGGCAGACTTTGTAGGCCAGGTCGATATCACCGTTTAAAAACGCCGCCATGGTCTGGCGGAGCATTTTCAAGGTTTTGTTGTACATGGCCTGCAGCATCTCCGGCAGCATCAGCCCGTTGGATTCCAGGCTGCCCGGCCCCAGCGTCTCAATCTGCAGGACCTTGTCGGCTATTTTCGCCGACAGATCGCCGATTCGCTCCAGGTCGCCGTTGACCTTGAGCACCGTGACCAGAAAACGCAAATCTCCGGCCACCGGCTGATGGCGGGCCATGATACGCAGGCATGCTTCTTCCAGCTCAATTTCCTGCCGGTCAATTTCTTCCTTGTCCAGGCGAATGACCTCCCGTGCCAGATCGCTGTCTCTGGTCAGCAGCGCTTTGACCGCCCGCTGCAGGTTCTCTTCGATCAGGGTGCCGATCTCCCCGATATGGCTCTTGATGTTTTCAATTTCCGGCTGAATAAGGCGCGTCATCACATTTTCCTGTTTTTAGGTGAGCAGTGGTTTTCAGCTAAACAGATGCCCAGTCAACAGGAAACAAGTTAGCCGCTGTTTATTAGCTTTTCGTTAGGGTTTGGTTATGAGGACGTGAATCCGGGGAGTTTCCAGGAAGATACAGGGTGAAGGTGCTGCCCCGGTTAAGCACGCTGTGGACGCCGACCCGGCCGCCGTGGGCCTGGGCGATATGCTTGACGATGGACAGTCCCAGGCCGGTGCCGCCCAGGCTGGTGCTGCGGGCCTTGTCCACCCGGTAGAAACGCTCAAAGAGCCGGGGCAGGGCTTCACTGGGGATTCCGGGTCCCTGGTCGCTGACGCTGAGCAGGATTTCATCGCCGGCCGGTTGCCCGCTGATTTTGATCGGCCTGCCGGCGTGGCCGTATTTGATGGCGTTATCGATCAAATTGACCAGGGCCTGTTCCAGCAGGGCCGGGTTGATCCAAGCTCGTAAAGTTGGAGAAGCATCCACCTCCAGGGTAATTTCCCGGGCGGCGGCCCGGTCGGCACAGGTTCGCGCCGCCACTTGCAGGGTTTCCAGTACCGGCAACTCGGCCAGCTCTGTCGCCCGGCGCTTGCCTTCCTGCTCAATCCGGGAAAGGGCCAGCAAGTCCTCGATGATGGCATGGAGCCGCCGTGATTGCTGCAGGATAATGGTGGTGAAGCGACGGGCCTGTTCCGGCTCGTCCAAGGCCCCATCGAGCAGGGTTTCGGCAAAGCCCTCGATGGAGGTAATGGGGGTTTTCAGCTCGTGGGAGACGTTGGCGACAAAATCTCGGCGCAGGTTTTCAAGCCGCCGTATCCGGGTAAGGTCGCTGATAACCAGTACCGCGCCCGGTGTGCCTTGGTCGCTTGCCTCGCCAGTCGGCATCATCTCCGACTGGCCGTTCAGGCTGTCGGTGTAAAAGGGGCGGCTCGCGCCTCTTGTCGCCCCTCTGCCGGCCGCCCGGGCTTCCGGGGAGTGTTCGGCGCCCCTTTGCAGGCGATTGCCGCGGGCGGTGCAAAAACGTTCCCGTCCCTGCAGGTCGAGCAGGGCGAACTCGCCTTCCACCGGGGCGTCGGCGGTCAGAGTGCGGCGGATCAACTTTTTCAAACCGCTGTTACGGATGGCCACCTCGATGCTTTTCCCCCTGACTTGCCTGGGTTCAATATCCAGCAGCTGGGAGGCCGCCCGGTTGAGTTCCAGCAGGCGGGCCGAGCCGTCAACGGTGATCACCCCCTCCACCATGCTGCCCACCACCGCCTGCAACTGGCTCCGCTGGTACTCAATGGTATACAGGCGGGTCGCCAGTTGCGCGGCCATCCGGTTCATCGCCCGGGCCAGCCCGGCCAGCTCTTCGGCGCCCTCTTCCCGGATGCTGCGCTCAAAATGGCCGGCGGCAAAACGGTCGGCGCCGGCCCGCATCTCTTCCAGCGGCCGGCTCAGGCGCCGGGCCACCAGCCAGGCGACCAGCACCACGATCAGGGCGATCAGCAGGCCGCCAATCACGATCTGGCGGTTAATCTCGTGGAGTGCCTGCTGGACGGCAGTCAGCGGCAGAGCGGTGCGCAGCACACCGATGACCGTTTCATCCCGCCGCAAGGGAATAGCCCGGTAGAGGGTTTCGTCGCCGGTGGAACGGCTTAAGCGCACGGCGCTGGCCGTCTCTCCAGCCAGGGCGGCGGCCACTTCGGGGCGCCCGGCATGGTTTTCCATTTGGGCCGGTTGCTCGACGGAATCGGCCAGGACTCTGCCGTCGGGGGCGATCACCGTCAGGCGGGTGGCCGCGGCGGCACCGGCTTCCCGGCAGTAGTCCTGCAGTTGGCTCAACTCGCCAGCCGCCACCAGCTCGACCACCTTGGTGTGAAGCAGGGCGGCCCGGGCCTCCAGATCCGCCGCCACCTGCTGTTTGTAAAACCCCTTCATCGCGCTGCCGGCCAGCCAGGAAACAGCCAGCAGGGCAACCAGGGCAACCAGTAACTGGCTGGGGTAAAGCTGCCAGATCAAGCGGTGTGGTGACCAGCGCATAAATAAAATCCCACGATCAATAAGTTGGTTCATCGTTTAAGAGCTTTGTCTCTTAAGCCTGAAGCTGCTCAAAAAGCCCCGCAGCCATAGGAATGATCACCATCATAACAGGTTGGGCCAGAATGAGCGGTGGACTTTTTCAACGCTTAACAATTCCGAAAGAAAGCCTAATCAAACCTGAACACAGGTGCCGCATTATGTGGACAACACAATGCGGCAAGGTGCAGCAAGATGTGCAGGCTGGTTGGCGATGGCCGTCATGGTCCCGGGTTTGGGGCGCCGGCTAAGAAAAAATTATTAAGGAGGATCATAATGTTAACGTTTCACAAAAGTTCCACTGGCAAACTTTGGCGTCGGCTTTCAGCTTTGGCTGCCGCCGCCCTGCTCACCGTAACTGTGGGGGCGGGCTCGGCCGCCGCCCAGCGCGTCGATCTACTCGGTGCCGGGGCTACTTTCCCGGCCCCGCTGGTTACCGCCATGGCCGACGAATACCGCAGCAAAACCAATGGCCGGGTCACCCTCAACTACCAGTCCATCGGTTCCGGTGGCGGTATCCGCCAGTTTATCGAGCAGACTGTGATGTTCGGCATGACCGAAGCCTTTCTCTCCGACGAGGTGATGGCGAACATTAAGCAACGGACTGGCGGTAACGCCTTCAACCTGCCGATCACCCTGGCCGATGTGGTTCCCACCTACAACCTGCCCGGCATCCAAAAAGGATTGGTGCTCAACGGTGAGGTGCTGGTGGAGTTGTTCCTGGGCAAGATTACCCGCTGGAACGATCCCAAAATTGCCGCCCTCAACCCCGGCGTGCGGTTGCCGGTCCTGCCGGTAACCATCGTGCATCGCTCCGATGGCTCCGGTACCACCAATATCTGGACCAGTTACCTGAGCCGGGTTTCCCCGGAATGGGCCAACCGGGTGGGTTTTGCCACCAGCGTCAACTGGCCCACCGGTATTGGCGGCAACGGCAACGAAGGGGTGGCCGGGGTGGTGATGAACACCCCCGGTGCCCTGGGTTACAACTCGCTGAGCTACGCCCTGCTCAATGATATTGCCTTTGCCTATGTGGTCAATGCTTCCGGCAACCTGATCGAGCCCAGCTATGCAGCCACCACCGCCGCCGCCGATATCGAATTGCCCACCGACACCCGGGTGCTTTTCACCAACACCCCGGCGCCGGACGGCTATCCGGCGGCTGGTTTTGCCTGGATGCTGGTTTATGAGAATCTGGAAAAGAACCGGGCGATCAGCAATCGCGCCCAGGCTGAAGCCCTGCTGCAATTTCTGATCTGGGCCATCACCGACGGCCAGGAGCTTTCCGAGTCGCTGGGTTTTGCCCGCCTGCCCCAGGCGGCCATCGACCGCAACTTTGATATGATCCGCCAGATCAAATGGCAGGGGGAGAAACTGGGCGCCAAGATGCTCGATAATCGTTGATCGATCCCTAATATCAGCATAATAGCCCGTTTGTTGCCGGCAGTGCCATGGTAGATGGCACTGCCGGTTTTATTTAATCCTAAAAAACCCCTAACAGAACCTGAACATTGGCGGCGTATTTTCTCGGTGTAAGCAGAGCAACGTAACTGATCACAGGCTTGCTCCCCTATTTAGTGAACAGCAGGAGGAATTTTAACTTGTCCGCCGATAACTCCGCTTCATCGCTGGTCCGCCGTTCCCCGCCGCTTCTTTACCGCTGGTTGGGCGACCGGATCTTTCTGGTTCTGGTCACTCTTTTCGGGCTTACGGTAATGGCCCTGGCCGTGTCCATGGCGGTGGTGCTCTACCAGGAAGGGGCCGCCGCCATTCACCGTTTTGGTTTTATCGGGTTTCTCACCGGCACCACCTGGGACCCGGCCTTGCGCCTGGAATTCGGCGCGCTGCCGTTTCTGATCGGCACCCTGGTAACCAGTGTGGCCGCGTTGGCGCTGGCCTTTTTCCCGGCGCTGGCGGTGGCGATATTTTCAGCCGAATACGCCCCCCGCTGGCTGGCCCATATCATCGACGCCCTGGTTGACCTGATTGCCGCCGTGCCCAGCGTGGTGGTGGGGATCTGGGGTATTTTCGTGCTGGCCCCCTGGCTGCGCGAAAAATGCTATATGCCGATTTACATGTGGGCGGCCGAAAGCCGGCCCGAGTTGTTGCCGGTGCTGGGCAGCCCCATCGGCTACGGGATGACCACGGCGGTGATCGTCCTGGCTCTGATGATCGTGCCCTTTACCGCGGCGCTCAGCCGTGACGCCATCCGCCTGGTGCCGGCCTCCCAGCGTGAGGCTGCCTGGGCCCTGGGGGCCACCCGCTGGGAGGTGATCAGGATGGCGGTGCTGCCGTACGCCCGTGGCGGCATTGTTGCCGGCGCCATTCTCTCCTTTGGGCGGGCCATTGGTGAAACCATGGCCGTGGCGATGCTGATCGGCAACAAGAATACCCTGCCTTTCAATATTTTCGGCCCGGCGGCGACCATGCCCTCGGTGATTATCAACGAGTTTCGGGAAGCGGTGGAAAATCTGCACCTTTCCAGCCTGATGGCCATCGGCTTCTACCTGTTCCTTATTTCCCTGGTGGTCAACCTGGTGGCGGCCTGGATCCAGCGCAAGATGTTGGTGGGCGGCCGTGGCATCTAACCGGCGATCAAGGTGAAAGCGATCAGGGGGCAGCGGATGGTTGACGGCCCTTTAACCCATGGTGAGTTGCCGACCGGCTGGTCCGGGGCAAGCAGGGCGTTGTGGCCGGCTGTCGGTTGCTCGCCGATGTTAGCAGGAGCTATTTCGTGATGCATGAAACTTTACTGGATAATCCGGCGGCGCAGCCCATCAGTCTGCGACGGCGCTATTTTCGTGATCACCTGGTGCGGGTGCTGCTGGCCGCCGCCACCTGCCTGGTGCTGGTGCCGTTGGGGATTGTGATCAGTTATGTGGTGATCCAGGGGGTCGGGGCCTTGAACTGGGATTTTTTCACCCAGGAGCTGGGCTCACCCGCCCGCGCCCAACTGGGACAACCCACCGGTTTGGTCCATACCATCATCGGTACCCTGGTGGTGGACTCCCTGGCCCTGCTGCTGGCCGTACCATTGGGGATCGGGGCCGGGATCATGCTGGCCGAATACCCGGACCACCGCTTAAACCCGCTGTTGCGGCTGCTGAACGATACCTTGAACGGGATGCCGGCCATTCTTAAGGGGTTGCTGGCCTTTGCCCTGATCGTCAAGCCCATGGGCACCTTCTCCGGCATTGCCGGGGCGGTGGCGCTGGGGTTTGTAATGCTGCCGATCATCGCCCGGGCCACTGAAAGCGCGCTTTCCATCATTCCCTGGTCAATCAGGGAGGCCGGCCTGGCGCTGGGTTTGCCCCGTTGGCGAGTGGTGCTCTCGGCCATCATTCCCGCCGCCAAGGTGGGGCTGGTCACCGGGGTTCTGATCGCCTTTGCCCGGGCGGTGGGGGAAGCAGCGCCGCTGCTGTTCACCTCTTTTGGCAACAATTATCTGCCCGGCCGCTGGACCGGCTGGTTGCTGGGGCCGGTGGATACGCTGCCGCAGCGGCTTTACAGCCTGGCGATCAGCCCCTATAAGCAGTGGCATGAGATGGGCTGGGCGGCCGGGATTGTCCTGCTGGGGCTGGTGATCTTTGCCTTTATCGTGGCCCGCCTGGCGGTGCGCGGTAAGCGGTAACCGAACGGCCGCACCTGCGGGCGATCAGCCAGGATTGCGTGATCAGTTACCTCTTAGCAGCGCTTGGGGGATAATGTTTAATATTTTGAGGTATTACGATGGTGAATGAAACACAAGCCCCGCATTTGTCGGCGGATGAACTGCGGATGGAGACCCGGGAACTCACCGTCCATTATGGTGAGAGCAGCGGGGTGCGCAATGTCAGCCTGTCCATTTACAACCACCGGATCACCGCTCTGATCGGCCCTTCCGGTTGCGGCAAGACCACCTTTCTGCGCTCGCTCAACCGCATGCACGATCTTACCAGGGGGGCCAGGGTCAGCGGCCAGGCGCTGCTGGACGGGCAGGATATTTACGCCCCCGGGGTTGATCCGGTGACCATCCGCCGTCGGATCGGCATGGTTTTTCAGAAACCTACCCCTTTTCCCACCATGTCGATCTTTGATAACGTGGTGGCCGGCCTCAAGCTGGTGGGGATTCGCCAAAAAAGCCTGCTTGAAGAGGTGGCTGAGCGGGCTCTGCGCCAGGCCGCCCTGTGGGAAGAGGTCAAGGATCGGCTCAACTTGCCCGGCGGCTCGCTCTCCGGCGGCCAGCAGCAGCGGTTGTCCATCGCCCGGGCGCTGGCGGTGGAGCCCGAGGTGCTGCTGATGGACGAGCCCACCAGCTCTCTGGACCCGCAATCGACCATGCGTATCGAGGAGTTGATGAGCGAACTGAAACACCAGGTGACCATCGTCATCGTCACCCACAACATGCAGCAGGCCTCGCGGATCTCCGACTACACCGCCTTCTTCTACGTGGGTGATCTGATCGAGTTCAACCCCACCGACAAGATGTTCACCGCCCCGGACCAGAAGCGCACCGAAGAATATATCACCGGCCGCTTCGGTTGATGTCTTTCTGCCCGCCCCTTTGTCGAAATCTTGCCCCCCTGGGCGGCGGATTTACATCTTTGCGCTCATCATCAGCAGAAAAGGGGCAATGGCCATGCCCTGCAGGATCCAGCCCAGCAGGCAGACCCCGGCGGCGCGCCAGGCGCTTTCATAGTCCAGGGCCTGGCGGGTGGCGATGATCATGGCGGTGAGCATCCAGAGTGAGGCGGCAAATATTACCAACCCGCCCAGATAGGGAATGCCGGCCAGCAGCCGGAGTATGCCCGGCGCACTGGCAAAACCGGCTACCCGGAGCAACTGGGGGAGGCTGGTTCTGGTACGGGCTTCGGGCAGGATCTTGCTCCCGACCAGGTAAATGATCAGGGTCCAGACCAACCAACCGGCAAAGGCGGCGGCGGTGCCGGTGACAAAACCGATGATCCCCAGCTGCAAGGACCCGATGCCGGCGGCCAGGCTGGAGAGCAGCACCACGTTGAGGGCGGGCCCCAGGGCCTCGGGATCTTCCTTGACCTCGCGGTACAGCTCATGGTCCAGCTTGCCGGCGCGGATGATACGGTTGGTGAGCGAATCCATTCAGCCCTCCTGTTCTGCCGGCTGGGATGGCCGGTAGGGTTGGGTTTTGTGGGGCGAGGCGGCGGGTAGCAGGCGGCGGATTTCATCCAGGTCGGCGGCGGTCAGCAGGTGATCCACCATGGTGGTGCGGAACTGGTGGGCCAGGCCGCTGGCGGCGATCAGAGCGATGGAACGCCGGATGGCCTCGAGGTCAACCTTGGTGCTCACCAGTTGCTCGTACTTGGCCGGCGGCGCCTTGATGTCCATGGCCAGGAAGTCCACCACTTTAGCCGCCAGCAGCTTTGCGAGAATTTCCGGGCGGCTGCCGTTGCTGTCCACCTTCACCGCCAGCCCCAGTTTTTTGATTTCCCGACAGAAGTCCAGCAGGTCCGGCTGCAGGGTGGGTTCGCCGCCGCTGATCACCGCGCCGCCCAGTTTGTTTCGGCGGGCCGCCAGCCGGGCCAGAATTTCTTCTGGTGCGTAAAGGTCGGCCCCGGCCGGGGCGGCGGCGGGGATCAGCTCGGCGTTATGGCACCAGGGGCAGCGGAAGTTGCAGCCTTGGGTAAAGATCACCGCCGCCACCCGGCCGGGAAAATCGTTGAAGCTAGCCGGATGGAAACCGCCAATGTTCATGGCTGGGTAGTGCTCAGCCGGTAGTGGTTGCGGAAGGTAAATTCCGCCTGTTTGCCCTCGTGCCACTGCTGGATGGGCCGCAGGTAGCCCACCACCCGGGAGTAGACCTCGGTGGTGGCCTGGCAATGGGGGCAGCGGTGCTGCTCGCCGGCCAGGTAACCGTGTTGCGGGCAGATGGCAAACACCGGGGTCAGGGTGAAGTAGGGAATTTGGTACTGGGAGCAGACCGTTTTAACGAAGGACTTCACCGTTTCCGCTTCGATCTCGGTTTCGCCCAGAAAGCAGTGGACTACGGTGCCGCCGGTGTATTTGGCCTGCAGCTCATCCTGGTGATCCAGCAGTTGAAAAATATCCTCGGTGTAGTTCACCGGCAACTGGGTGGAGTTGGTGTAGATGGGCAGACGGCCCTCCTCGCAACAGGTCAGGGTGGCGGCCAGCTCGGGAAAACGGCGGGCGTCCAGCTTGGCCAGCCGGTGACCGGTGCCCTCGGCCGGGGTGGCCTCGAGGTTGTACTGGTTGCCGGTCTCTTCCTGGAACTTGCTTAACCGTTGGCGCATGAAATCAAGCACCCGCAGGGCAAAGGCTTTGCCCGCCGGACTGCCTATATCCTCGCCCAGCAGGTTGAGGCAGGCCTCGTTGGTGCCGATCAGGCCGATGGTGGAGAAGTGGTTGTCCCAGAAGCGGCCGAAGCGCTCTTCCACCTGGCGCAGGTAGTAGCGGGTGTATGGGTAAAGCCCCTTGGCGGTGAAGTTTTCCAGCACCTTGCGCTTGGTCTCCAGGCTGGTGCGGGCGATCTGCATCAGTTTTTCCAGGCGCTGGAAAAAATCGGCCTCATCCTTGGTCTGGTAACCCAGGGCCGCCATGTTGATGGTCACTACCCCGATGGAGCCGGTGAGCGGGTTAGCCCCGAACAGGCCGCCGCCCCGTTTCTCCAGCTCCCGGGTGTCCAGCCGCAGGCGGCAGCACATGGAGCGGGCGTCGTCGGGGCTCATGTCGGAGTTGACGAAGTTGGCGAAATAGGGCAGGCCGTAACGGGCGGTGGTTTGCCAGAGGCGGTCCAGGCTGGGGTCGTCCCAGTTGAAGTCGGCGGTGATGTTGTAGGTGGGGATGGGGAAGGTGAAGGCCCGCCCCTTGCTGTCGCCCTCGGCCATTACTTCCAAAAAGGCCTGGTTGAGCAGGTTCATCTCCTGCTGGTAGTCGCCGTAAACGCCATCCTGCTCGACGCCGCCGATGATCACCGGGGACTGGCGCAAGGCACTTGGCGGCTGCAGGTCCATGGTGAGGTTGGTAAACGGGGTCTGGAAACCCACCCGGGTGGGGACGTTGAGGTTGAAGACAAACTCCTGCAGGGCCTGTTTGACCTCCCGGTAGTTGAGGTTGTCGGCCCGGATGAAGGGGGCCAGCAGGGTGTCGAAGCTGGCAAAGGCCTGGGCCCCGGCGGCTTCGCCCTGCAGGGTGTAGAAGAAGTTGACGATCTGGCCTAAAGCGCTGCGGAAATGCTTGGCCGGGCCGCTTTCCGCCTTGCCCGGCGCCCCGGTAAAGCCCTGCTTAAGCAGGTCGCGCAGGTCCCAGCCCACGCAGTAAACCGAGAGCTGGCCCAGGTCGTGCAGGTGCAAATCGCCATCCAGGTGGGCCCGGCGCACCTCGGCGGGGTAAATCTTGTTGAGCCAGTAGTTCTTGCTGATCTCGCTGGAGACGTAGTTGTTCAACCCCTGCAGCGAGTAAGACATATTGGAATTTTCCTGCACCTGCCAGTCCAGCTTTTGCAGGTAGCCGTCGATCAGGTCCAGGTCGGTCTTGGTGACCATCTCCCGGATGCGGGCGTGCTGGTCGCGGTAGAGAATATAGGCCTTGGCGGTTTTTTTATAGGGTGAGGAGAGCAGCACCTCCTCCACCAAGTCCTGGATTTCTTCCACCGATGGAACGGCGGCAGCCTGATCCCCGGCGGCCGGGGCGGAGCGGTTTAACTGCTCGCCAAAAAAATTCTGGGCAATGGCCAGTACCTGCATGGTCAGGCGGCGGGCCTCGGGGGGGCCGAGTTCGCCGGTGACCTCGCCGGCTTTATGGATGGCGTTGGTAATTTTTTCCGCCGCAAACGGCACCAGCCGCTGGTCCCGCTTGCGGATCACACTGAAGAGTTGCGAGCGGGGGGTGGTGTGGCTGGCCGCGGGCTGGTGGTCGGTGGTTGCTTGTGGCTGGGGCTGGGTTGGAACATGAACCATGATGCTGCTCCTTTACGCGAGGTAGCAATAATAAAAAGATGTGGTGCCGCCAAAGGTGGTAGCCCGGGTTTCACGGCAGGTCTTCGGACTTTCGGGTCTAAGCGCCTGTAAGGCTACTTCCGACGCTTACCTACTGGTTATCCCTTCCCGGCTTTTTAAAATCAGCCAGTGGTTACGATAACGTTCGTTGCCGATCACCGCTGCGCGACAGTTCCGGATTTACACCGGATTCCCTTTTCATCCTAACCCCTGATCGCCGGATCAGCAAGTTTGGAAGCCGCTTGCACCACTGTATATCGCGTTATGGCTTAGGGGTCAACACAAAATGTAGTATTTGGTGGGCAGGTGTTTACCTTGACCAATAGCTGCTGATGTAACGGGTCGTAAACGTTCAGCAGTGCTGCAGGTTCGGGTAAGCAGCCAGGCGCAGCGTACTCCCTGTACGTAAGCCTGGCTGATCGCCCGAAGATGCAGTGCTGCTGAACGTTTACGTTGGTTAGAGGCGGAACTTTTCCGGGATGGGGCAGACCCGCGGCACTTGGCCCAGCGGGTTTTCATCGACCATCAGGGGGCAGTGGTAGGTTTCCTCCAGCCGGTGGCGTTCCAGCACCGTGGCCGGTTCGCCCAGGCCGGCCAGCCGGCCCCGGTCCAGCAGCAGCAGCCGATCGCCGTACATGGCCGCCAGGTTGAGGTCGTGGGAGACCATCACCACGGTGATTCCCTGCTCCCGGCAGAGGCGGGCCAACAGGTCGAGGATCATGATCTGGTGGGCCGGGTCCAGGGCGGCGGTGGGTTCGTCCAGCAGCAGCAGGCGCGGCTGGCGGCAGAGCGCCTGGGCGATAAAGACCCGCTGCCGCTCACCGCCGCTCAGTTGATCCAGGCGGCGGGAGGCCAGGTGTTCGATATCGGTGAAGGCCATGGCCTGGCGGGCCAGTTGGCGGTCGGCTTTGCCTTCCAGCTCCCAGGGGCGCAGGTGGGGGGCGCGGCCCATCAGCACCGTGGCGGCCACCTTGAAGGGAAATTCCGCCGGGAGCTGCTGGGGCAGCACCGCCACCTGCTGGGCAAACTGCCGCCGCCGCCGGCCGGTGGGTTTTTGCCCCAGCACCTCGATGGCACCGCTGGTGGGGGGCAGCAAGCCGGCCAGCAGCTTGAGCAGCGAGGTCTTACCGCTGCCGTTGGGGCCGATGATCAGGAAAAACTCCCCTTTTTCGACGGTGAAGTAGAGCCGGTGCAAAATGGCCGTCTGCTGATAGGAAAGGCTGACGTTGTGGGCGGTAATGGCCGCCTGGCCGGTCTTTGCCGTCATTTCGTCTTCCAGAGCAGAAAAATAAAGATCGGGGCGCCGATTAAGGCGGTGACGATCCCCACCGGCAATTCGCCGCCGGTGGGCAGTGAGCGGGCCAGCAGGTCGCAGACCACCAGGTAGGCGGCGCCGCCCAGCAGGCAGGCGGGGATCAGCACCCGGTGGTCGGGCCCGGCCAGCAGGCGGAAGATATGGGGCACCACCAGGCCGACAAAACCGATCAGCCCGGCCTGGCTGACGATCACCCCCACCATGAAGGAAGTGGCGATCAGCAGGGTCAGGGAAACGGCGCCCACGTTGACACCCAGGGTGGCGGCGGCATCGCGGCCCATCAGCAGCAGGTTGAGCGGTCGGGCCAGCAGCATGATCAGCAGCATCAAAGGGGCCAGCAGCAGCAGAATATGCAATTGCCCCGGTTCGGCCCGGGAGAGGTCACCCATCAGCCAGAAGAGGATGGAGCGCAACTGGTCATCTTGGCTGATGGCCAACAGCAGCATGATCAGCGAGCCGCAGAAGGCGTTCATCATCACCCCGCCCAGCAGCAGGGTGTCCTTGCCGGTGCCCCGCCGGCCGCCGGCGATGGCCAGCACCAGGGCCAGGGTCACCATGCCGCCGGCAAAGGCCAGCAGGGTTACGCCGGGAAAGTTGGCCAGCCCGGCCATCATCCCCAAAATCGCCCCCACCGCCGCGCCGCCGCTCAGCCCCAGGATATAGGGTTCGGCCAGGGGGTTGCGCAGCAGGGCTTGGAAAACCAGCCCGCCCAGGGCCAGGGCGGCGCCGGCGGCGGCGGCCAGAATAACCCGGGGCAGACGGATCTCCCAAATGATGGTGGCGGTGATCGGGTCGGAGGCGGCAGGATCGGTCAGCAAGAGCCAGAGGGCCTGGGGGTTCAAACCGGTGGAACCGCCGCTGAGCCCCAGAAAAACGGCCCCGGCCAGGGCCAGGGCGCCGCCCAGCAGCACCAGGGGCAGGGTGATAAGCAAAGAGGGAAAGGTTGGGGTAGTCATGGTGGGGGCGATCTTAACTTGTTTGCCGGGGACGGGGCAAGCCTGTAATTTAATCCGTGGTATCCTGCCCGGGGTGGATCAGTTTGGCCAGGATCTCCAGGCCGTCCAGCAGCCGGTGGGTGGGGCGGTCGAAAAGATCGGCGTCTACCACGTGGAGGCGGTTGTTTTGCACCGCTTGCAGCTGCGGCCAGCGCTGCCACATCCGAAGCAGTTCCTCCGGGCTCTGACCGCCGGCCATGGAGGTGATGATTACCACCTCCGGCTGCAGGTTGAGAATTTCCTCCCAGCCGTAGCGAGGGTAGGCCGGGCCGCCGGCGGCTGCGTTACGGCCCCCGGCCAGCTCGATCAGTTCGTGGAGGAAGGTTTCTTCCCCGATGCTGACCATGGGGGCGGCGTCCACCTGGAAAAAGACCAGGGGGCGGTGCTCGATGTGGCGCATTTGGGCCTGCAACTGAGCTAGCCGCTGCTCTATGTCGGTTGCCAGGGCGTTGGCCTGGTCGGTGGCGTTGAGCACCTCTCCCAGGACCAGCAGGCTGGTTTTGATCTCCGCCAGGTTGCGCGGGTCGATGGCAAAAACCGGAATCCCCAAGGCCTCCAGGCGGTTGATCAGCCGCCGGGGGTTGCCGTCCCGGGTGGCCAGCACCAGGTCCGGGCTCAGGGCCACGATCCGCTCCAGGTCGGGGAGCACATAGGAGCCGATTCGGGGAATTTCCCTGGCCGCCGGCGGGTAGTTGCTGAACTGGGTGGTGCCCAGCAGCAGTTCCTGCTGCTCCAAGGCGAAAATCATTTCGGTGATGCTGGGGGCCAGGGAGACCACCCGCCTGGGGGTTGCCGGTATGCTCACCTCACGGCCGGTGGGGTCGGCGAGCTGACGTAGCTCTGTTCCCGCTGCCTGGCCGGCGCCGGCTGCGGTATGGGCCGGCAAAAGCAGCAGTAAAACCAAGAGCAGCTGGGCTGCAGGCAGGAAAAGGGTGGTAAAGGGCCTGTTCATGTTTTTGTTTCCGGTTGTTATTGGCTGGCGGTGGTTTACTGTAAAACAAAACTTACCGGCACCAGCACAGTGGAGGTGATCGTCTGGCCGTTGCGTCGGCCCGGCTCAAAGCGCCAGTCGGCCACGGCCGCCAGTGCCGCCTGGTCCAGCAGGGGATAACCGCTGGATTCGGCCACCTGCAATTCCTCCACCCGGCCCTGGCGGTTGACCAACACTTCCAGGATGACGGTGCCCTGGTGGTGCCGCCGCTGGGCCGCGCGGGGGTAAGGCGGTGGCGGGTTTTCCCGGTAAAGGGGGCGGGCCTCGGTTATTGGGCCGGCGGCGGTTGATTGCTGTTTGGCCGTGGCGCCGGCCGCCTCGGCGGCGGAGGTGAGCGGCGCCGGAGCAGGGCTTGCCGCCGCCGTTTCCTTGGCGACCGGCTTTGCCTTGTCCAGTGGCGGTTCCGGCGGCTTTTTGCTATCTTCGGGTGCCGTTTTTGCTTCCGGTTCCGGGGCAGGTTTCGGCTCCGGAACCGGTTCCGGCTCCGGTGTCGGTGCAGGGGGTGGTTGCGGCACCGGGATGGCCTCCGGTTCCGGCGGCGGCTCTGGCCGGCTGGGGGTGGCCGGCTCCGGCGCCGCCGGGGTTTCCGGGGGCAAAGCGGCGGGGGGGCCGGTGCTCAATGCCAGCTGCAGGGCCAGTTGCTTGCCCTCCGGTGGTGGCGAGGCGCGCCAGGACCAGTCGCTGCCCCACCAGAACAGCAGCGCATGGCCGAGCAGGGCCAAAAAGAGTGCCATCAGCGTTCTTTGCATGATTCCCATCGTAAGCGCTAAGCGTAACCGTTCAGCAGGTAATCAGGGGGTGGCGGCTTCGGCCTGCAGGGAAACCCGTTCAAGCCCGGCAGCGCTGATTTTGTCAAGTACCGTGAAAAGTTGCTGATAGCTTAAATCCCGGTCGGCAAACAGAATCACCGCCGCGTCGGGTTGCTCGGCGGCCAACAGGCGCAGGTGATCGGTAAGTTGCGCCCCGGCCACCGCTTGGCGATTGACAAAGACGGCGCCGTCGGCCTGAATGTTAACGGTAAGCTCCGTGGCCTGTTCCGGCGCCGTACTGGCCGATTGCGGCAGGGTGACCGGCAGGCCGCGGTGTACGGCCATGGAGAGCATGGCGTAAATGAAGACCACCAGGACCAGAAAAACGATGTCGATCAGCGGCAGCATTTCAATGCGGGCCTTTTTGCCGGTTGTCTGCCTGATCTTCATGGTTCTTCGGCGCTTTTTGCAGGCACCTGTTCTGCCGTCTTCTGAAAAATTATTTCCAGGCTGGTGGCGTATTTTTCAATGTTCAGGACCGCGTT
Source organism: Desulfurivibrio alkaliphilus AHT 2 (assembly GCF_000092205.1). Lineage (GTDB taxonomy): Bacteria > Desulfobacterota > Desulfobulbia > Desulfobulbales > Desulfurivibrionaceae > Desulfurivibrio > Desulfurivibrio alkaliphilus. The sequence goes on along the minus strand of NC_014216.1, from coordinate 1,830,440 downwards.
TTCGGCCCGGGCGTTGAAGTAGTTGTAGGGAAAAACGGCAAAGATGGCAATGCTCAGGCCGGTGGCGGTGGTGATCAGGGCCTGGGCGATACCGGCGGTCACCTTGCCCGGCTCTTCAATACCCGCTGCCTCCAGCATCTCGAAGGAGTTGATGATCCCCACCACGGTGCCCAGAATCCCCAGCAGCGGGGCCACCGTGATCATGGTGTCCAGCACCCCCATGAAGCGCCGCATCCGCTGCAACTCGTCGGCTGCCGCCGCTTCCATGGCCTTGGCCGGGGAAAAGTCGCGATGAAGAATGCCGCTGATTAAAATCCGGACCACGTAATCGCGGCAACCGCTGACCTTTTCCCGTACCTTCTCCAAACGGCCGGCCCGGCTCAGCTCCAGCACCTCGTCCACCAGCTCCCGCCGCCGGTGATATTCAACCAGCGCCCAGAACAGGCCCCGCTCGATCACCACCGCTAAAGCGATGACCGAGCAGGCCAGCAGGGGATACATTAACGGCCCGCCGCTGTGGAATAGTTGCAGCATCTTATACCTCGGTTAGAAGCGGTAGTGCAGGGTCGCGAAAAAGGTGCGCCCCGGGGTATTGTAGGTGGCCACTTCCTCGTAATCCTTGTCCAGCAGGTTGTCAATTTTTCCCTGCAGCAGCCAGTTGTCGGACAATTCATATTCGGCCCGCCAGAACAGCAGGGCGTAACCCGCCAGCCGGGTCTGGTTGGCGGCATCGTCGTAGCGCTTGCCGACGGCCTGCATGCTCACCCCGCTGCGCCAGCGGCCGAAATCGCCATCCAGGTTGATGGCGGCCGTGCGGCGGGCCCGGCGCGGCAGCAGCAGGTCGCTGTCCCGGTCTTTAGGGCTCAAGATGGTAACCACCGCCCCAAGCTGCCAGTGCTCTCCCAGGTAATGGCCGCTTTCCAGCTCCAGGCCGTCAATCCGGGCCCGGTTGACATTCTCCGGTGGCCAGCCGCTGATCATCTCATCGATGTCGGTGCGAAATACTCCCAGGCGCCAGTGTCCGCCCTGGTAGCTCTGTTGCAGGGCCGCTTCGTAGCTTTTGGACTCTTCCGGCTTCAGGTCCGGGTTGCCGCCGCCGCCCCAGACCGGGTCGGCGGGCCAGTACAGGTCATTGAAGGTAGGGGCCCGAAAGGCGGTGCCGTAGTTCAGGGTCAGCCGGGTATTGCGCGGCAGTTGCAGGCCGTAGCCGAGGTTGTAAGTGGTATGGCTGCCGAACTGTTCATTGTCCTCGTAGCGCATCCCCAGCATAAAACCGTGGCGGCCATGATTAAGCTGGTGCTGGGCGTAATACCCGGTGGTGTAGCGGGAATCTTCATCGTAGTCGGTGCTGCCACTGACCCGATCCTTATGATAATCAACCCCCAGGGTTAGTGTGTTGTCGGCATTGAGAAAAAAATCATTCTGCCAGCCCAGTTGATCCCGTTTGGTGTCAAACCGGCTGGAGTAGGTGCCGTCGCTGTAGTTTTTGCTGTCATCCCAACTCTGGGCGGCCTGCAGGGTGATGTCCCAGAAATCGGCGGGCATCAGCCGCCAGTTGAGCCCCAGCACCTGCTGGCGGAAATCGGTTTCGTTTTCCCAGCCGTCAAACTCGGTGGTGCCGGAGGAGTGCAGGCCGTGCAGCTCGACCTCATGACCGGGGGCGAAACGGTGCCCCAGGCGGATGCTGGCGGAGCTTTCCCGGTAGCCGTCCCGGTCCGGTTCATCGGGGGTGTTGCCCCAGCCGCTGGGATCGGGTACATCATTGCGGCGCGCGTCAAAGCCCCGGGTGTAAAAATGGCCGCCGCTCAGGCTGTAATGGCTGTCGCCGTGGGCGCCGGCAATTGCGGCCTGGGTTTCGTAGCTGCGATGGCTGCCGGCGCCGGCACTGATGTTTCCCCGGGTCTCTTCCTGGCCCCGGCGGGTGATGATGTGGATAACCCCGCCCATGGCATCGGAGCCGTAAAGGGTGGAGCGCGGCCCCCGGACCACTTCGATCCGCTCAATCTGGCTCAGGGGAATGTGCTGCAGGGAAGGGCGGCCCAGGGTGGCGGAGCCCAGCCGAACGCCATCCACCATGACCAGGGTCTGGCTGGTGGAGGTGCCGCGCAAATGGATGTTGGTTTCCTTGCCCCGGCCGCCGCTGCGGCTGATCTGCAGCCCGGGCACGGTGGCCAGGGCTTCCGGCAGGCTGCTGAACTGCCCCCGCTCCAAGTCCTGGCGGCTGATGACGGTGACCGCGGCCAGGGTGTCGTCCACGCTTTGGGCGGTGCGGCTGGCGGTAACCACCACTGCTTCCAGCATGGGATCAGACTGTGGCGCGGCGCCGGCGTTGCCGGCGGCCATGGGCAGGGCCAGCAGAGTGCATAAACCAATAACATTGAGCTGCTTTTTCATTGCGCTTTCCCCTTAACTTTGACTTGCGGTTGCGGGGTGGCAATAAAAAAACCCGAACCGATATGTTGATATCGATCCGGGATTCCCTGTTTTATCCATGGGATCGGCGACCTGCCCCGGTTCCACGGGGGCGGTATCCACACTACCCAGGCAGGTCTTCTGACTCTCGGATCTTCCTACCGGCCGCGTCTTCCCATCGCCAAGGTGGCAGACAGTGACATTTTGCGGCTTTCGTCCCCGATTACAGCGGCGGGTCCGTTCCCGATTCACACGGGATTCCCTGTTAAGCTCCAACGAGCACCTGGATAATTTCAGTCGGCGCCGTCTCTGGCGACGTCGACAATTTGCAGGCATATAAATTGCGGAAATCGTCTCGCAAGTCAAGCCTTTTCTGCTGTTGGGCGGCCGGGCTCCAGGGCGATAGCGGCGGCAATTCAGTCGGTTGGGCGGTGCAGGGGGCACTCGGGACAGCGGGGGTTGCGCTTCTTGCAGAACTCTTTGCCCAGCCTAACGATCAGGGCGTGGTATTCGTTGTAGAGGACCGGGTCGGCGGGCAGGGCGTCGGTGAAGATCTCCTGGATGGCGTGGTAGTCGGCTTCCTCCGGCAGCAGTTGGTGGCGGCTGAAGATCCGGTGGGTGTAGGCATCCACCACGAAAATCGGCTTGCCGGCGGCATAGAGGCAGATGGAATCGGCGGTTTCCGGGCCGATGCCCTTGACCGCCAGCAGTTGTTGCCGCAGATCGTTGGCGGCAAGGGCCAGGAAGTTTTCCACCCTGCCGTACCCGTCGGCAATACAGGCCAGCAGGTTGTGCAGCCGCCGGGCTTTGAGGTTGTAATAGCCGGCCGGGCGGATCAGTTCGGCCAGCACCTCGGGGGGCAGTTGCCGCAAAGCGAGCAGGCACTGGTTCTGGTCCGGCTCGCCGAAGTTGTTGGCGGCCCTGCCCTGTTGGCCGGTTGCTCCGTCGCCGTCGCCGGGCTCCCGGGGGGGGCTGTCGCCGGTTTTGCCGGAGGGGTGGTTGGTTGTTGCCAGGGTGGTTGGTAGCAGGCCTGCCGCCTTGAGGTTGTCGATGGCCTTCTCGACATTGCCCCAGGAGGTGTTTTGGGTCAGTACCGCGCCCACCATGATCTCCAGGGGGGTGTCGCCGGGCCACCAGTGCTGGGGGCCGAAAAAATCCTGCAGTTGTCGGTAAATTGCGGCCAGTGGGTGCATTAAGTGGTGGTAATGTTAAGAGCGGTCGGGGGGCGCCGTCGTTATTGGCCGCTGATCGACCTGTTAGTCAGTGCCGGCGGTCAATCGGAGCGGATAAAGAGAAAATAGACGGCGATCACCACCGCCAGCAGGCCCACTCCCGCCACCGGCAGCACTTTGTTCAACTGGAGCTCGCCGTCGATGATCAGACCGTCCATCATCGGGCTGCCGGAAAAAACCCACAAGGCGACGGCCAGGCCGGTGAGCACCAGGGTGTTGAGTGCCTGCCGGTACAGCTTGTAAACCACAAACAGCACAAATGGCACCATGAACCAGGGGTTGGTAAACAGCGCCGCGACCTCGACGTTGCTGATCTGGTCGGGAACCCCGGTGCTGTCTATCAGATCTATGATACTGGCAAAAAATTCCATACGTCGTTTTCCCCCTCTTATTCTCTCCTGCGGCTGGCCTGCTTGTAGACCTTAATGGCGCAGAACGAGCCGCACATGCTGCAGGCATCACCGGTGTAGGTGTTGCCCTCCTCACGATAACGCCTGGCCTTCTCCGGGTCAACCGAGAGTTCGATCTGGCCTTTCCAGTCCAAAGCGCAACGGCGCTTGGCCATTTCAATGTCCCGCGCCATGGCGCCGGGTACCTTTTTGACGATATCGGCGGCGTGGGCGGCGATCCGCGAGGCGATCACCCCGTCGTGGACATCCTGGGAGCTGGGCAGCTTGAGGTGCTCGGCGGGGGTGACGTAACAGAGAAAGTCGGCCCCGGCGGAAGCGGCGATGGCCCCGCCGATGGCGCCGGTGATGTGGTCGTAGCCCGGCGCGATATCGGTGACCAGCGGTCCCAGAACATAGAAAGGGGCGTTGTGGCAGAGCCTTTTCTGCAACATGACGTTGGCTTCAATTTGATCAAGGGGCATATGCCCCGGGCCTTCGATCATCACCTGTACCCCGGCGTCCCAGGCCCGCTGGGTCAGCTCACCCAGGTGGATCAGTTCCTGGACCTGGCCCCGGTCGGTGGCGTCGGCCAGGCAGCCCGGGCGGATGCCGTCCCCCAGGCTCAGGGTTACCTCGTGTTCCTTAAGGATCGCCAGCAGGTCGTCGAAGTGTTCGTACATGGGGTTTTCGCGGTTGTTATAGCTCATCCACTCGATGGTGAACGAACCGCCCCGGCTGACCACCCCCAGCAGGCGCGGGTGGTTGTCGATGCGCCGCAGGGTTTCCCTGGTAATACCGCAGTGGATGGTCATGAAGTCCACCCCGTCGCGGGCCTGTTCTTCGATGGTCTGAAAAATATGATCGACGCTGACTTCGCCGATCTTCTTTTTATCCTTCTCCACGAACTGGGCGATACTCTGGTAGATGGGCACGGTGCCCAACGGGATCGGGCAGTTTTTGAGAATTTCCCGGCGGATGGCGCTGATCTCTCCGCCCATGCTCAGGTCCATCACCGCGTCGGCTCCCGCCTTGAGGCAGACACAGAGCTTTTGCAGCTCATTTTCCAGTTCCGGGTGGTCCTTGGAGGAACCGATATTGGCGTTGACCTTGGTTTTCAGCCCTTTGCCGATCCCGGTAACGCGGGGAAAGTCGTGGTGGTGATTTTTGGGGATACAGATATCCCCCGCCGCCACTCCGGCCATCAGGGTTTCAACGCTGACCCCCTCGTGGGCGGCGCACTGTTCAAATACCGGGGTTACCTTGCCATTGATGGCGTCTTCGCGGATGCTCATGTTAACTCCTTGCCGGCGATCGACGGGCGGGCCGCGGTCGCTGAGCTTGAAAAAGCGATATGTCGGGGAAATGTCCCAAGTTTGGTGGTTATAGTCAAAAAGGGTAGCATATTACCTGGCGTTACGGCCGGCTGTCAATGCTAAACGCGGCCAGCGGTCATGGCCTGCCCGGAAAGCCATGGTTTGGGGCGAAGCCACCGGATCCAGTTACAGTTTTCGTTCTCCGTTGGCCAGTTGATCCAGGGCCTCGCGATCCTGGATGGTGATCCGGGGGCCGTCGGTGCTGATCATGCCTGCCTTGGCCATTTTGTTGAAAATTCGCGAAAGGGTTTCCGGGATGGTGCCCAGCAGCCCGGCCAGCTGAGTCTTGCTCACCGGCAGCACCACCTGGTCCCGTCCCTGCTGCTGGTCGCTGAGCGAGAGCAGATGGGCGGCCAGACGGTCGGGAACCTCTTTCAGGGACAGCTCTTCAATCAGCTGGGCAAACTTTTTCAGCCGCAGTGAAAGCGCGGCAAGCATGTTGAGGGCCAGCTCGGGCTGGCGGTTGATCAATTCTATAAAGGCCCGGCGGGGCAGAAACAGCACCCGGCTGGGGGCCAGGGCCATGGCGTGGGCCGGATAGGGAGAGCCGATGAAAACCGCCGCTTCGGCAAAAGGTTCCCCGGGGCCGAAGATGTGCAGGATCTGTTCCTTGCCTTCAAAGGACAGCTTGTAGATTTTTACCTGGCCGCTCATGACCATAAAGAACCCCTCGCCGGGATCGCCTTCGGCAAAAATACTCTGCCCTTTGGCGTATTCCTGGTCGGTGGCGATCATGGCCAGATGATCGTACTGCTCCCGGTTTAAGCCTCTAAAGAGGGGGACGGTGGTGAGAAAATCGACGATATTCATTGCAATTTTTGTGTGAACACGTTTTTGTTGGGCACAACTTGCCAAGCTTATGAACTTTAAATTACTGTGTTAATCCTATGACTGTCCTTGATGCCGGTATCATCGCGGTGGTGGTTTTTTTCGTCGCCTGGGGGGGCTGGGTCGGTTTTGTCCGCCAGTTGGCCCCGGTGGTGGCCCTGATTCTGGCTTTTGTGGTGGCCGGAAACTTTGCCGGTGGGGTGATGAAGCTGATCCCGCTGGTGGAACCATCACGCCTGACCTTCCTGCTGGCCTACCTTTTGCTGGCCGGGGCGACCTACCTGCTGATCCGCGCGCTTACCTTTGGCCTGCGGCGGGTGGTGAACTTCACCCTTACCTCCTGGTTCGACCGGTTAAGTGGCGGCCTTTTCGGCCTGGCCAAGGCATACCTGCTGGTGGTTTTGCTCTATTTTGTCTTTTCCGGGATGTCCGGCCCGGTGTCACCGGTGCTGGCCGACTCCTACAGCAAGCCCTACCTGGATGCAGGCGCCCGCTTTCTGCAGCAGGTGATCCGCGATGAGGAGATCCGGGCGGTTTTTCTGCCCCGGGAGCCGGCCATAGTACCCCTACTCCCCGTCCCCGGCAACCCCCCGTAATCGTCAGCAGCACCGCATCTTGCGGCGATCGAGCCGGCTCACGTACTGATGTACGCTTCGCCGTCTCGCTTGCCGCAACCTGCGGCACTGCTGACGATTACGGCTTGTTACGGCCAATACGCCATGCCTTTGGTCTGCAGGTTCTCGGCGTGCGTTGTGGGCTTTGTTTGTAGCGGCCGGATGTGCCCATGCCGTCCCCTCGTATATCCTGTTTTTTTTGTATAATCAATTTTTTTCCTTGCTGCTCCTCTTGTGCTGACTGTTCACCGGGCCATGGGGTAAGCGGTTGCGGGGTGCCCCAGATTGCGGCAAGCAGACCGGCGCCGCTTACATCAGTACGCAAGCCGGGCTGATCGCCGCAAGGTGGGGTGCCCCGTGACCGCTTACCGGGCGGCGGCTTGGCCGCGGGCCTGATTTACCGGCAGGCAAATAGTAAAGGCCACAATAAAGAGGAAGGCGCAGAGCAGAATCGATTCCTGCAGGCCCACTGCGGCTTGCAACACCCCCAGGGCGGCAATGCCCAGCATGCCGGCCAGCTTGTTGGCCAGTCCCCAAAAACCGAAAAATTCGGCGCTTTTGTCGGCCGGTGAGAAGAGGCCAACCAGGGCACGGCTGGCGGACTGGGTGGCGCCCAGGCTGATTCCCGCCAGGCAGCCGACCACCAGGAAAAAATGTTGCGCCTCCCAGGCCAGCCCGCTGACCCGGTTGAGCCAGACGGTCAGCCCGGGGGTGGCCCAGATGGCGACAATGGCCACCACCCAGAGCATCAGGGTAACCTGATACATGGCCTTAATTCCCAGGCGGTCCTGCAGGAAACCGAACCCCAGGGCCCCGGCGGCGGCGGTGAGCTGCACCACGATGAACATCAGGTTGCGGGTTTTTTCGTCCCAGCCGATGACCTGGGCGCCGTAGATGAAGGTGAAGCTGATAATGATATAGATGGCGGCCATGGAAAAGAGCACCGACAGCAGGAAAATGGCCAGGTCTTTAAAGCGGGTGATGTCCCGCAGGGTGGCGGCGGTGCGTTGCAGGCCCAACTTCAGGTAGCTTTGCCCGACCGGTCGCGGCCGGGCCGTGCCCGGTTCCCGCAGCCAGAGAAAGGTGGGCAGGGCGGCAAAGAGAAAAAAGCCGGCGGCAAATGGGCCGACCCAGCGGATCCGCTCAAAGTTTTCCGCCGTGGCATTGCCCAGAAAGGCCAGGGTAAAGGCGGCGGCCAGCAGGCCGCCGATGTAACCCAAGGCCCAGCCGAAACCGGAGATTTTGCCCAGATCCTCAGGCGGGCCGAGACTGGGCAGGAAGGAGGCGATGAAATTTTCCCCGATGGAATAGGCAAAGCAGGAGATTACGATCAGGGTCAGCCCCAGGGCGATGTCGCCGGGGGTGACCAGCACCAGCAGGGCGGTGGCAATCACCGTAACCAGGTAGCTGGCAAACAGAAAACGTTTTTTGCTGGCGGTGTAATCCATCACCGCGCCGCAGACCGGGCCGGCCAGTACCACCAAAAAATAGCTGCCGGCCAGGGCCAGGCTCCAGAGCAGGTTGCCCAGCCGATAGCCATCCCCGCGGTCGCCGACAATTACCGTGGTGAACAGGTCGCCGAACACCACGGTGATGATCAGCAGGGTGTAGGCCTGGTTGGCGAAATCAAACATCGCCCAGCCCAGGATCTCGCGCCGGGGCCGCCTGGTGACCCGGCCGCGGCCGCTTATTGCTCCAGGCTGCGCCATAAGGTGTGGATCAGGGCGGCAAAGGGGGCCAAAATCAGGGTGACCGTGGTCAGCAGGCGCTTTTGGACCGCCTGATCCCGCAGGACTTCGGCCAGCCCGGAGGCGGCGGGGGAGTCTGCCGAGAGCAGGAGCAGGGTAGCCAGCAGAACCAGCGTCAGGCTGATTAAGGCCAGCTCGGCCGCCACCAGCGAGCGGATAAACTGTTTGCCGCCCTTGAACAGGTTGCGGACCCAGACCATCTTTACGGTCAACTCTTTGAGCCGATTAAATTTCTCTTCGCTCTCGTCCAGGGCTTCCACCAGGGCGCGGTAGCTTGCCCCGGTCAGGTTTTTCTGGCCTCCTCGGTCGGTCTTGGTGGTCAACTCATGCAGGCTTTTCAGGGTTTCGCCAAATTCGGGGAAAAAGGAGGTGTGGGGGTAGCTTTGCCAGAAATTTTTAAACGAGGTCAGCCGTTTGCCGGCGGCGATAATCCGTTCCTGCAGGGCATCGATCCTGGCTTCCTGGAGGCGGTAGCAGCGCTGGTTGATGCGCTTGGATTTAACCGCAACATCAACCAGGTCGTAATAACTGCCCTGCTGCCACTGCTGCTCCAGCAGCGCCAGATCGTCGCGCAACTCCTTCAGCGCCGGCTCCTCCGGTTCCAGCCAGTGCTCCATCTCTTCGGCCACCGCTCTGGTTTGGGCCAGATTCTCTTCCGCCTCCTGGCGCTGATTCTGCAGGCGGTTGTGGAGGATGTTGTCGATGTCGTCTTGCAGTGGCAGCAACTCCGGGTCCATCAGGACATGGATGAAATACAGCTTTTCCTCCGCCACCAGGGAGCTGAGGCGATGCAGCGCCTCGTGGAGTGAGTCTTCGGCCACCGCCAGTTGAATTTGTCGGTAAATGGCCTCGGCGCATTCCCTGTCGATGGCCAGAATATTGTCCAGGCTGTGGGCGGCCTTCCAGAAATCGCCCTGCAGCAGATAGTGGCGGTAAAGCAACAGGCAGACGTAAATACGATCCTTGTTGGCGATGGCCATCTTAAGGGCGTTGGCCAGGTAGTGAGCCATATCCTGCAGCCGGTTCTGTTCCAGGGCCACCAGGGCCCGGCCGATGGCGGCGTAAAGCTGTTTGCCGCGCGGCCGGCGGCTTTCGTTGATAAACAGGTCGTCGGCCTGGCGATACTGGCCCACCCGCAGGCAATCCAGGCCCATAAAAAGACTGCTGTTGTCAGCGCTGGTGGCTTCCGGACGGCCCAGTTCATCCCAGTGACTGTGGGGGCTAAAGGCGATCCCGGCCAGAAAGCGAGGCTGGAAGACCTTATTGAGATCGTAATAACTGAGGTAGACCCGCAGCAGGTTGTCCTGGCGTAATTGTCCCGGGCTGATGCCGGTAAGCAGCAGGTTGTCGAGGTCCTGCTGCCGCCCCATGGCTTCCGCAAACCGCTGTGCCAGTTCCTCTAAAGGCAAATAGCCCACTGTGGGCAACCCCTGGGTTTGCATGGTCAGCATTTTGGCCGGGCAGGAGGCCGGCTCGTGGTTGGTCTGGCTGCAGTAAAAGCAGGGGGGGGAGTTCCCGCGCCGCGGCAGGTGCCGGTGGGGGAACAGCGGCGGGCGCTGTTGCCGGGGCTTTTCCTCGCTGAACAGCAGTGGGCTGAGCCCATCTTCCTCGTCACCTAAAGTGTGAAAACCGATGCGGCTGGAATCGCTCAGTTGCCGCCACTGTTCCTTGAGCTTGCGGCTTAAATGAGGCACCTCCGGCGGCAACTGCTGCCAGGCTTCAGGGTCGGCGGTGGTCAGCAGCTCGGGTAAGGGTTCGAGGTCGGGCAAACAGAGTACCAGCCGCAGCGGCGCCTCTCCCCGGGTCTGGTCCCAGCCCACCCGTTGTTTTACCTGCTTGAGCCGGGCAAAAAACGAGGTTAACGCTTTGGTAGGGTTGGGGAAACGAAACAGCAGTAGATTTTCCCGATCTTCCTCCTGTTCCCGGCCGTCGTCGCGCAGCAGGGCCCGCAAGCCGTAAAAAAACTCCGGCCATTTTGCCGCCAGCATCTCCTCGCCGCGCGCTGGGTCGGCCTGTACGGCCAGCAGTACCTCATGATAATGATCAACCATGGCGGTCACCGTTGCGGTCAGGTTTTGCCGGCCCGGCGGCGGTTAAGAACATTTTTTTATAATATCCTGCGCTTCGTGGTTTTTGGGGTCGATGCGCAGCGCCCGGGAGGCCCAGTTGTCGGCCCGCATGGGCATTTTCATTTCCAAATAGGCGCGGGCCAGGCGCAGCATGGTTTGAATATCCTGGGGCGTTTTTTCCAGTGCCGTTTCAAGCATTCTGGTGCCTTCGGCATATTCCCCGGCGTTAATCATCGCCGTGCCGATTCTCTTGTGCAAATAGGTGCGCTGTGGATCGGCTTTAATCACCTCGCGAAAGGCTTTGAGGGCCAGATTGGAAAGCCCGGCCTGCAGAGCGATCTCGGCCACCTCTTCCTTGAAATCGGTATCGTTGGTTTTGTGGCGCAGTACCAGTTTGAGTACCTTTTCCGCCTCCTGCAGTTGATTTTTTTTGAACAGCAGCTTGGCAAACTGCAGGGCCCGGTCGGTATGGCGGGGGCTGATTTCCATGGCCCGGGAAAAGTAGCCGATGGCCTTTTCGCTGTTGTTGCGCCGAAAGGCGATCTGGCCCAGGGCGTGGTATGAGGTTACGTCCAGGCGGTTGCGTTGGATGGCCTGCTCAAAGCAGGCTTGGGCCTTTTGAATATCGCCCTTCTTGGCAAACAGGCGGCCCAGCTCTCTGAACGGTCGCGAGGAGTGGGCGTTCAGGGAAGCCGCTTTTTTTGCCTCGGCGATGGCCCCCGCCAGGTCGCCTTTTTCTTCCAGGTCACGGGCATTGGTCAGGTGCCGGGTAAAAGGGGAGGGGTTGCGCAGCCGTTCCAGCAGTTCATTGATCTTTTGCTCCAGGGTGGCGGTAACAAAAGGTTTGGTCAGGTAGGCATCGACGTCGTGCTCCGCCGCTTCCGCCACGATATCCATATTGGCCTCGGCGGTGATCATCAGAAAGGGGATGTGGCGGGTGCGCCGGCTGGAGCGCAGCAGATTGAGCAGTTCGGTGCCGGAAGCGTGGGGCATGTGATAGTCGGAAATAATAAAGTCGACCTGCAGGTTGTCGCTCTGCAGCAATTTCCAGGCGTCCCGTCCGTTGGCCGCTTCATAAAAGGACTTGCCGTAATTCAGCAGCTTCAGCATGGCCCGGATGGACCGGCGCATATTGTCCACATCGTCGACGATGAGGAAGGTCATTTCTTTTGGATCATGGGTTACCATTATAAAAACTCTTCGGTGGGGTTATCCGAGCGCCATTTGGTAACCGGCAGCGAAAAATGGAAGCGGCTGCCCTGCCCCGGGGTACTTTCCACCCCGATGGTGCCGCCGTGCAGCTCCACCGCCAGCCTGGCAAAGTAGAGTCCCAGGCCGGTGCCCACCAGGGCATCCTGTTTGTCGGCCAGGCGCTGGTATTTTTCAAAAATGGTGGGGAGCTTGTCGTTGGCGATCCCCGGCCCTTGATCCTGCACGAAAAACTCCACCATGTGCTGCTCGGGAGCGAGCTGATAGCCGAAGCTGATTTGGGTTTCGGCGGGGCTGTAGCCCAGCGCGTTAACCAGCAGGTTTTGCAGCACCCGCAGGATCATCACCCGATCCAGGTTCAGCACCGGTGCCGGCTCGGGCGGCAGCACCGGGTTTAAGGTGATCCCCCGGATGGTGGCCATCCCCTTGATGTCGCTGAGGCTTTCCTTGATCAGGGAATCGGCGGTCACCGTTTCATGGATCAGCTTGAAGCCGCCGTCTTCGATTTTATCGATGGTGGTGAGGTTGCTCACCATCCGAACCGCCTTGTTGCAGGCTACCTGGGCGGCATGGAGAAACTCGCCCATTTCTCCCTCGACGCTGTAGGAAAGGATGTCCAGGTTGGCCACCACCTCCGACAGCGGCCCTTTCAGGTCATGCACCAGCAGGCGGGAAAGCTCGGCCCGTAATTGTTGCTGACGCTGCAGCTCCCGGTTGCGTTCCCGCAGGGTATTGCGCTGTTTGCGCACCTGCTGCTGAAGATCCTGCTGCACCAGCAACGAGAGAATCACACTGCTGAAATCCAGCAGCCGGCTGATGTCCTGTTTAAGCAGATCCTTGTCGCCCCGTTTGTCGGTGGCGTTAATGATGCCGATTACCTTTTGCTGGTGGATAATCGGCGCCGACAGCAGGGAGTTCTTGCGGTACTGGCCGCCGCCGGCCGGGCGCTTGGCAAAACGGGGATCATTGTCGATGTCGGGAATGAACAGCGGTTCGTGGTGTTGGGCCACCCAGGCGGCCACCGAATTACTGTCCAGGGGTTGCCGGCAACCGACCAGTTCCGGGCGGCTGGCGGCCAGCACCGTCAGGTATTTGCGCCCTTCGCGCATCATGATGGAGCCGTGCTCCACCCCCAGGTAATCCAGAATAATTTGCAGGATCTCCTGGCTGCGCCGTTTCAGGCTGAGCCGCGGGGCGTTGATTACTTCCGCAATATGGGCAAAGCTCTCCAGCAGCAGGTTGGCCTGCTGCAGCTCTTCGTTGCCTGTTTTTCTAGAATGCTTAGCCATGCACGCCCCTTATTTGGCTTAAAGTTATTCAAGACCAGCCGGACGGGGAGCCGCAGCGCGCCTGGTCGACCGTCGCCGTCCCGGGCACATTATCAACCGCCTACTCCTTAATAAACCGCGTCCCCTTGGGGAAAGCGTGTTTAGTGTGCAGCTACTCCCATTCGATGGTGCTGGGCGGTTTGGAAGAGATATCGTAAACCACCCGGTTAACCCCGCGGACCTCGTTGATGATTCTGGTTGAAATCCGGGCCAGCAAATCGTAGGGCAACGGCGCCCAGGAGGCGGTCATGAAGTCCTTGGTCTCCACCGCCCGCAGGGCCACCACATTTTCATAGGTCCGCCCGTCACCCATGACCCCGACACTGCGAACCGGCAAAAATACCGCAAAGGCCTGGCTTACCTTATCATACCAGCCGCTTTGAAAAAGCTCTTCGATATAAATGGCGTCGGCCTGGCGCAGGATATCGGCATATTCTTTTTTGATTTTGCCTAAAATCCGCACCCCCAGGCCGGGGCCGGGAAAGGGGTGGCGCCAGACCATCTGCCGGGGCAGCCCCAGCTCGTCGCCCAGGGCCCGGACCTCATCCTTGAAGAGTTCCCGCAGCGGTTCCAGCAGGGCCAGTTTCATCTTTTCCGGCAGGCCGCCGACGTTGTGGTGACTTTTTATGTTCTGGGCCTTGCCGGTTTTGCCGCCGGCGGATTCAATAACGTCCGGGTAGATGGTGCCCTGGGCCAGCCAGCGGGCATCTTCCAGTTTGCCGGCCGCCTCTTCAAAGATGGTGATAAAGAGATTGCCGATTATTTTGCGTTTTTGCTCCGGGTCTTCAACATCGACCAAGGCGGAGAGAAAACGCTCCTCGGCATCCACCCGCAGGACCTTGACCCCCATATTTTCGGCAAAGGTGGCCATCACCTGATCACCTTCGCCCAGGCGCAGCAGGCCGGTGTCCACAAACACACAGGTAAGCTGCTCGCCGATGGCCCGGTGAATAAGGGCGGCGGCCACCGAGGAGTCGACGCCGCCGGAAAGCCCCAGAATCACCTGATCGGTGCCCACCATCTCCCGGATGCGGGCCACCGCGTCTTCGATGATCTGGCCTGGGGTCCAGTGCCCGTGGCAGCCGCAGATCTTGCGGACAAAGGTATCGATGAGGATTTCGCCGCGCGGGGTATGGTTGACCTCGGGGTGAAACTGCACCCCGTAAAGCTGGCGGGCCGGGTCCTGGATGGCGGCCACCGGCGCGTTGGCGGTGGCCGCGGCCACGGTGAAGCCCGGCGGCAGCTTGCTGACATGGTCGCCGTGACTCATCCAGACCGGGCTTTTGGCTTCCACAAAAAAACCGTCGAACAGCGATCCGGTGCTGTCGGTTTGTTCCAGTTCGGCATGGCCGAACTCACGTTTGCCGGCGGCGCTCACCTCGCCGCCGAAGTGGCGGGCCATGACGTGCATGCCGTAGCAAATGCCCAGTACCGGCACGCCCAGCTCGAGCAAACGTTCATCAAAGGAAGGAGCGCCCGGGTCGTAAACCGAACAGGGGCCGCCGGAGAGAATGATCCCCTTGGGGGCAAAGGCCCGGATCTCGGCAATGTCCATATCGTGGGGGTGTAACTCGCAATAAACATGGGCTTCCCGCACCCGCCGGGCAATCAACTGGGTGTACTGGGAGCCGAAATCGAGAATCAGAATTTTTTCGCTGTGAATATCCATCTTTTATCCTAAACGGTAGTTGGGGGCTTCCTTGGTAATGATCACGTCATGGACGTGGCTTTCCTTGAGGCCGGCGGCGGTGATTTTGACGAATTTGGCCTTGCCGCGCAGCTCGGCAATGGTACCTGCTCCCACGTAGCCCATGCCGGAGCGCAGGCCGCCCATGAGTTGGTAGATCATGGTGGAAAGCGGGCCGCGGTAGGGCACCTTGCCCTCGATGCCTTCCGGCACCAACTTGGCCTGGCTTTCGGCCTGATCCTGGAAATAACGGTCGCTGCTGCCTTTCTGCATGGCCCCCAGGGAGCCCATGCCCCGGTAACCCTTGTAGGTGCGGCCCTGGTAAAGGAAGGTTTCGCCGGGGGCTTCATCGGTGCCGGCAAACAGGCTGCCGATCATGATCACGCTGGCCCCGATGCCAATGGCCTTGGTGATCTCACCGGAAAACTTGATCCCCCCGTCGGCGATCAAAGGAATGCCGTAGCGGTCGGCGATTTTGGCGGCGTTGTGGATGGCGCTTAGCTGCGGCACCCCGACCCCGGCGACAATGCGGGTGGTGCAGATGGAGCCGGGGCCGACCCCGATTTTCACGCAGTCGGCACCGGCCTTGATCAGGGCTTCGGTACCCTCGGCGGTGGCCACGTTGCCGGCGATAACCGGCAGGTCGGGGAAAGCGTCCTTGATGCGGCGCAAGGCTTCGATGATGTTGCGGGAGTGGCCGTGGGCGGAGTCCAGCACCACCACGTCAACGCCCATCTGCACCAGTAGCTCCACATCGCTGAGCGACGTGTTGGCCCCGATGGCAGCACCCACCCGCAGCCGCCCCAGATCGTCTTTGGCGGCGTTGGGGTAACGCCTGATTTTTTCAATGTCTTTAATGGTGATCAGGCCTTGCAGGTTGCCGTCATCGTCCACCACCAGCAGTTTTTCGATGCGGTGCTCGTGCAGCATGGCCTTGGATTGCTCTAAAGTAATTCCGGGGCGGGCGGTGACCAGGTTTTTGCTGGTCATCACATCCCGGACCTTGAGGTTTTCGTCGGTGACAAAACGCAGGTCGCGGTTGGTGACTATCCCCACCAGCTTGCCTTCGCGCAGCACCGGCACCCCGGAGATCTGATAGCCGCGCATGATCTCATTTACTTCCCGCACGGTACGGTTTTCCTCCACCGTAACCGGGTCGATGACCATGCCCGACTCGGATTTTTTAACCTTGCGCACCTCCCGGGCTTGTTCGTCGATGCTCATGTTTTTATGGATAATACCGATTCCCCCCTCCCGGGCCATGGTGATGGCGGTTCGGTGTTCGGTTACCGAATCCATGGCGGAACTGACCAGGGGGATGTTGAGGTCGATGGTGGGGGTCAGGCGGGTGGAAAGGTCGACCTCGGAAGGGAGGACCTCGGAGGCGCCAGGCACCAGCAACAGGTCATCGAAGGTGTAGGCGGTTTCCAGATTGTCAAGCGGCATGGTCTAACTCCTTGCGGCTGAGAAAAGAATATGGTGGAGGAAATTGCATATTCTAACCGTTTTGGATGATGGCGTAAATTTACTTTTTGCTTCCGCTCCGGTGATAGGCTAATATTCAATACTTTAAGGTGACGCAAGTGTCACGCGGGTTTGCGTGCTGCTTAAGGTTCGCCGGCGAAAGTCAGCAGGAGGAAGATAATTTGTTGTTGCAAATCAACCCCGACAACCCCCAACCACGGTTGATCAAGCAGGTGGTTGAGGCCCTGCGCCAAGGGGCGGTCATCTGCTACCCCACCGATACGGTGTACGGAATCGGCTGTGATATTTTCAACCAGAAGGCGGTCAAGCGGATCTATCAGCTCAAACAGCGGCCTTTGGCCCGGCCGTTCAGCTTTATCTGTGCCGATCTGAAAGATGTCAGCACCTATGCCCATGTCTCCAACACCGGTTACCGGGTGCTGCGGAAAAGTCTGCCCGGGCCTTATACCTTCGTTTTGCCCGCCACCAAGCTGGTCCCCAAAATCATGATGACCAAGCAGAAGACGGTGGGGATCAGGATGCCGGATCACCGGATCTGCATGGAGCTGGTCACCGGCTTGGGCAACCCGATCCTGACCACCAGTGCGGCTCCGGATGATCCCGACGCCCGGCAGTTGATCCATGCCTATGAAGTGGAAGAGCGCTATGGCAAGCAGGTCGATCTGATCATCGACAGCGGGCCGCTGGCCCACTCGTCGCCCTCCACCGTGGTCAGCCTGGAAGATGACGACCTGCAGGTGCTGCGCCCCGGGAAGGGGAGCCTCGAGGGTTTGGGGTAGGTAATCGTTCAGCTGAACGATTACCCTAAAGGTCGTCCGACCTTTGCCGTGTGGGGCAGTTAGTCTGGCGGGTTTTGTGCGGATTTGTGGCTGTTGCCGGGGGCAACGATAAGGCCGGCAGAGCGCTACTCTGCCGGCCCTGGGGTTGTATCAGTCGATGAGCCCGTCTTTCAGAGACTTGCTCATGGTGAAGTGTACGTTTTTGCGGGGGGGGATGTGCATCACCTTGCCGGTTCTGGGGTTTTTGGTGGTGCGGGCCTTGCGTTCGCGTACCGAGAAGCTGCCAAAACCCCGGATTTCCACCCGGCGGTTATCCTCCAGTGCCTGGAGGATATTTTCCAGCATGATGTCCAGGGCCTGGTCCAGATCTTTTTTCAGGAAACCGGGCATTTCTTCGGCGACGGCGTTGATGAGATCCCGTTTCAGCATGTTTGTAATCCTTGCAGTTGATTTATGGTGTTATGGTCCATTCATAAGCCAGCACCGGGGTCGGCTCGAAAGTCGGTGCCAGCCGGGTGGCCAGCCGGCCGCCCAGCAGTAACGTAAGCAGCGATAAATCCCGGCGGGGCGGGTAAATCAGGTGAGGAACCTGCTCACCGTCCAGCCCGCCAAGAGAGGCCGCCAGCATGGCGGCGTCGTTAAGGTTGCCCAGGGCATCAACCAGTTGCAACTCCAGGGCTCGGGCCCCGGAAAAAATTCGGCCGTCGGCAAACGCTTCTACCTGGCCCACCGGTAAATCACGGCTAGCGGCCACATCGTCGACGAACTGCCGGTGCACCGCATGCACCATCTCGGCCAGCATCTCCCTTTCGCCGGGAGTCAATGGCCGGTCCATGGCGCCGGTGTCCTTAAGCTCGCCGCTTTTGATGGTTTCGCTGCGATAACCGATTTTTTGCAGCAACTCTTCCAGGTTGGCAAACTTTATGATCACCCCGATGCTGCCGGTCAGGGTGCCGGGGTTGGCGATGATCCGCTCTGCCCCCAAGGCGGCGTAAAGCCCGCCCGAGGCTGCCACCGAACCCATGGAGGCCACCACCGGTTTGACCCGGTTGGTTCTTTTGACTTCCTCAAACAGCTCCTGCGAGGCTCCGACGGCCCCGCCGGGGCTGTCGATCCGCAGCACAATGGCCTTGATTTTATCCTTGCGGCGAAAATCGGTCAGCTGTTCGATGAGCTGGTCGGCGGAACTGATCACCCCCCGGACCTCGATGACCCCAACCCCTTCCGGGTGCCTGGCGGTTCGAGCCAAGGGGGAATCGCTCAACAATGAACCGATTAAAAAGCTCACCCCGGCCCAGAACAGCAGCAAGGCCACCAGCAGCATCAGGCAGCCGGACAGCATGGGGTGTCTTCGCCGGAATGAGCTTTTTTCGTCCATGATTACGAGGCCTCAAGCGGCTTTGCTCAGGACTATTCAGCCTTTTCCTGGCTTTCCAGTTCTTCCTTGAGCAAATCACCCAAGGTGGAAGGTCCGCTTTTGGCCTGCTGCTGTTTGTACTCTTCAATGCGGGCCGCTTCGCCCTCATCGCTCAAGGCCTTGATGGAAAGTCCGATCTTGCGGTCCTTGGCCGAGACGTTGATCACCCGGGCTTCCAGGTTGTCGCCGACGTTGTAAAGACCGACCGGGGTTTCCACCTTCTCCTTGCTCAACTCGGAAACATGCACCAGGCCTTCGATTCCTTCCTCCAGCTCGACAAAGACGCCGAAGTCGGTAACATTGGTGATCTTGCCGCTGATCTTGGTGCCGATGGCATATTTCTCCACCGCCGCCTCCCAGGGGTCCGGTTGCAGCTGTTTGATACCCAGGGAGAAACGCTCGTTTTCCTTGTCGATCTTGAGGACCACCGCCTGGATGGTTTCCCCTTTGGCGTATTTTTCGCCGGGGTGCTTGATGCGCTCGGTCCAGGACAGGTCGGAAACATGGATCAGGCCGTCGATTCCTTCTTCGATACCGATGAAGATGCCGAAATCGGTGATATTCTTGATCTTGCCCTCGATAATGGAGCCCACGGGGTAGTTTTCCGCCACCATATCCCAGGGGTTGGGCTGCAGCTGCTTCATGCCAAGCGAGATCCGTTTGGCCTCGGGGTCGACGTTGAGTACCGCCACTTCCACCTCGTCGCCGACACTGACGATTTTGGACGGGTGGCGGGATTTTTTCGACCAGGACATCTCGGAGATGTGAACCAGGCCCTCGACGCCTTCTTCCAACTCAACAAAGGCGCCGTAATCGGTAATGCTGACCACCTTGCCGGGCACTTTGGCGCCCACTGGGTAGCGTTGCTGAATGGTCTCCCAGGGGTCGCTTTTAAGTTGTTTGACGCCCAGGGAAACCTTGTCGTTTTCTTTATCGTACTTCAGGATTTTAACCTGAATTTCATCGCCCACCTTGTACATCTTGGAAGGATGGGAAACCCGGCCCCAGGAAAGATCGGTGATGTGGCACAGGCCGTCCATGCCGCCCAGGTCCACGAAGACCCCGTAGTCGGTGATGTTGGTAACCGAGCCGGTGAGCACCTGACCCTCTTCCAGGCTGGTGCGCATCTCCTCGCGCAGCTTCTGGCGCTCTTCTTCCATGATCGCCCGCCGCGAGATAACCACGTTGTTGCGGCGGCGGTTGTATTTGAGAATTTTAAAGTCGTAGCTTTCGCCGATCATCGCGTCGAGATCGCGGACCGGGCGCAGGTCGATTTGAGAGTAGGGGAGAAAGGCCGGAACCCCGATGTCCACGGAAAGCCCGCCCTTGACCCGGCTGTCGATACGGCCGGTGATGGTACCGTCGGCTTCCTGGATCCGGGCAATCTCTTCCCAGACCTTGATGCCGATGGCCCGTTCGCGGGAGAGCTTCAGGCCGCCTTCGGGTTCACGTTTTTCCACGAACACCTCGAAGGTGTCGCCGACGTTGACCTCGATCTGGCCTTCTTCGTTGCGGAATTCGCTGATGTCGATTTCGCCTTCCGCCTTGTCCCCGATATCCACCAGGACATAATCCTTGCCCACGGCGATGACCTCGCCGTTGACCACTTCGCCCACATCCGCCACCCGGATGCTCTGTTCAAACAGATCGGCGAAGGATTCACCACCTGCGGTTGCTGTTGTGTCTGTGTTGGTTGACATGTAAACAATCCTCCTTGAATTATGGAAATACGATGTGCTTATATACCAGAGGGAAGGTGTAAATACAAATTATTTTATTGATAAACCGTAAGCCGTTTGGTGCTCTTGCCAAAACCGCCGGTGGTAAGCGTTGGCGCAGCAGCGGGTGGTCAGGTCAGGGGGCAGTTTGCGGTGGTAAAGGAGGGGTCGCAACTGATGCGGTCGCCGCCGGCCTGTTTGCTGCGGTACATGGCCTGATCGGCGCGGACCAGCAGGTGCTCGATATCCTCTCCCATGGTGTACTGCGGATGGCGATGGAAGCTGGCCAGACCGATGCTCAGGGTGGTCTCGCCGAAAGGGTGCTGGCGGTATTGCTCCAGAATACGCTGGGCCACGGCCATGGCCTGATGATCATCGGTGTAGGGTATGATGATGGCGAATTCGTCGCCCCCCGGGCGGCAGCACCAGTCGACATTGTCGCGGGTGTTGCGCAGCAGCAGGCGGCCGATGGCCTGGAGGGCCCGGTCACCGGCCTGGTGGCCGAACTCATCATTATATGTTTTGAATTTATCCATGTCGATGATGATCACGTAAAGCGGGTAGTTCTGCCGGTGGGCCCGGGGCACCTCTTCCTCGAGCTTGACCTCGAAGCCCCGGCGGTTGAACAGCCCGGTCAGGGCGTCCCGCATGGAGAGCTGTTCCAGCTTACGCACCATGTTCTGCTCCCGCAGGGCCCGGTGGAGTTTGGCCTCCAGCTCATCGATGTTGAAGGGTTTGGCGATAAAATCGCAGGCGCCGGCCTTGATCACGTCGGTGTAGCTGAATTTTTCCGCGTAACCGGTAACCACTATGATATCCAGGCGGGGGTAAAGGTTTTTGGCCTTTCTGAGCAGGGTCATGCCGTCCATGCGGGGCATGGTAAGATCGGTGATCACCAGCGAGTAATTGCCGGTTTGCAGTTTTTTCAGGGCCGCCACGCCGTCGCCGGCGGTTTCGCACTCAAAGCCGAAAGATTCAACGGCGGTTACCAGCAGTTGTAATACCTGCGGGTCGTCATCGACGGCCAGGATCTTAACTGGGGAATCCGGCTCCAGGGTGAATGGGAGGTGGGCCTGAATCATAACGCCGCACTCCTCTTGGCTTTTTTGGGGTTCAGTGCAAAAATCATTGCCTTTTTGCACTTTTTGTCATAAGAGACTGAGCAGGCTTTTTTCCTCAGCGCTCGCGCCACCGTCGGTATACTGTCAGGTAAACCTTTTGTACGTTTACTGCTGTTACTGGGACATTGAATCATAATTGTGGTTGGATTGGCAAACAGAATCGCCTCGCTATTTTAGGTTTTTCTAAGGTTGCTGACGGCTCCCGGTCGGTCAGCCACACTCGGAGTGTTTTTTCAAGATGAAGCTTCCTCCTCTTAAAATTGGGCCCTATACGGCCCCGGTGCCCCTGATTCAAGGGGGTATGTCCATTCGCGTGTCCACCTCTGCCTTGGCGGTGCCCGTGGCCCGTTGCGGCGGCATCGGCACCATCGGCGGCTCCGGTTTGCCGGTGGAAGAGTTGCAGGCGGATATCCGTAAGGCCAAAAGTGAAACCGATGGCGTCATTGCGGTGAACATCATGTTCGCCATGCAGAACTTTTATAATCTGGTGATGGGCTCCATCGAGGCCGGGGTGGACATGATCATTACCGGGGCCGGTTTTTCCCGGGATATTTTTAAAATCGGCAAAGATACCAACACCCCCATCGTCTCCATCGTCTCCTCTCCCGCCTTTGCCCGCCTGGCGGAAAAGCTGGGGGCGGCGGCGATCATTGTCGAGGCCAAGGAGGCCGGCGGGCACCTGGGCACCGACCAGGCCCTGCGCGATCTTTTCCCCGAAATTCGCAAAGTGGTTAAAAAGGTGCCGCTGATCGCCGCCGGTGGTATTACCAACGGTTTTGAAATGGCGGAGATGATGGATAAGTACGGGGCCGACGGGGTGCAGATTGCCACCCGTTTTGTGCTCACCGAAGAGTGCTCGGCCGATGACAACTTCAAGCAGGCCATGTTGAAGGCCCAGCCGGAAGATGTAACCCTGATCCGTTCGCCGGTGGGCCTGCCGGGTCGGGCCCTGAAGACCCCCTTTGTGCAGCGCCTGGCCGCGGCCGAAGAGATGAAAGCCAAAAAGTGCCGCTGGAAATGCCTGAAAAAGTGTGATCACTTTTACTGCATCAGCGAGCGGCTGCAGAAGGCCTACGAGGGGGATCTGGAAGAGGGGCTCTTCTTCTCCGGCGAGAATGTCTGGAAGATGAAGGAAATCCTGACGGTTCAGGAGGTTTTCGACCAGTTCGTCAGCCAGGCGGAATCCGTCTACAAGGAGCAAAAATAAGCCGGGCGGGAGGAGCTTCTTGCCCGTTGCCCTTGCTTTGCGTGATCCATTGCCCATGAGCGAAGATTCTTCATTGCCCGAACCCCGGGTGATTCCCCGTTCCGAACATTGTATTTCTCGCGCCGATATCGACCGTGAGGCCCTCAAGGTAATGCACCGCCTGCGTGACGAAGGCTTTCGGGCCTACCTGGTGGGCGGTGGCGTACGGGATCTGCTGCTGGGGAAAAAGCCCAAGGATTTCGATATCAGCACCGATGCCCGGCCCGGCCAGTTGCGCAAGATCTTCCGCAACAGCCGGATCATCGGCCGCCGCTTCCGGCTGGTGCAGGTCTTTTTCCACGGCGGCAAGATCATCGAGGTGGCCACCTTCCGTTGCCGCAGCGAATTCGACCTTAACGGCGGCGAGATTGAAACTTTAGCTTCCGACAACACCTTCGGTGATCCGGCCGAGGATGCCTTCCGCCGCGACCTGACCATCAACGCCCTGTTCTATGAAATCGAGAACTTCTCGGTGATCGACTACACCGGCGGGGTGGAGGACCTGCGCCTGGGGCTGGTACGCCTGGTGGGGGACCCGGACCGGCGGCTGATTCGTGACCCGGTAAGGATGCTGCGGGCCATTCGCCATGCCGCCCGCAGTGGTTTTGTCATTGAAGAGGAGACCTGGCAGGCCATCCTGCGCCATGTGGAAAAGCTTCGGCTCTGCCCCGATTCCCGTCTGCGGGACGAGCTGTGCAAGGATCTGCAGGCCGGCGCCAGCCGCCGCTGGGCGGAGTTGGGCCTGGCCAGCGGGGTCTTTTTCGAGCTTTTTCCTTTCTATCGCGAGATTCTGCCCGGCCCCGACCCCGAGCGACCGGAGCGCCAGGAGATTACCCGGCCCACCCCGTTAACCGACCTGCTGCTGCAATTGCTGGCGGTGGTTGATCGGGCGGTGGCCGACGACAATGCCCCCGGCGAGGAGGTGCTGTTTGCCATGCTGCTGCTGCCCTGGGCCGAGGCCAACTTCCAACTGCTGGCCAGCCGCCCGGATCGCGCCTCGTCCTACCGTTTTTCCCGCCGCTTGCGCAGTGACCTGGACGCGGTGCTGGCCCCCCTCAATATTAAGCGACACACCAAGGAATCATTGGCCGTCCTGCTGGCCAACCTGCCCCTGTTGTTGACCCATGATCCCCGCTCGGTTGATGGCTCCGGCCCCTCCGAGTGGCCCCGCTGGTTGACCAAAAAAGGATATTTCCCCCGTTGCCTGGCCTTTTACGAGCTTTACCGGGCCGCTGTGGCCGGTGAGCCGTTGCCCGACCTGACCCCTCTGGCGCCGTCTCCCATGGCCAAAAAAAGAAAAGCCCGCAGCGGTGGCCGGCGGGAAGGGCGGGCGCCGGCCTTTGCCAGGAGCAAGGGCGGGATTTTCGGCCTTAAAGGATAAAAAATCACCGGAGGAGTACCATGGACAAAGAGAACCGGCAGGAGATTGAGCGATGGCGGCAGCTTTCCACCGCCGAACTGCTTGCCCGGGCCACGGCGGTCAAGGTGGCCAACCGGTCTGATTCATTTTCTTTTTGCAGTATTATCAACGCCAAATCAGGCAAGTGCAGTGAAGATTGCCGCTATTGCGTGCAGTCGGCCCACTATCAGACCGATGCCCCGATCTACCCTTTAAAAGATACCGCCGAGATCGTCGCGGCCGCCGAGGCCGCCAAGGAGGCGGGGGCTTCGCGCTTTTCCATGGTGACCAGCGGCCGGGGGCTGACGGCGGCCGAGGTAGAGGCGGTGGCCGAGCGCTTTGCCGCCATTGCCCGGCGGGTGGAGATCAAGCTTTGCGGTTCCTTCGGCATCCTGGATCGCGACGCTCTGGTGCGACTGAAAGCGGCCGGAATGTGCCGCTATCATCACAATCTGGAGACCTCGGAGCGCTTTTTCCCCGAGGTTACCACCACCCACACCTTTGCCGACCGGATCGCCACCATCCAGGCAGCCCAGGAGGCTGGGCTGGAGGTCTGCGCCGGCGGCATTTTCGGGCTGGGTGAAAGCGAGGATGACCGCATCGAGATGGCCTTGAGGTTGCGCGAACTGGCGGTGGATTCGGTGCCGCTGAATTTTCTGATTCCCCTGCCGGGCACCCCCCTGGCCGGCATCGAGCCCTTGCCGATTAGAGAAATTGTTCGCAGTATTGCTATCTTCCGCCTGCTACTGCCCAAGGTCTGCATCCGCCTGGCTGGAGGCCGGGAGACGGCCCTGGAAGATTTCCTGGCCACCGCTTTTCAGGCCGGGGCCGACGGCATGATGATCGGCGGCTATCTCACCCAGCGGGGGCGCAGTGTCGAGGCTGACCGCAAGTTTGCCCGGGAAATGCAGCAGTTCTGGGCTTAACCGAAGATCATTGCCCGTGAGGTTTGTTGAATGGTTGATATTGCCGCCTATCTCAAACGCCAGCAAAAAGAGGGCCGGTTGCGGCAACTGCCCGGTCTGCTCCATCCCGACGGCGGCCGGGTGCGCCTGGAGGCGGTGGCTCATGACCTGCTGGATTTTTCCTCCAACGACTATCTTGGCTTAACCCGCCACCCTCTGCTGCTGGTGGCCGCCGCCGAGGCCCTGAGCCGTTACGGCACCGGGGCCGGCGCCGCCCGCCTGATGAGCGGCGATTTCGAGCTGCACCGGGAGCTGGAACTTGCCCTGGCTCGGCTCAAGGAGCAGGAGGCGGCGCTGCTGTTCGGCAGCGGGTACCTGGCCAATATCGGGCTGATTCCGGCCTTGGTGGGGCGCCACGACGTGATTTTCAGCGACAAGCTCAATCACGCCAGCATCCAGGACGGTTGCCGCCTGGCCGGGGCCCGGCTGCATCGCTTTGCCCATAACGACTGCAATCATCTTGAAGATCTGCTGAAAAGGCACCGGGGTGCCAAAGAAGCCCTGATTGTGGTGGAATCCCTCTACAGCATGGACGGCGATATCTGCCCCCTGGCTGACGTGGTGACCCTGAAGGAGCGCTATGGCTGCCTGTTGCTGGTGGACGAGGCCCATGCCACCGGCCTGTTCGGCGACAACGGGGCCGGCTTGCTGGCGGCGGAAGGGCTGGCCCACCGGGTGGATCTGGTGATGGGCACCCTGGGTAAGGCCCTGGGCAGCTACGGGGCTTATGTGGCCGGAGAGCAGCGGTTGATTTCCTTTCTGCTCAACCGGGCTCGCAGTTTTATTTTTTCCACCGCCCTGCCGCCGGCCAGTGCCGCCGCCGCCCTGGCCGCCGTCGAATTGCTGGCGGCAGAGCCGCAGTTGCGACAGGATTTGTGGCACCGGGTGGAGATCTTTAAAAGCGGCCTGACCCACGGCGGGGTTGAGGCCGACCTGGGGCCGTCCCAGATTGTGCCGCTGGTTGTGGGCGAAAACCAGGCCACCCTGGCCCTTGCCCGGCGGCTGCAGGAGCGCGGGATTTACGCAACGGCGGTGCGCCCCCCCACGGTGCCCGCCGGCCAGGCCCGCCTGCGCTTTTCGGTGACCAATCACCTGGATATTGAAGACCTGAGCGCCGCCGCCGCGATTATCGCCACCGAACTGCTGCAGCGCTGACGAATCGGCGGGGTCCATGATGATTAAAAACTTCTTCCAGGGGTTTGGCGCCCTTTTTGCCGTTCATCCCCGCCTGGCGCTTTTCCCGCTGGCGGCGGTGGCCACCTCCAGTTTTGGCCAGACCTTTTATGTTTCGGTCTTTGGTGAGGAACTGCGGGACGCTTTCAACCTTTCCCATACCATGTACGGCGGCCTCTACAGTGGCGCCACCCTGGTAAGTGCCTTGCTGCTGCTGCGTTTTGGCCCCCTGGCCGATACCTGGCCGTTAAACCGGGCGGTTAACCTGGCGGTGGTGGTGCTGGCCCTGGGCTGTCTGCTGATCGGCCTGGCCCCCGGCGTCTGGCTGCTCTTTGCCGGTTTTGTCCTGATCCGCTTTGGCGGCCAGGGTTTTGTGGCCCATCTGGGCATGACCGCCGCCGCCCGCTATTTTGCCGCCCACCGGGGCAAGGCGGTGGCCCTGGGGGCGCTGGGGATTCCCCTGGGCGAGGCCCTGCTGCCGGCGGCGGCGGTCTTGCTGATGACCCGGGGCGACTGGCGCTGGCCCTGGCTGGCGGCGGTACTGTTCCTGCTGCTGGTGATCTTGCCCCTGCTGCGTACTTTGAGCCGGGAGACGCCGGCACCGGCCAAGGCCGCCGCCGCTGATCCGGCCGGCCCGCAACAGTTTACCCGGGCCGAGGTACTGCGTGAGCCGGGCTTTTACTTTCTGCTGCCGGCGGTGATGGCCACCCCTTTTGTGGTCACCGCCATGCTCTTTCACCAGTCGGCGCTGGTTATCTTGCGGGGCTGGTCCCTGGAGCTGCTGGCCGGCGCCTTTGTGGTTTTTGCCGTGGGGCATTTGCTGAGCCTGGTGGTGGCCGGGCCGCTGGTGGACCGGCTGGGTTCCCATCGCTCCCTGCCCCTGGCCCTGCTGCCCATGTTCGGCGGGCTGCTGTTGCTGGCGGCCTTCACCGGCCCCTGGGTGCTTTATTGTTACCTGGCCCTGCTGGGGGCCAGTATCGGCCTGGCCACCACCGCCGGCGGTACCATCTGGGCCGATCGTTACGGGGTGCTGCACCTGGGCGCCATCCGTTCCCTGGTACACGCCGCCATCGTCTTCTCCACCGCCGTCGCTCCCATCCTGGCCGGTCTGCTGCTGGACAGCGGCCTGGGCGTTCCGGCCCTGGCCCTGGCCATGGCCGCCTACTGCCTGATCGCCGCCACCCTGGCCCTCGCCGCCCCGGCCTCGCCCAAGGCGGTTGCTTCTTAAAAGGTTAACTTCTTGCTTCAAAAAACATTTCGAGTACCTTAAGAAAGCCTGGTAGCTTGCATGGCTCAAGCCACCGGGGCACGCTTGCGGCGGCATGGCCATTTTACTGATACTGTTTGCAGCGGAATCCTGCCGGTTGTTTATCCGGCATTTTTGGGCTCCGCCTCGCCGTTTGCTTTGGTTTGTGCAGGCAACGGCAGGCAACCAAGTTGGCATTAACGCAGGGGGGCGTTGTGGGGAGCAACCTGGTTTATGCGCGTTACCACTGGTTTGATCAACAGATTCGCCGGGAGCGGTTTCCCAATGCCCCGGCCCTGGCTGCCGAGTTTGGAATCAGCGAACGTACCGCCGGGCGCGCCATCGAGGCCATGCGGGTGGAGTTCGACGCCCCCCTGCACTATGTGCACGCCCGCCGGGGCTACACTTACTTGGACGATCAGTTTCAACTGCCGCCGTTCTGGCTCAGCCAGGAAGAGATTTTCGCCGTCCTGCTGGCCAGGAATCTGCTTTCCTGTTGTGCCGACGGCCTGATCAGCCAGGCCATCGCCTCCCTTAATCGCAAACTGTTGCAACAGATCGCCGACCACGGTCTTGCGGCGGAAAAGTTCGATCAACTATTCTCCGCCACCTGGCCGGGCTACGCTCCGGCCCCGGCCGAGGTCTTCCGGCCGGCCACCAAGGCCCTGCTGGAACAGCGCCTCTTTGCCTTCGATTACTCATCCCCCCTCGATCAAAACGGCAATTACCACTCCCGCCTGGTGGAACCCCACCACCTGCAACACTATCAGGGCAACTGGGTGCTGCTGGCCCGCTGTCGTAAGCGCTGCGATTGGCGCAAGTTCGTCCTTTCCCGAATGCAGAATCCACAGATCAGCACAGAAACCTTCACCCCGCACCCCCGCCGGGAATGGCTGCCCCACCTGGAAGGAGCCTACGGCATCTTCCAGGGCCGCTCCCCGGAAACGGCAATCATCCGCTTCACCCCGGCCCGCGCCCCCTGGATAAAGGAACAGCTCTGGCACCCGGACCAACGCCTGGAAGCCACCCCGGACGGCGGCCTGCTGCTGACCCTGCCTGTGGCCGACTACCGGGAAATCAAGCTCCGCCTGCTCCAGTTCGGCGCCGACGCCGAGGTGCTGGCTCCAGCCGGTCTGAGGGCAGAAATTCAGCGCGAAGCCAAGGCATTGGCCGAACTGTACCGGAGGCCGCCGGCGGGAGACGGAAAAACAGAAAAATGAAACGAATTGCCCGTGAAAAAAACCAAAATTTCCAAAAAAAAAATTACCAGGACACTGGTTGACGGGGTAGGTGTGTTATGAGGGGAAGGCAACTGTTGCACAAAATGCAACAGTTGCCCGGTGAAGTTGGCAGGTACGCCGTGCGGAGGGAATGGCGGTGAGAGAGAAAGAAACCTTACCCATTGCTTTTGAAGGGAGAAAAATCCGGCAAGCCCGCCATGAGGGCGAGTGGTGGTTTGCGGTTGAGGATGTCAGCGGGGCGCTTACTGATCAATCGGATGGCGCGGCATCCTGGCGACAGTTGCAGCAGAGCCTTGAAGCGGAGGGCTGCGAGGTTGGGACCTTGTGTTGCGCCCTGGAACTGCCGGCGTCCGATGGCAGGATACGCCGAACCGATTGCGTCACCCTCGAAGGCATCTTCCGGATAGTGCAATCCGTTTCCTCACCCAAAGCAGAGATTTTCAAGCGATGGCTGGCCAGGGTAGCTGCGGAACCGGTACCCCCGCATGGTTGCCAGACTAATCTCGACACGGTTTTAACCATGCTGGAAGACGCGGCCTGTGAGCAGAAATAGCCTGTGAGGCCGGGGCGTTGGCTGAGTTGTACCGTCCTCAGCCGGCAAATCAAAAATGTGCGGCGAAAAAAATGACCCAAACGCCAAAATAAATTTTACCCAGACACAAAATGATAAGGTAGGTGTGATATGAAAGTAAGGCAGTACACCATGTTTTGAGCAAAAAATGCGTAAAAATGGCGGTAAAAAATGAAGGCGGAAGCTTTTCTTGAACAGGCTGAAAAAATCCGGCAGCCGGTCATTCTCCTTGAGGGCACACGCAAAGTACCCGCTGAAGCGGCCCCGCGCTTGATCTCTCTGGCAACCAAACTGGCCGAATTATTGCCGGCAGCGATCTTCCGCAGCGGTAACGCCGAGGGCTCGGACACCCTCTTTTTCAAGGGCTTGGCGGAGATTGACCCCAACCGGCGGGAATACATCCTCCCTTACCCCGGTGCCGGTAAAAAACGACTCAGGCCCCAGGCAAGGGTATTCTCCCTGGCCGATCTGGCACCGGAAGAGCTTGCCGAAGTGGCAAAGGTCACCTTGGCCGCCTCCCCGGATCTGCAAAACCTGGTGCAGGGCTTTCTGGAGCGGGGCCGCAACCGTTTAACCAACAAGGCAATGTACCTGATGCGTGACGCCCTGAAAGTGGTGGGCGCCCCCTCGCTGGAGCTACCGCCGGCCAATTTCGCCTTCTTCTTCGCCAACCCGGAAAATCCGCTTGCCGGCGGCACCGGCCACACCATCCGGGTTTGCCGTGATATGGGGCTGCCCACTTTTGTGCAGAATGAATTGAATAACTGGGGTTGTTGGGGCAAAAATAAGCTTTTTTCTGCCTCGTTTTAGCAAAAAGCACCACACATTCAAATATATCTATTAAGCGGGTGACTACTACGATGGAAAATTTTACCCCCTCAGACTTGAAAACGATTCTTCATTCCAAGCGCGCCAATATTTACTATCTGGAACATTGCCGGGTGCTGGTCAGCGGTGGCCGGGTTGAATATGTAACCGAAGAGGGCAGAAAATCGTTGTATTGGAATATCCCCATTGCCAATACCACTTCAATCCTGCTTGGCACCGGCACTTCCATTACCCAGTCGGCGATGCGGGAATTGGCCAAAGCGGGAGTATTGGTTGGTTTTTGCGGTGGCGATGGAACGCCACTGTTCGCCGCCAATGAAGTGCAGGTTGACATTTCATGGTTGACCTCACAAAGCGAATACCGGCCGACAGAGTATTTGCAGCACTGGGTAAGCTTTTGGTTTGACGAAGAAAAACGTGTTGAAGCAGCCAAGGGGTTCCAGGTGGTGCGTATGGAACAGATTGCCAAAATCTGGCTTGGTAAAAAACTGGAGCGGGAAGATGGCTTTGTTGTTGATGAATCCAAGCTGACTGGTTTATTGGCAGAGTTTCGCACCAAAACGGAACAGGCCATAGATACCAATGAAATCCTGGCTCAGGAGGCGAAACTTACCAAAGCACTTTACAAGATTGCAGCAAACACAGTTCGATATGGCGACTTTACCCGTTCAAAACGCGGAGCGGGGATTGACGCGGCCAATCGTTTTCTGGATCACGGTAACTATCTGGCTTACGGATTGGGAGCCACGGCGGCCTGGGTTTTGGGGCTACCGCATGGTTTGTCGGTTTTACACGGTAAAACCCGCCGGGGCGGTCTGGTCTTTGATATCGCTGATTTGGTCAAGGATGCCATGGTCTTGCCGCAGGCTTTCATCGCGGCTACAAACGGTGAGGATGATATGGAGTTCAGGCAACGTTGCACTCAGGGTTTCAACCGTTTCGGCGCCCTGGATATCATGATCGATTGTCTGAAAGAGACAGCATCCGCTCTAAGCAAGGTGGGCCGGTGAATATCCTTTTGATTTCGCAGTGCAGCAAGAATGCTCTGCCCGTAACACGTCGGGTTTTGGATCATTTTGCAGAACGTAAAGGGGAACGTACCTGGCAAACCGCCATTACCCAGGAAGGCCTGCACACACTGCGCAAAATGTTGCGCAGGAGTGCTCGGCGCAACACAGCCGTGGCCTGCCACTGGATAAGAGCGGCCAATCGGACGGAAATGCTCTGGATTGTTGGCAACGCTCGAAAATTCAGCGCCAGTGGAGCGGTGCCAACCAATACGACTACCCGTGACATACTCCGCACGGAACGGGAAAATGACTGGCATACCATGGAAGATGTAGCTCTGCTGGCGGGATTGGCAGGGTTGTTTCACGATTTTGGCAAGGCAAATAAGATTTTTCAGGCCAAATTAAAGGCGAAAACAAAGAGCAAAACCAAAGAAGCATTTCGACACGAATGGGTTTCTTTGCGGATTTTTCAGGCTTTTGTGACTGGCTGTACGGATTGGGAATGGCTGGAAAAACTAAGCCGGATCAACGGGGAGGATGAATCATCGCTTTTGGCGGCATTGCGCAAGGATGGACTTGATAAACGACTCGGCAATCCTTTCGGCACCCTGCAAACTCCACTGGCTAAAACCGTTGGCTGGCTGATTGTGGCCCATCATCGTTTGCCTAAATGGCCTGGCAAGGACCAGGAAGGTAATGCTCCTCCGCTGGGTCAAATTGACCAATGGCTGGAAAGTTTTATTTTTGATTCGGCTTGGAATTCCGGGAGGATACCCCCGTCGGAGTTAGCAAAAAATGAACAGGCAATATGGACCTTTCCCCATGGTGTCCCCCTGCGCAGCAAAACCTGGCGCCACAAAGCTCGGTCACTGGCGGCCAGAGCTTTAAGCCGGGCCGGAAAAAGCTTTTTTGACCGGGACTGGATGAGTGAGCCGTTCACCATGCACATGGCCAGGCTGGCTTTGATGCTGGCAGATCATTATTACTCATCCCGCGAACCCAACACGCTCTGGCAGTGCAGCCACTATAAAGCCTTTGCCAACACCGATAAACCCACCGGCAACCTGAAACAGAAACTGGATGAACACGTTATCGGTGTTTCTCGCAACGCCCTTGTTGTGGCCCGCGGGCTCAGTTTTATAAGGCGCACTTTGCCGGCAATTACCCGTCACAGAAAATTTAAGCAACGCAGCACCAAGGAACGATTTCGTTGGCAAGACCGGGCTTACGATTTGGCCTGCAACACCAGAAGGAGGGCTCTTGAGCACGGTTTTTTCGGGGTCAACATGGCATCGACCGGCTGTGGTAAAACCTTTGCCAACGCCCGTATCATGTACGGCCTGGCCGACGAGAATATTGGCTGCCGTTTCAGTGTGGCCCTGGGTTTGCGGACATTGACCCTGCAAACCGGCAGTGCGCTGCGAGAACGCCTCGGTTTGCAAGACGATGATTTGGCGGTCCTGATCGGCTCCAGGGCAGTGAGCCGACTTTATGATGAAGCGAGCGAAGCTCAATCCTCGGAGTCGGCTGAGGAGCTGTTTTCCGAACAGGAGTATGTCAGCTACGATGGGTCGCTGGATGATGGCGTGATAGGCAAATGGCTGAACAACTGCTCTCCCAAACTGCACCAACTGTTAAGTGCCCCGATTCTGGTCAGCACCATAGATCATCTGATGCCAGCGACTGAGTGCGACCGGGGCGGTCGGCAGATTGCCCCTATGCTGCGCTTGTTTACATCCGACCTGGTACTTGATGAGCCCGATGATTTTGATCTTGATGACTTGCCGGCGCTGACTCGACTGGTCCACTGGGCTGGAATGCTCGGCTCCAAAGTTTTGCTTTCCTCGGCCACCTTGCCGCCATCATTAATCAAAGCCCTTTTTGCCGCCTATGCTGCTGGCCGTCGGATTTTTCAGGATGTCTACGGAGAGCCTGGCCGAAAAGTAAATATTTGTTGTGCCTGGTTTGATGAAATAGAGGCGTCCCAAAGCGACCATCACGATCCGGAAGATTTTATCGCCGCCCATGAATCATTTGCCGGCAAAAGAGTAACCAGGCTACTCGATGCTGACCCGGTACGGCAAGCTGAGTTGTTGCCGGTTGAAGTAGCAGAATGTAATTCTGATGCGGCTATTGCGGCCATAGCCGATGTCTCTGAGCAGTCGATAAGGGAATTGCATGATTGTCATGCGACAACTCATCCCAAAAGCGGCAAGCGGGTTTCTATCGGGCTATTGCGGATGGCCAATATCAATCCCTTGGTGGCGGTGGCAAAACAGCTGCTAACGAAAGAACCGCCGCCTGACTTTCATATTCATTACTGTGCTTACCACAGTCAGCATCCGTTGGCCGTACGCTCCGCTATGGAGCGTCGCCTGGATGCAGCGTTGACCAGACATGAAAAGGACGCCATTTGGCATCCCGGTGGGGAAATTGCCCGAACAATCTCCGCTCACCCGGAGAAAAACCATATCTTTGTGGTGCTGGCCACGGCGGTGGCAGAGGTAGGGCGAGACCATGATTACGATTGGGCGATTGTCGAGCCCAGTTCCATGCGGTCGATAATCCAATTGGCCGGGAGGATTCTGCGACATCGAGGTGGAACTCCGGACACATCCAACCTGCGGATTCTCTCCAAGAATTACAAGGCACTGATCGGGCGTGAGGTGGCATTTGAAAAGCCGGGTTTTGAGTCGAAAAGCTTCAATCTTGGCTCCCACGACCTTCATGATCTGCTTGAGGCGGAGCAATGGCGAATCGTCCGGGCCATACCCCGGATTGTGGAACGGAACCCTCTTGATTTTAAAAATAACCTGGTGGACCTGGAACATGCCCATACAGCAGCGCGGTTATTCGGTAATAATGACCTGAATATAAAAAGCTATGCCGCTCTTTGGTGGGAACATCATGCCCATTGGTGCTTCGAGTTGCAGCGTCGTAGCCCTTTCCGCAAAAGTGAGCCGAGAGTGGAGTATATGTTCCATTTGGAAGACGAGGGCGATGAGCCACAATTCAAAATGGTTGATCAACAGAGGGGTGGTGTGCTGATACCTGCTGCCCAAACACTCCGACCGGCCAACGTGATATTGGCACAAAGAGGGATTTCATTTTGGGGTGATAACAATATCGCCCGAATTTTGCTGGAGTTGTCCGAGTCGCTGGATATGGATCTTGATCAGGCCAGTAGGGTGTTCGGGACCATCGGTCTGTCGGAAAAACAGGAAGCCAGATTGTATCACGAAGGATTGGGGGTGTATGACGAACTTGTTTAGAATCCCGGACAGGTCATCGATATTCCTGGGCAACAATATGGCTAAAACTTAATCAAGGGGGTAATTATGGAGCAACGAGCGGCGGTCATGTCACAGAAAATTGTGGAATATATCCGGGTTAGAAGGGATGCAAAGCTCGAAGATTTTGACAAAAAAGCCAATAGTGAGCGCAAAAAAGTCTCCGACCCCAACCTGCTGGCAAGCCTGGAGCAAGAGTTGGCGGAAAAGCGCCAAACGCAGGAGGCCAAGTACGAAGTTTCCGAATGGTTGACTGATGCAGCCGCCCGGGCCAAGCAGATCCAAATGGTTACCCATGCCCTGAAGTATACCCATCCAGACGCCAGGGGCAGTAGTTTGTATGCCGTTGGTGGTGAAACTCAACCTGAAAGTTACCGGCAAAACTCGCTGCTCAGTACAGCGTCTTTGCATAAGCCGGCCATAGATGTTGTGGGAAACGCGGCCGCTTTAGATGTGGCTGGACTGCTTCAACTGGAAGTTGATGGCGTGGCTCTGATTGAATTTATCAGGCAAGGGGATATTGCTCCGCTGTTGCCAATTGCGAAAAACGAACAACAGGCCAGCTCCTGGTTGACAGGTTTTTGCCGGGCTCTCGACAACAAGGAAACGGGTGCGCACAAGCTGTCAAAGCAGATTTATTTTCCAGATAGTTCAGGAGGTTATCATCTTGTGGCGCCGTTATATTCATCCTCATTTGCTCAAGCTCTGTATGAACGTATCGCAACAGCCCGATTCGGCGAGGAGGCCAAGGAGGGTAGAAAAGCAAAACGTGATAAGAAGTTCAGCGTATTTAAGGTTGTCGATTACCCCAACACGGCCATGCAAAAATTTGGCGGCTCTAATGCACAAAATATCAGCCAATTGAATGCAAGAAGGAATGGCTCAGCTTTTTTGCTGCAATGCTCTCCTCCTTCTTGGGTACGGAAACTTACCCCCCCTCTGAAAGTTAAAACCGTTTTTTCATGGCACCATTTTGGCTTTCGGGCGCATGGGACTATTAAAGACTTGCGACGGTTCCTTGAGAAAAACGCCAAAAAAACTAGCACCATAACCATCCGTGAACGCCGGGGAGCTTACATTGATGAACTGATGGACCTGCTTGTCCAATACGCGGCAAGTATTCAAAAGCTTGCAGGTGTGGGGGGGTGGAGCGCCTCCCCGGATTGCCGCCTACACCGTGCTGAACAGCTTTGGCTTGACCCTCGTCGCGTTGCGAAAGATGTCGAATTCGCCCAAGAGCGTGAAAAAAATGATTGGCAGGTGGAAATCGCTGATCGTTTTGCTCTTTGGCTTAACCACAACCTCAAATCCGATCTGCTCAAACTCGGTGATATGGAACATCGAGAATGGCAAAGTTTGCTTGCCAGTAAACTTCGACTGCTCAAAGACGATCTGCACGATGAGCCGGAGGTGCACGCATGATGGATACCATGCTGATTTTACGAAATATAAAAGTCGAAAACGCCAATGCCATTGCCGGGGTGACGTGGGGTTTCCCGGCCATATCCAATTTTTTGGGTTTTGTCCACGCTATTTCCAGAAAGTTACCTCCTCATTTTTCTCTGCAACCCAATGGGTGTGGAATTGTATGCCATGATTTTCAGGTCAATGCTCACCAGCCCAAGGGATGGGGGGATTATGTGTTTGCGCTGACTCGAAATCCTTTAACCAAGCAGGGCGAAACGGCGTCATTTGTCGAAGAGGGTCGGATGCACATGGACGTGTCAATGATAATTCCATGTGACGGCGAGGTTCCCATTAATCTGGACCCTGAAGAAGTCACGGAACAAATTGAACAATTGCTGCTGGAACATCGGCTGGCTGGTGGAACTATTCTGGAGGTTGGGGCCATAGAGCTTGTGCGTTTGCCGGAGGAAGAGGCCTCGCTGGCAAAATTTGAACGCCGGCAATTACGTAAATTGCTTCCAGGCTTCGCTCTTGTCCAGCGAGCCGATTTGCTGGCCCAACATACCGAAAAATGCTTCCAGCAAAATCCAGAGATGGATGCGATGGATGCCTGGCTTGATTTTTCTGCTTTGAAATTCATGGCGGTTGTAGAGGGCGATAACGAAAATCAGGACGATCATTCCGGCAAGGTTGAGTGGCAATACATCCCGAAACCGGGAAAAGGCTGGTTGGTGCCCATTACTGTTGGGTATCGAGGGATTTCCGACCTGTTCGAGCCCGGAGAGGTGCTCAAGGCAAGAGATTCCTCGGTTCCTTTTCGTTTTGTGGAGTCGGCATATTCCATTGGCGAATGGTTGAGTCCTCATCGTCTTGGCAAGATACAGCAGTTGGTTTGGCGCTACGATGTTGATCCGGAATCTGGTTGGTATTTGTGTAAAAATGATTATCAGCCCGAAAAAACAGCAAATTAAGAAAAGGAGGAGGTTATGGCTTTAAAAACTGCATCTGTTCTGGCTTTTGAACGCAAATTGGCAAATTCCGATGCTCTTATGCATGCCGGTAACTGGACCGAACGTGAAAATGGCAGCAACTGGCGGCCAGTGACCATCATTGGCAAAGATGTCAGGGGAACCATTTCCAATCGTTTAAAAAGCAGCATCCAGAATGATCCGGCCAAACTGGATGCCGAAATTCAAAAACCCAATCTTCAAAGGGTTGATGTGGCCGCTCTTCCTTTTGATGCTGATACCTTAAGGGTAAGTTTCAGCCTGCGGGTATTGGGGAAAATCGACCAGCCTTCGGCCTGTAATGATTCCGCGTACCAGGAAGCTCTGGCAACGGTTATTAAATCTTATGCTGATAACCACGGGCTTGCTGACCTGGCGCATCGTTACGCGACAAACATAGCAAACGCCCGTTTTCTCTGGCGCAACAGGGTCGGAGCCGAGCAGGTTGAAGTGCGGGTGCGACATATAAAGGATCAGCAAACCATGAAGGAGTGGATTTTTTCTGCCAGCCAATACGAGTTGCGTGATTTTGCCAATTCTGGCGGCGAACTGGCTGAAATGGCTGAGGTCATCAGGCAAGGGTTGGCGGGGGAGTCTTTTTCGTTTTTGCTTATCGAAGCCTATGCCCTGATTGGAGCCGGCCAGGAGGTTTTTCCTTCACAAGAGTTGGTGTTGGATAGCGGCGGAAACAGCCGGAAAAGTAAAACCCTGTACCAAGTGGATGGAGTGGCGGCGCTTCATTCTCAAAAAATCGGCAATGCTTTGAGGACCATAGATACCTGGCATCCTGAAGCGGACGAAATCGGTCCCATCGCGGTTGAGCCGTACGGTTCGGTGACTAACCGTGGTAAAGCGTATCGTCAACCGAAGGAAAAAATGGATTTTTACAATTTACTTGACTCATGGGTGATCAAAAACAAAGTGCCCCCTGTAGAACAACAGCATTACGTTATTGCCACGTTGATTCGCGGAGGAGTTTTTGGCGAAAAATCAGACTGATGGTGATGGCCATGGATTGCTATGTAGAAATAAGTCTGCTACCTGACCCGGAATTTCCGGACAGCATTCTAATGAACGCTTTGTTTGCCAAATTGCACAGAGCTTTGGCTGAGAACGGAAAGCAAGAGATTGGGGTAAGCTTCCCGGAGTTTGGAAAAAAACTCAACTCGAAATTACGCATTCACGGCAGCGAAGAATCTTTAAAGCGTCTCATGGATTTGAATTGGATCCAAGGTATGAAAGATTACACCCGTGTGTCTGGTATTGCGAAAGTGCCTGACAGTTGCCAATACCGAACAGTTAAAAGGGTGCAGGCAAAAAGCAGCGTGGATCGACTATATCGACGTTCCGTAAAAAAGGGATGGCTAAGTGAAGAGAATGCGGAGCAGCAAAAGGAGCGTGCCAGGGAAGGGCGCCTAAAACTACCGTTTGTACAGCTAAAGAGCCAGACAACGGGACAACAGTTTCGGCTATTTATTCAACATGGCTCGCTGCAGGAAAAACCCGTAACCGGACGATTTTCTTCGTATGGCCTGAGTAATGAGGCCACAGTACCATGGTTTTAACCCTTTTAGTTTCGCGTTTCGTAGGTTCTTGAATTATTGTGCTTATATTTCTCGCTTCTTAAAATGGTTTTATGGCTATTTGCCTTAATGGTCTTTGAAAATCAAATAGTTACAAAAATTATTAACTGTTCACTGCCGCACAGGCAGCTCAGAAATTCAGCCAGGCATCGTGCAGGTTGGCGAAATCGTTCACTGCCGCACAGGCAGCTCAGAAAAGGAGCAGGTCCAAGCATGAGCAACCTCAACCGTTCACTGCCGCACAGGCAGCTCAGAAATTGACCGGGGGCAGGCTCAAAAGTGACCCCGAGTTCACTGCCGCACAGGCAGCTCAGAAAACCAAGCGCCAGGCCAGCAAGTACCGGGCAAAGTTCACTGCCGCACAGGCAGCTCAGAAAATAGCCGCCCGGATAGACGACACGCTATAAAGGTTCACTGCCGCACAGGCAGCTCAGAAATGATCAACATCGACGCCATCAACCTTCCCGACGTTCACTGCCGCACAGGCAGCTCAGAAAAATTTGGGATACAAGGTCGGAGAATTCCGCAACGTTCACTGCCGCACAGGCAGCTCAGAAAGCAACAAGTGGCCAAGTACCTTGGCTTACAGGGTTCACTGCCGCACAGGCAGCTCAGAAAATTACCACCCCCATCGCCCGGAGTAGTGTATGGTTCACTGCCGCACAGGCAGCTCAGAAAGGAAGCAACTCCGATCGAGCCACCGGGTGAAGGTTCACTGCCGCACAGGCAGCTCAGAAATGACAACTGCCGGGAATGCCGGGGGAGGCTGTGTTCACTGCCGCACAGGCAGCTCAGAAAACGACGCAGTTGGATTGATTGAACAAGGAGATGTTCACTGCCGCACAGGCAGCTCAGAAAAATAATGAGGCAAATAAAATGAATATCGTGAAGTTCACTGCCGCACAGGCAGCTCAGAAATGGCCAGGGGGTGGAATGATGTGGGCTACCACGTTCACTGCCGCACAGGCAGCTCAGAAATCCTACTCCTCCGTTGCGGCCCGTATCTGCCGGTTCACTGCCGCACAGGCAGCTCAGAAAATCAGAAAAGGAAATCACATCGTCAGGGATCAGTTCACTGCCGCACAGGCAGCTCAGAAAAGTACTATCAGTACTCCCTGGCCTGGCTGGAGGTTCACTGCCGCACAGGCAGCTCAGAAAAAAGCAAGAGGCGAATAATGACAAAAAACTTGTGTTCACTGCCGCACAGGCAGCTCAGAAAAAGGGTAATTTCGACCCCAACGACCCTACAACGTTCACTGCCGCACAGGCAGCTCAGAAAAGATACGGGAACACAACAGCATCCCCGCCGTCGTTCACTGCCGCACAGGCAGCTCAGAAAATGCTCTCGCCGGGTACATCATGGCCGAGCAAGTTCACTGCCGCACAGGCAGCTCAGAAAAAGGCCCGACGCTTCGCTTTGTTGCTCCACCGGTTCACTGCCGCACAGGCAGCTCAGAAATAAAACAACCGCCGAACCGGCTCCGTCCAAAGGTTCACTGCCGCACAGGCAGCTCAGAAAAGGACGACCTGCGCACCCGACTGATCCCCGGCGTTCACTGCCGCACAGGCAGCTCAGAAATGAAGGTATTCAATCATTTCATCCACCATTTGGTTCACTGCCGCACAGGCAGCTCAGAAAAGTGTGCAGCCGACAAATGCCGATGACATGGAGTTCACTGCCGCACAGGCAGCTCAGAAAAGACCCCCGACCACCATAAGCGCCCCTGTATCGTTCACTGCCGCACAGGCAGCTCAGAAAAGTCGGTGAATCTCCGAAGGGGAAGTGCTTATGTTCACTGCCGCACAGGCAGCTCAGAAAAAAATCGCGGCACCAACGCCGATGGCGGCCAGGTTCACTGCCGCACAGGCAGCTCAGAAACATAAACCATATCAATTCATCACTGCTGGTATGTTCACTGCCGCACAGGCAGCTCAGAAATGAACCATTTCCTTGTCAGACTGGCGCAGAAGGTTCACTGCCGCACAGGCAGCTCAGAAATCGGTGATAATGGCCCGGTCAATGCCAAACGCGTTCACTGCCGCACAGGCAGCTCAGAAATGAACTCTGCCACTCTAACCTTGCCGTGCAACGTTCACTGCCGCACAGGCAGCTCAGAAATCAGCGGACGGGAATCAGCGCGGGTACTCGGGCGTTCACTGCCGCACAGGCAGCTCAGAAAAAAGAGACAAAGAGCCGGACGGCACCTGCAACGTTCACTGCCGCACAGGCAGCTCAGAAATAAAACGGGGCGGGTTCCAGCGGCCCGGTGGAGTTCACTGCCGCACAGGCAGCTCAGAAATTGAAGGCTTGGCACCATACATCAACAAAATGGTTCACTGCCGCACAGGCAGCTCAGAAAACCCGGCACCATGCGGAACGATGACTCCTGCAAGTTCACTGCCGCACAGG
Organism: Desulfurivibrio alkaliphilus AHT 2; assembly: GCF_000092205.1. Taxonomy (GTDB): domain Bacteria; phylum Desulfobacterota; class Desulfobulbia; order Desulfobulbales; family Desulfurivibrionaceae; genus Desulfurivibrio; species Desulfurivibrio alkaliphilus. The sequence continues at coordinate 1,789,655 of NC_014216.1, read as the reverse complement.
CAGCTCAGAAAACTCTGGGGGGACCGTAACGCTGACTTGCGTTGTTCACTGCCGCACAGGCAGCTCAGAAAAGGTGCAGGGCAATCAACTCACGGTTTTGCCTTGTTCACTGCCGCACAGGCAGCTCAGAAAAGGGCGACGGACATCAGTGGAACTACTCGGTAGTTCACTGCCGCACAGGCAGCTCAGAAACTGGCCGGACTGGTGCCCGTCAGGGAAAAGATACGTTCACTGCCGCACAGGCAGCTCAGAAAAGCACCAGCCGCAGGCCGGAAAGCAGTGGTTCGTTCACTGCCGCACAGGCAGCTCAGAAAAACAAAGTCATGGCGGATCATTCGAGATTCTGCGTTCACTGCCGCACAGGCAGCTCAGAAAAAAGGGGCACTTCATTGGGGCCGATTACAATAGTTCACTGCCGCACAGGCAGCTCAGAAAAGAACCGTTTGCGATATGGTTACCTTGCCAGGGTTCACTGCCGCACAGGCAGCTCAGAAATCAATCGCGCCCCGGTATTCTTCATCATCCCGGTTCACTGCCGCACAGGCAGCTCAGAAAAGTTCACCCTTGACGCCATGGACCAGGGGGAGGTTCACTGCCGCACAGGCAGCTCAGAAAGCTTTCAACTCGCGACACCGTTTCACCGTCTGGTTCACTGCCGCACAGGCAGCTCAGAAAGGCAACAAGTCCGGGATATGGGCCGACTTCGCGTTCACTGCCGCACAGGCAGCTCAGAAATTGTAATGGCTGGCGGGGATCTCTGCCCAGGTGTTCACTGCCGCACAGGCAGCTCAGAAAATCCCCCAGGTCAAGCAATGTGTCAGTTTCGAGTTCACTGCCGCACAGGCAGCTCAGAAATTCACCGTCCCGTCTTCCTCAATTCTGATTTCGTTCACTGCCGCACAGGCAGCTCAGAAATTGAGTTCCGGCCCCGGAAACTGCTACGCAGGGTTCACTGCCGCACAGGCAGCTCAGAAACTGGGCCACAAAGACGCCAACGAGGCACTGAAAGTTCACTGCCGCACAGGCAGCTCAGAAATTACAGCGACGGATGGTGGGATGTTGAGAACAGTTCACTGCCGCACAGGCAGCTCAGAAAAATATCCTGGCAATTTGTGAAGGTGTCATTTGGTTCACTGCCGCACAGGCAGCTCAGAAACCAGCTTGACGGCACCAAATGGCAGCCAAGGGCGTTCACTGCCGCACAGGCAGCTCAGAAATGGACCATCCGCACCAGCCCGGCTGATAACAACGTTCACTGCCGCACAGGCAGCTCAGAAATCTGGCGGGAGCACCCGTCCGAGCATTTTCTGGTTCACTGCCGCACAGGCAGCTCAGAAATACGGCCAGCGGCTATGGGCGGCGCTGCAAGGGTTCACTGCCGCACAGGCAGCTCAGAAATGATCCAGGGCAGCAGCATGCGGACCATGATCGTTCACTGCCGCACAGGCAGCTCAGAAATGCGCCTCTGGATTCTCGCCGGCCTGCCCCGTCGTTCACTGCCGCACAGGCAGCTCAGAAATGATCCTGAAAAAGGCTGTGAAAGCTTACCAGGTTCACTGCCGCACAGGCAGCTCAGAAAGCTGGCTGGAACCAAAAAGTTTGTCCAAAAGCGTTCACTGCCGCACAGGCAGCTCAGAAAGACCAGACAGGGGCGGCGAGGATGTTGTCACCGTTCACTGCCGCACAGGCAGCTCAGAAATTCCCCCGCACCGGCCCTAATGGGATGGTGATGTTCACTGCCGCACAGGCAGCTCAGAAAAAACAAGGGGTGCAGACAATGATGATCCTGCCGTTCACTGCCGCACAGGCAGCTCAGAAAATCATGACAACAAACGGCGCGGCTCCCGCCGTGTTCACTGCCGCACAGGCAGCTCAGAAAAGGAAGGCCGGGTTGACCGGGCTCTCCGGGAAGTTCACTGCCGCACAGGCAGCTCAGAAATTTAGGTTTTGGCGTCAAAACAAAATCGGTTAGTTCACTGCCGCACAGGCAGCTCAGAAAACCAACCCATCTCCATCAACCAGTCGACATTTGTTCACTGCCGCACAGGCAGCTCAGAAATATTGCAGTATATAGCCGGTAAAGGGCTACTAGTTCACTGCCGCACAGGCAGCTCAGAAAATACCCATCACCCAGGCGACATTTGATCCATAGTTCACTGCCGCACAGGCAGCTCAGAAAATCGAGGTGAAACGATGAGGGTTATTTTCAACGTTCACTGCCGCACAGGCAGCTCAGAAATGGTGATCGGGTGCTGAAAGATAAGATGGCAAGTTCACTGCCGCACAGGCAGCTCAGAAACTGTCGGACTTTTATGCCCACAAACAAATGGCGTTCACTGCCGCACAGGCAGCTCAGAAATTAACAAATGCAAGGAGTGCGTCAAGAGTTACGTTCACTGCCGCACAGGCAGCTCAGAAATCGTATTCAACCGGGTAAACTTCCATCGCACCGTTCACTGCCGCACAGGCAGCTCAGAAATGACCGGGGTTCGGATCACGATTGGCGGAGGAGTTCACTGCCGCACAGGCAGCTCAGAAATGGATCGTGGTCTGCGTCTCGGTGATATCCGAGTTCACTGCCGCACAGGCAGCTCAGAAACATTACCCCCAACACCAATCAAAACCTCTTATGTTCACTGCCGCACAGGCAGCTCAGAAAAAAAAGCTTTTCAATTCTGCCAAGTTGTTTAAGTTCACTGCCGCACAGGCAGCTCAGAAAAGGTTTCCTCGCCTATTTCACGGGCTGAATATGTTCACTGCCGCACAGGCAGCTCAGAAATCTCAATAGTTAACTGTTGTCCATCTCTTTCCGTTCACTGCCGCACAGGCAGCTCAGAAATGCTTGGGCATTCAGGGGTGACAGAGAGGGCGGTTCACTGCCGCACAGGCAGCTCAGAAAATTTGCGGTTATGTGGTGGGGAGTGACAAGTAGTTCACTGCCGCACAGGCAGCTCAGAAAAACAGATCACGCATCACATACCAGGGTGTCTTGTTCACTGCCGCACAGGCAGCTCAGAAAATGAGGCTTGAGATCAAATCGCGCGCAGCGGAGTTCACTGCCGCACAGGCAGCTCAGAAAAAAAAAGGCAAAGTATACAATGGCCGACGTAAGTTCACTGCCGCACAGGCAGCTCAGAAAATTAACGAAACCGGCGACAAGATTTTCACCGTGTTCACTGCCGCACAGGCAGCTCAGAAAAGCTTGAGTGGCTGGGCGCTAGCCGGGCAAAGGTTCACTGCCGCACAGGCAGCTCAGAAAGCCCGGAATGCTATATCGCGGGGAGGTTTGTGGTTCACTGCCGCACAGGCAGCTCAGAAAATCCGTCGCTGTAAGGGATGTCCCAAGGAAAAGTTCACTGCCGCACAGGCAGCTCAGAAATTGTAGGCATCGACCATGGCCGGGGTGATCTGCGTTCACTGCCGCACAGGCAGCTCAGAAATTGGTCAGGCTGACCATGTTGAAGGCGTCGTTGTTCACTGCCGCACAGGCAGCTCAGAAATAACATTAAATACTCCATTGCGGTTTCCGGTATGTTCACTGCCGCACAGGCAGCTCAGAAAAAGACGAAATTAATAAGGTTTACACTCATCAAGTTCACTGCCGCACAGGCAGCTCAGAAACTACTAGGTAAGGTATAAAAACGCAACACAGGGTTCACTGCCGCACAGGCAGCTCAGAAAAGGTCGAAGAGTTCCGCAAGTCGCTGCGCTTCGTTCACTGCCGCACAGGCAGCTCAGAAAAAAATGGCAAAGAAGAAAGAAAGTAAGTACAAGTTCACTGCCGCACAGGCAGCTCAGAAAAAGATGGTTGTCCGGCTGAAGCAAAGGGCCACGTTCACTGCCGCACAGGCAGCTCAGAAATTGATTGAAGCGTATTACCGGGACCACCCCGATGTTCACTGCCGCACAGGCAGCTCAGAAAGCAAACGGGGGTAAACCATGGCGGTAATTATCGTTCACTGCCGCACAGGCAGCTCAGAAAAACAGAACCCCGGCCCGGTCCGGTCATAATGTGTTCACTGCCGCACAGGCAGCTCAGAAATCAACAGTGCCGGCCCGCTTGCGGCGGGGTTTGTTCACTGCCGCACAGGCAGCTCAGAAAAAAAAGGATGTCTTTGCAGGGCTCACAGTATTGTTCACTGCCGCACAGGCAGCTCAGAAATTGACCGGCTTACCACAGGGGCAAAGTTTCGGGTTCACTGCCGCACAGGCAGCTCAGAAAATACCCAGTCAGAAGGCCATGCAACGGTTTTTGTTCACTGCCGCACAGGCAGCTCAGAAAAGATCGAGTTTAGGGACTGCTCCAGATCGGATGTTCACTGCCGCACAGGCAGCTCAGAAAATCCTTCAATGTCGCCGATGTCCGGGCCATCAGTTCACTGCCGCACAGGCAGCTCAGAAATGGTGGGTCAATCGGAGTTGCTTCCGGCAAGAGTTCACTGCCGCACAGGCAGCTCAGAAAATGAACCGCCGGTGGCAAAAAAAGCACGTTCCGTTCACTGCCGCACAGGCAGCTCAGAAAGGACGAATTCCGCCGTCGAATGATGGTGAAATGTTCACTGCCGCACAGGCAGCTCAGAAACACAGGTCCATATCGGCAAAGCCGGTGGACTTGTTCACTGCCGCACAGGCAGCTGTCAATGGCCATTAGTTTTGACCCACCTTTGGCCAACAATTTTGACCCACCCCACCTCCACTATTGGGCCGTTTTCTGTTTTAGCCGATAACTTTCTCCTCCTAGCATAAAGATGTGTGAATGATGGATAATGCGATCAATGATCGGCACTGCCACGTTGTCGTTATGAAAGAACTCGCCCCAGTGGGTGAAGTCTTTATTGGTCGTGATGATCAACGACCGGTATTCGTAGAAACTGTTGATTAGCTGGAACAAATTATAGCGTGATTGCCGGCTCATCGGCAGGTAGCCGAGCTCGTCGATGACCATGAGGTCAAACTTAACCAACTGACTGACCTTTTTTTTCAGTTCACCTTTCATTTCCGCCAGCTCCAGTTCCTCAACCAGATCAAGGGCGCTGCGAAACAGAACCTTGTAGCCGGCGTTAATGGCTTTTTGGCCAATCCCAATGGCCAAATGGGTTTTGCCGACACCCGGCGGGCCAATAAAAATCACATTATTACGCTGATCGATAAAGTCGAAATCCAGCAGGGCATTGACCTGGCGCTTGTTTATTGTGGTCTGGTGACGGTAGTCGAAACCTTCCAGAATTTTTTCGGCGGGGAAGCCGGCTTTCCGGCGGTTCAGGGCGATCCGTTTACCGGTTCGTTGCTCCAGTTCGTGGTCGGCCATCATCTCCACCAGGTGCAGATAGGAAAGCTCATTGGCGTCGGCCCGGGCCAGTAGTTCCGGCAGCCGGCTGGCCGTCGCGTTGAGCCGCAAGTTGCGGTATTTGGTGGCTGTTCGTTCAATGGCATCCATGGTTCACCTCCTGGCCGAAGGGGTGGTCACCATGGCCGGCTGTTAACGATGCATACTGGCCCAACTGGATTTCGGCATCCGGAAGCCCCGTTGCCGTGATGCTGTCGCGCCCCCGTTCTTTTGAGCGGCGGGAGGAATCCAGATAGCGTTTCAAGGTCGTGGCGGTCAACGTGGGCCGCTGGGCCAGTCGGTCCACCAGGGCCTGGTCAAGGGTCTCTTCCGCCTTGAGCAGCTGAACGGCAGCCACCAGTTGATCTTTGTAAATCCGGGGCGAGGTGCTTTTCAACACTTGGCACAATCGCTCGCCCGCCGGCTGACCCAGTAATGCACATACCGCCCCTTCCAGCTCCTGGAGCCGCTGGCTGTGATCACGGTAATGATGGGTGTTTTTGATGATCTGGCCTTTTTCCAGGCAAACGGTATGGGAGGCGATCTTTTCGCCACGGCCAAGGTCGATGACCTGCAATTGTCCATCCTCGACTTGCACCCCGACCTGGCCACCCTGGTAGGCCATGGGCACCGAGTAACGATTGGCCCGCCAGGAGATCAGCCCGGTCTTGTCAACCTTGCGCCGCTCACTGGCCGCTACCGTTAAGCCGGCAGGGGTCAGATAGGGGTGCAGATGCGCCTGCTCTTCGGTCTCGAAATGATGCCGGGGAACCTGCCCGGTGGTGCCATGGGTTCGCTGGTTAGCCACCTCGTCCAGCCACTGCCGAACATAACGGCGCAGATCCTGCCGGCCGCTGAACGTCTCGCCATACAGGCAGTTCTGTTTGACATATTTGACTCCGGCTTCGACCTTGCCTTTGCTCTCGGGATCATAACCCTCGCAAGCGTGGACCCGCATACCCACCGTGGCCGCGTATTCAGCAAAGCGCTGATTAAGCGTCAACTCACGGTAAAGCTCCTCGATGACCACCAACTTGGTCTGGTCGTAAACACATTCCTCGGTAACACCGCCAAAGTAACGGAACGCCTCATCGTGAAGCTGGATAAAACGCCCGGTATCAATGGGCTCAAAGGAAAGACCGACGTACATCAGCCGGGAAAAAGATAAGACGAACACCACAAAGTACAGGGTTTGTGGCTCGCCACCGACCAGCACCCCGCGCAGCTCACCCGGGTCAACCTGGCACTGAACCCCCGGCACATGATCAATAATCGGTTCATAGTAGCGCTTTTGAGCCACAACACCGGTCTCTTTCAGGACCGATACATAACGGCGGATACTCCGATCAGACACCGCCAACCCGCTGACCTTCTCCCGCAGCTTGCGAGCCACTTTCACCGCACTGAGGCGGGGATAAGTTTCTAAAAGATAAATGATATAGCTCCGGTGCATGTCCAAACGCTTATGGCGTGCCCGGTCAACCTGCGCCTGGCTGATGACCGCCTCATCCAAGCGCAGATACTTGCGTACCGTGTTACGAGAAACACCCAGCTCCAAGGCAATAGCACGGACCGACAACCCACCTCCGTCACCGTGTAACGCTTTAATTTTGTGAATCATAACCCACTCCTTCACCAGATCCCCTCCTGTCCGTAAATAGTCGGGGACACTAATCGCTTTATGGCCGCTTGACCACTCCTCGGGGTGGGTCAAAATTGTTGGCCAGTAGTGGGTCATTTTAATTGGCCATTAACAGAAATGTTCCCCGCACTCGCGGGGATGAACCGACGAATTGCGAGACAAGGGCATCAAGACGCTGATGTTCCCCGCACTCGCGGGGATGAACCGACGTTCGGCGGACAACGTGACTTGTACGAGGTATGTTCCCCGCACTCGCGGGGATGAACCGGCACCCGGATGACCCGTTGTATGATCCTGACGAATGTTCCCCGCACTCGCGGGGATGAACCGGTACGAGACGAGGCGGGGGCAACGCACGAGGAATGTTCCCCGCACTCGCGGGGATGAACCGCATTTCCCCGGCGTGACGTTCGAGGCAGAGCTATGTTCCCCGCACTCGCGGGGATGAACCGAAATGTAGCTTGCCGTCTTGGATGCGGGTGTCATGTTCCCCGCACTCGCGGGGATGAACCGGGGCCGGTTGCCCGGCCCCGGTTGGTTTATTTATGTTCCCCGCACTCGCGGGGATGAACCGAACCGAAACCGGAAACTTCTTTTTCGTAGAGTATGTTCCCCGCACTCGCGGGGATGAACCGGCGCGGGGCTGGTGCATAGCCTCGGCAGCCTCATGTTCCCCGCACTCGCGGGGATGAACCGGGGCAGCATATTGGCGTGATTCGGTCAGGGTCATGTTCCCCGCACTCGCGGGGATGAACCGCAAAGATAAATAGTGTCGAACCGCTGCAGCCGATGTTCCCCGCACTCGCGGGGATGAACCGCCGGTCAATGGTGTACTTCCAGCCGACACCGCATGTTCCCCGCACTCGCGGGGATGAACCGTGCATCGTTCATCGTGTTGCCTCCTGGTTGAGATGTTCCCCGCACTCGCGGGGATGAACCGTATCTCACGGCCACACCTCCTCTTCAATAATTATGTTCCCCGCACTCGCGGGGATGAACCGGCCATTTGCCATTGCATTTGCAGGGCATACTTATGTTCCCCGCACTCGCGGGGATGAACCGCCCATGTAAACCTGCCAACACCCCGGTATTACATGTTCCCCGCACTCGCGGGGATGAACCGGCAGGCTTAATAGCAGTGGTCAGGTATCTTTCATGTTCCCCGCACTCGCGGGGATGAACCGCTCAGTGGCTACCATTCCAGCCCCTCCAACCAATGTTCCCCGCACTCGCGGGGATGAACCGGGATGAGAACGTGGTACCCGCTCCAGCATCGGGATGTTCCCCGCACTCGCGGGGATGAACCGGTCAACCTGTCGTTCGGTCCGGACACGGAGGCATGTTCCCCGCACTCGCGGGGATGAACCGGTCTCTGAGATGAGCGAGGAGCGGCGCAAGCGATGTTCCCCGCACTCGCGGGGATGAACCGTACCTGCGGGGTGCGTTGCGTTCGATACAGGAATGTTCCCCGCACTCGCGGGGATGAACCGGCTATGACCAGGGAGGAGCATCATGCAACTGAATGTTCCCCGCACTCGCGGGGATGAACCGGATGACGAGGGACGCCCGCTGGCGCTGATCCCATGTTCCCCGCACTCGCGGGGATGAACCGACCTCGCCGAACTGCATGTCCGACAGGTCATCATGTTCCCCGCACTCGCGGGGATGAACCGGCCCAGCCGGAAACCACGGTGCAGCGGGCGAAATGTTCCCCGCACTCGCGGGGATGAACCGGCTTTGATTCCGGCTTCTGCAAGGAGGTCCAGATGTTCCCCGCACTCGCGGGGATGAACCGGTGCGAGCCGCAATTGCATCATGGGTGGCGCAATGTTCCCCGCACTCGCGGGGATGAACCGAGGCCATGAAACACTTCAAGATGTTCCGCAACCATGTTCCCCGCACTCGCGGGGATGAACCGTGTTAGGTGGGTGGGTTTGTGGTGGGTAACTGATGTTCCCCGCACTCGCGGGGATGAACCGGCCGCGACGGCAAACCCCACCGCTACAGCGCCATGTTCCCCGCACTCGCGGGGATGAACCGGTGGTGGCATACTTCTGGACCCGACGCAGGGTATGTTCCCCGCACTCGCGGGGATGAACCGAAATTAAAGACACCGCCACCCCGACCCCGACCATGTTCCCCGCACTCGCGGGGATGAACCGCTGTGGGGTAACCGCACCGCAACTTACCCCGGATGTTCCCCGCACTCGCGGGGATGAACCGTGGTCGGGCGATTCTTTTGGTTTTTCTATCCAATGTTCCCCGCACTCGCGGGGATGAACCGGCTGGTTCAGGAGCTGCTGGGGCACAGTGAAAATGTTCCCCGCACTCGCGGGGATGAACCGACCGACATGGTGGCGCTGATCCGCTCCGACTAATGTTCCCCGCACTCGCGGGGATGAACCGATCGGCGGCCTGCAGCTGGAGGAGCTGCTGGAATGTTCCCCGCACTCGCGGGGATGAACCGGCTTCGATTGGCAGGAGCAGGGCTTCACCGTCATGTTCCCCGCACTCGCGGGGATGAACCGGCTTCGATTGGCAGGAGCAGGGCTTCACCGTCATGTTCCCCGCACTCGCGGGGATGAAGCATCCGGCCAAACCAGGCGGCTTCGGGCCAAGGCATGTTCCCCGCTGTTGCCCCCCAGATTAAACGACCCTGATTTTCCAGATTATCTTGGCAGTATTTGCTGATTATTTTGACCTTGGCTGTCATACCACCGCCGCCGGTTGATCAAGTCCTGTGGCGGCGGTAGGTTCAGTTGGTCGGTTACTCCTCTGGTTACGGCTCAGAGAAGCTCCGAGGTGGCCAGTCTTGCGTTGCTCGGCGTTGATCGCCTGGTTTTTTCAAGGGTGCCTCGGGCCAGATGGTTGGCCTTGCGGAAGAGCCCGCCGGCGCCTTGGTCGACGTTCTGGAAGTGGTACCTGGTAACCACTCTGGAGGCCAGGGGGCCGGCGGTGCGGTAAAACAGGCAAGAGAGAATCTGGTTGCAATATGAAGCGATTACCACCTATAATTAGTTCAAATATTGAAGCGATTACAGGTGACAAATGACTCGATACATCTGGCAAGATAAAGCGTGGCCACATTTTACCTGGCGCAGCGATGCGGTGCTTGAAGTGCTGGGCCGGTGTAACTTCATGCGAGGCCGGCTCCTGGGCCGGGTGGCCTCTCTGGGGATGGAACTGGGCCTGGAGGCCAGGGCCCAGGTGCTGACGGCCGAAGTTATGCAGACTTCGGCCATCGAAGGCCAGATTCTTAACCCGAACTCAGTACGTTCTTCCGTGGCCCGGCGACTGGGATTGCCGGAAGCCGGAGCGTCCAGACAGGATCGCTACACCGAAGGGCTGGTGGATGTTCTGCTTGACGCCACGGTCAACTACGATCAGCCTTTGACCGTGGAAAGGCTTCACGGCTGGCAAGCCTCTCTGTTCCCGGGCGGTTTTTCCGGATTGCACCGGATCAAGGTGGGCGCTTTTCGCGGCGAAGCCGCCATGCAGGTCATATCCGGCCCGGTGGGTCGCGAGAAGATCCACTACGAGGCCCCACCCGGTAAAAAGGTCGAAGGAGAAATAGATAAATTTCTCAACTGGTGGCAGGAAAAGCAGGGCCGAATGGATGGGATATTGCGGGCTGCTCTGGCCGGCTTTTGGTTGGTGACTATACATCCATATGAGGATGGCAATGGCCGCCTGGCCAGAGCGGTCACCGACATGGCGTTGGCCCAGGATGAAAAGTCTTCGGTGCGCTATTACAGCCTTTCGGTCCAGATCCTGGAAGAACGGGCACAATATTATCAGGTGCTGGAAAAATGTCAGCGCGGCGGTCTTGATATCACCGACTGGCTGGTCTGGTTTCTTGGTTGTTTTGAACGGGCAGTGGCCAAATCAGACCAGCTCATTGGCACGGTGCTGCGCAAGGCCCGGTTCTGGGAGGTAAACGGCCGGGTATCGTTGACCGACCGGCAGCGCAAAGTGATCAACCGTTTGCTTGATGCCGGTCCAGAAGGGTTCAGCGGCGGCCTGACCACCCGGAAGTATGCGGGCATGACCAAGGCCAGCCGGGCCACCAGCTACCGGGAAATCAGCGATCTGCTCAACAAAAAGATTCTGATTCAGAACCCCGGCAAGGGCCGAAGCGTCAGCTATGATCTGGCTTGGCCTTGAAGCTGGTGCGGGAAGGTGGTCATTGTTTGAAAATGGTTGGGTTAAGGTGCAATTCAGTCCAAATAAACGTTTCTCAATTCTGCAAAATATGACAACATGTGGCGCTTGAATTTTGCCGAATCGGCCTTCCGTTGATAACGTTTGGCTTTGAGACGAAACAATAACCCGGGAGCTTGGGGTGCTGAAAGATATTCTGCCGGCGGCGCGGTTTTTAACCATCGTACCGCTGCCGGGCGGTGGTACGATGCTCAGTGAGCGGGCCATTACCCGCAGTGCCGCCGCCTTTGTGGCGGTGGGGCTGCTGCAGGGGTTGCTGTTGATTGGCGTTGAAATGGTGGCTGGGCGGCTTTTTCACCCCGACCTGGCCTTGTGGCTGGTGGTCCTGGCCCTGGTGCTGGTAAGTGGCGGCTTCCATCTCGACGGCCTGGCCGATACCTTTGATGCCCTGGCGGTGAAAAGCAGCGGCGAACGGGAGCGGGATCTGCTCCGGCGCTTGGAGGTGATGAAGGACTCGGCCACCGGGGTCATGGGCCTGCTGGCCATCTTTTTTGCGTTGATCCTCAAGTATTACGCGCTCAAGGAGCTTTCCCACTCCTCTTACGCCGTTTACTACTCCAGTCTGCTGCTGTTGCCGGCCTTTGGCAAGTGGGCCATGGTCACCGCCATGTACCGGGCCGCACCCGCCCGGCCGGAAGGTTTGGGGCGTTTGTTCATCGGCGCGGTGGGGCGGCGGGAACTGCTTTGGAACGCCCTGGCCCTGCTGCTGCCCCTGGTCGCTGTCGGCTGGCTGCTGGCGGGCTTTTTGCCGTCCTATTCCGCAATCTTTTATTTGCTCCTGCCGCCGGCCCTTTATCTTTTTGGTCGGCTGGCGGTTGCCTTTAGCCGGCGGCAATTCGGGGGGATGAGCGGTGATACCCTGGGGGCGGTCAACGAATTGGCGGAAATCCTTTTTCTTTTGCTGGTGCTGCTATGGTTACGACTCTCTGTCTGGTAAGGCACGGGGAAACCGAAGGTTCGGATATTCCCCGTTATAAAGGAAGTTTGGATGTGCCCCTGTCGGCCACTGGTCTGGAGCAGGTGCGGCACACCGCCCAGCGCCTGCGCCGGGCGCTGGCGGAGTTGCTCCGGCAGCGGCGGCAAAGTTATCTGCGGGTGGTCCATGATGAAGAGGAAGCGGCCACCACGGAAGGGCTGGAGGTGGTTTACTGCTCCCCGCTGATCCGGGCAGTGAAGAGCGCCGAGCTGATTGCCGCCCCCCACGGCTTGACCCCGGTGGTGGAGCCGGAGTTGCGGGAGCGCCATTTCGGGGTCTGGGAGGGCCTGAGCTTTGCCGAGATCAAGCGCGATTTCCCCGAGGCCTTTACCGCCTGGGCGGCCGATCCGGTACGTTTTGCGCCTCCCGAGGGGGAAAGCACCCTGGAGGTGGCGCAGCGGGGGCAGGCCGCCCTGGAAGCCATACTGGCCCGGCATCCCGGTGGCAACATCGGGGTGGTGGCCCACGGCGGGGTTAATCGGGTGATTTTGTGCCGGCTGCTGGGGATGCCGCTGGAAAACATCTTCCGCCTGGAGCAGGATCTGGCCTGCTACAACATCATTGAACTGTGGGAGCAGTTGCCGGTGATTAAAGCCCTTAACGCCTGAAAAAAGCTAGGCTTTTGGTGGGTATTTCTGCAGCTTGCGTTGCAGGGTGCGGCGGTGCAGGCCCAGGCGCTGGGCGGCCTGGGAGATGTTGCCCTGGCAGTCGTTGAGCACCCGGTTGATGTGCTCCCATTCAGCTCGGGCCAGGGAAGGGGCGGCGAAATCCTCCGCCGCCGGCTCCGGCTCCCGCTGCGGGTCATGGTTGAAAGCCTGGATAATATCGTCGACGTCGGCCGGTTTGGGCAGGTAGGAAAGGGCACCTAGCCGAATGGCTTCGGTGGCGGTGGCGATACTGCCGTAACCGGTCAGCACCACCATGGCCGGCGGCTCGGGCAACCTGGCGGCGGCGGCCACCAGCTCCAGGCCGGATTTGCCCGGCATGCGCAGGTCGATCACCGCCTGGGCCGGGTTCTCCTGCCGGATCAACGCCAGCGCTGACTCGTAGCCGTCCGCCTCGTAAACCTTATAACCACGACGGGCGAAGGCCTTGCCCAGCCTTTTGCGAAAATCGACCTCGTCGTCCACCAGCAGAATGCTTTGTTCTTTGGCGTTCATTTTGCCTTGATCCTGTCTTTTTTCAAACGTAAGCTCACGGTGGTGCCCTGGCCCCGGCGGGAAGTGAAATTCAGGCCGCCGCCGAAATGCTCCGCCGCGGTTTTGGCCAGAAACAGCCCCAGCCCCATCCCTTTGCCCACCTCCTTGGTGGTGAAAAAGGGTTCGCCGGCTCGTTGCAGGGTGACCTGGTCCATGCCTTCCCCCTGATCCCTGACGCTGAAGACCAGGAAAGGCCCTTCTTCACGACAGCTTAATTCGATTTCCCACCCCGGCGGCGAGGCCTCCAGGCCGTTTTTCAGCAGCCCCCGCAAAATCCGGCTGAAGGTGCGCAGGGGAATTTTGACTTCCAGGTCCGCCAGTTGGTTGTCCACCAGAATTCGCTCCCGCTCGCCGGAGCTGAAACTGTCCAGGGCCTGCTCCACCACCCGGCGCAGCGGAAACACCGTGGTGCCTTCCCCCAGGTGTTCGCCGGCATCGGCGCCCATCTGGTACAAAATTTCCCGGCAGCGCTCTACCTGCCCCCGGATCAGTTCCACATCTTCCAGCAGTTCGGTGGTTGGCAACTCCCCGCCGCCGCTCTGGTCCTTGGCCGGTTCCTTGGCCGGTTGCCGGTCGAGATGGCGCAGTTGGTGGCGCATCTCGCCGCTGGCCACGGCGATGGTGGCCAGCGGGGTGGCCAGTTCATGGGCGGCGCCGGCGGCCAGGGTGGCCAGCGAGGCCAGTTTTTCGGTTTTGCGCTGTTCTTCCTGCATGTGCTGCATGGCCTGGCGGTGGCGCTCCAAGGCCTTATAAGCCTGGCCGACGAAAAACACGATGAAAAAAGCGGTAATCGCAAAGGCCACCCACATGCCCTGCAGATGGGGGGAGACTTCCCGGCCGAAAAACAACAGCTCTTCGCCCGGTACATGGCAGGGGGCAAAAACGGTGTCCAGGGCCACCAGGCCCAAGTCCTGGGAGGGGGCGTAGGCGGGTAGCAGAAAGAGGGCGGCGTAGGCCACCGAAGCCAGGCCGGCCAGGGTTAAGGCCCAGGCCGGGCGCAGCAGGATGGCGCCCAGGGAGATATGCACCAGATAGAGAAAGGTGAAGGGGTTCATCGGGCCGCCGGTAACGTAAAGCAGGGCGGTAAACAGTAGCACATCCAGGAACATCACCACGATGATGGCCTGTTCCCCGACCCCGCCTTTATAGCGGACCAGATAGTGAAAATAGAGGTTGCTGCCGAAGGCAAAGCTGATGATCAGGGCCAGTACCGGCAGCGGGATGGCGACATGGAACAGCAGCAGAATGGTCAGCACCAGCAATATCTGGCAGGCGATAACCCACCAGCGCAAACGCAGCAGCCAGTTAAGGGCGATACCGGAGCTGGTTTCAGTTGCCCGGCTTTGCCCGGCAAAAGGTTTTGTGTTCATGAAATTAAATAGTTAAGCAGGAAATCGGTGCCGTACTTGCCGGCCGTAAACAGCAGAATCAGGCAGAGCAGCCACTTGATGGCCCGGGCCGGGACAAATTTTTGGCAGCGGGCGCCAAGGTACATTCCGGCCAGGCCGCCCAGGCCAAACAGCAGCCCCAGCAGCCAGTCCGGGGCCACGCTCAGCTCCGGGTAAAAGGGGGCCAAAAACTGGTAAAAAGCCACCCCGGCCACCGAGGTGACAAAGGTGCCGGTGAGGGCGGCGCCGGCTATGGTGTACACCGGTAAGCCGAAAACGGAAACCAGAAAAGGGGCGATGATGGCGCCGCCGCCGATGCCGTAAATGCCGCCCACCATGCCCACCACCAGGCTCAATCCGAAAATACCCCAGAAGGGGATGTCGAATTTCTCTCCGTAAAAGGAGTAACCCAGCCGCTTGAAATTGAAATGGGTAACCTCCACCACCGGCAGGGGCGCGCCGCCCGCCTGCGTGCCGTCGGCCTTTTGCCGCTGGTGTTGGCGTACCAGTTCCTGAAAGCGTTGTTCGCTGTTGGCTTGTCCCGGGGCGGTGGCGGCGGGGCGCCGCAGGTCGATGATCATGCGGCCGCCGATATAGAGCAGGACGGCGGCGGCAAAGAGTTTGAAAAGATCCGGGTCCGGCAACCAGCTAAGGCGGATAATCGCCCCCAGCAAAACGCCGGGCAAGGTGCCCGCCACCACCACCCAGACCAGGGGCCAGACCATCCGCCCCTCTTTAAAATAGCGGTAAACGCCGCCGGGAATGGCCACAATGTTGAACAGCTGGTTGGTGGCGCTGACCGACGGGCTGGTATAGCCCAGAATCGACATTTGAAAGGGCAGCAGCAGAAAGGCCCCGGAAACCCCGCCCATGGAAGTGAAAAAAGAGATAACCAGCGCCACCAGCGGGGGAATCCAGAGACTGACTTCAATTTCGGCGGTGGGAAAGTACATGGTTAACGGGTTCTCCTGCGGATCTTGGTCGGCTGGCCATCATGCTGAATTTGCCCAAACTAGCCTTCTAATCGATTACTGTCAAGAAGTTGGCCTCGCGGCTTCGGTTGCAATGACACCATGTGGCACTTTTGCCTTGCCTTCCTTCCGCCGTGGTTATAAAATTTACTTTGATTGACACGTCCTGGCCAGGCTTGCAGGGTAACCGCAGGCCTGGCCCGGCGCCCAGGAAAGTGTTGCGCAAGATTGGATGAGTCGGCGGTTTGGAGCCGGCAGGCACGGGTTAACCAGAGGGAGGATTTGTTTATGCAGAAGTTTAAAGTGATGTTGCTGGCAGCCTTATGGCTGCTGGTTGCGGGTTGGCCGTTGTTCAGTGTTGCCGAAACGGCCGACTGTCGCCAGCTGGCGGCGCCGATCAGCGGTGAGGAGCGCAAATATTCGGTGGTGGCCGACATTTACGGGATCAGGGTCTATCCGGATATTGCCTGCGCCGTTTACTGGCGCACCACCCAACTCTGCGCCACCGAACTCTCCACCTTCCAGTTCACCGCCAAGGTTTTTGACTACCATTCCGGGGATGAGGTCCTGATGACGGAGGCCTATTATGTGGTGGCCGCGCCCGGGGAATCGCGGCCGCTGGCCTTTGCCTCTCGGGACGGGGCGCAAAAGTTTGTTGCCGCCGCCGGAGGTGGTGAACTGCTGTCTCACGAGGAGTTGTTGAGCTACCCCTTTTGATTGACCCGGGCTGTTCGGTTACGGTTTGTTCAGCCAGAAGGTTAGTACCCTTGGCGCCGGTGGCGCTCCAGGTAGTCGGCCACCATGCGATCATGATCAAAAACCAGCTCCGGCAGCCGGGTTAGCGGAAAAATCTCGGCCCTGGCGGCGTCGTCGCCGGCCCGCAGGGTGCCGCCGGTGGCCTCGGCCCGGTACACCGTGCTGATGGTGTGCCCCCTGGCATCCCGGCGGGGATCGGAGTAGGTATGCAGTTGTTCCCGTAGCCGTACCGTCAACCCGGTTTCCTCGCGGGCTTCCCGGATTGCCGCCGTTTCCAGACTTTCTCCGTAGTCGACAAAGCCCCCCGGCAGGGCCCAGCCCTGCGGGGGGTTGCGGCGTTTGATCAGCACGATGCCCTCCCCGGTTTCAATGATGATGTCCACCGTGGGGCGAGGGTTGTGCCAGATTTGCCAGGCGTGACCGCAACTTGGGCAGTGAATGGTGGTTTTGCTCATGCTGTTCTCCTTGTTTTCGCTTTCCGGGCGCCGGCAGGTGCTTTAATCTTTAAAGAGCTTCCGGGTTGCCGGCCGATAAGTCAGGCATGGACTTACCGTGGAACTCTTAAGTCAGGGAGGGCGCCATGACAACCCGGGAAGCGATAAAAATTCTGATGCTCAGCCCCTTTTATTTTCGTTTGGATTCCGCCGCCCGCAAGCTTTTAATCGCCGAATTCCGGCGGAGTTGCGCCGGCTGAGGCGGTATTCATTTTTTCGCAGTTTTTGTTTGGCATTCACTCCGGCGTGGTTTATAGTTCGCGGTGATTTCTGCCCACTCGCAGCGAACACGGACCGTAAGCGTTCAGCAGCACCGCATCTTCGGGCGATCAGCCAGGCTTACGTACAGGGGGTACGCTGCGCCTGGCTGCTTGCCCGAAGATGCGGCACTGCTGAACGCTTACGGCACGTTAGACCGACAGTTTAGTACCCTTGGTGAACGGTTACCACGGACCTTCCGTTTTTCTTTCAAAAAACACGCAAAAGGAGTGAGTCGATGAACATTCTGGTTTTCGGACCCAACGGCAGCGGCAAGGGCACCCAGGGCGCCATTGTACAGAAAAAATACGGGATGCCCCACATCGAATCGGGAGCCATCTTCCGCCAGAACATCGGCGGCGGCACCGAACTGGGTAATAAGGCCAAGGAGTACATCGATCGCGGCGACCTGGTCCCCGATGATATCACCATTCCCATGATCCTCAACCGCCTGCAGGAGGATGACTGCAAGCAGGGGTGGATTCTCGACGGTTTTCCCCGCAACAAGGTGCAGGCGGAAACCCTGGCCAAGGCCTTGGCCGATGCCGGTATGAAGCTTGATTACGTGGTCGAGATCGTGTTGCCCCGCGATGTGGCCAAGCTGCGGATCACCGGCCGGCGGCTTTGCGTCAATGACAACAACCACCCCAACCACATCGCCTTCGATGCCATCAAGCCGGTGGAAAAAGACGGCAAGCTGGTTTGCCGGGTCTGCGGCGGCGAGCTCAAGACCCGCCCCGACGACCAGGATGACGAGGCCATCGACAAGCGGCACGATATTTATTACGACGATAATACCGGCACCATGGCCGCGGTTAATTTTTTCAAGCAAATCGGCGGCGGCACCAAGGTGATCTCGGTGGACGGCCGGCCCTCCATCGGTGAGGTGACCGAGGCGATTATGAAAGAGTTGAACTGAGGCGGCCAGGGTTTGCTCGCCGGCGATGCCGCTGGGGGGTGAGACGGGCTGTTAAGGGAGAAAGCCGGTTCGGGGCAGCAGCGCCACGGGCCGGCTTTTTTTATTGCTCGGTGGGTCGGCGGCAATCCCGCAGGTTTTTGTCCACCAGAAAAATGTGGGCCACCACCCAGTTGATTACCCGTTTATTGATTTGCACCACGTGCTCGGAGGTGATGCCGGTTTTCTCCACTTCCGCCGTCAGGTCGTGCAGATCGGCCACGAAAGTATCGTGCATTTCCTTGTGGGTCTCGTAATCCTGGTAGCCCATGTGGCGCATGTAAATTTCCTCGGACCGGAAATGCTCGATCACGTATTCCTGCAGAAAACGCAGCAAGGTCATGCTCTCCTCCCGGCCCTTGCCCTGGCGGACGGCGTTCAGTAAGGAGTTGATCCGCTCGATCAACTCCCGGTGCTGCCGGTCGATGATGTCCAACCCCAACTCAAATTCGCGACTCCAGACCACCGCCGGCTCAATGCCGCCTCCCTCCTGGGCATCGGCTTTGGCACGGTGCAGGTAGACATCGTCATAAACCTGGTAGGAATCAAACAGCTCCATGAAATGCTCTTCGCAGTCCAGGAAGGCGTTTACGATGTCCGGGTCGAAGTGGGTACCCCGGGAGGCATAAATACGCTGCACGGTTTCCAGGTGGGTCACCGGCGCCTTGTAGGGGCGCTTGGCCCGAATGGCATCGTAGGCATCGCCCAGGGCGTAGATTCTTGCCTCCAGGGGAATGTCCTCGCCGGCCAGCCCTGCCGGGTAACCGGAACCGTTGTATTTTTCGTGGTGGTGCAGGGCGATCTTGTGGCTCATGAGCAGAAAGGGGACCGGTTCGTCGATTTTTTCGATCAGTCGCTCCAAAATGCGGGCCCCGGTGGTGGCATGGCTTTGGATCACGGCAAACTCTTCCTGGTCCAGGCGGCCGGGTTTCAGCAGAACACGGTCGGGAACCCCGACCTTGCCCAGATCATGCAGGGGGGCGGCATCGTAAAGATTGGCGATAAACTTATCGTCGATCAGCCGGCGAAATTTTGGTTGCCGGCGCAGGGTGTCGGCCAGGATCACCCCGTAACCCCGGGTGCGTTCCAGGTGCTTGCCGGTGTCGGGATCTCGCATTTCCGCCAGGTTGGCCAGGCCGAAGACCATGTTCTGCTGGGTGGCGCGCAACCGGGTAAGCTGGGTTTGGCGAATGTAAGCCAGCAGCAGAAACAGCAGGCCCAGCACGGCCAGCAGGGCGAGAAAGCCCAGGTTCAGGGCGGCTCGATCCCAACCGGCAATGGCCCGTTGCCCGGCCAGCGCCAACAGCAGCAGGACCGGCAGCAGCACCAGGACGAACCAGCGGAAACCAGTGGCGCTGCCGTTGCCGGACAAGAGTTTTTGCAGCCTGGAGTGGTTGGTGGCGGAAGAGGAGTTACGCATAGTTTTGGGCGCAGCAAAAACAAAGTTTTTTTAATAAGTTACTGGGGGTAAGGCCGGACTGCCGGGGCGGGCAACCTGGCGGCTCTGACGCCTGGCTGTTAACAGATAATAAACGTAGTTTGCTGCTTTGTATATATTAACTTTCCCAAAAAAGATAAATTTAATATAATTTCAGCAGGTTTGCCGGCGCCGGAGCGTGGCGCAAGATTTAACCCTAAAAAAGAGTCAGTCGATGGAAAAATTTCTGGTTGGAGTAATCATGGGCTCCCGCAGCGATTGGGAGACCATGCGTCATGCGACGGAAACCCTGGAGGAGCTGGGGGTTGCCCATGAAGTCCGGGTGGTATCCGCCCACCGCACCCCGGAGTTGTTGTTTGAATATGCCGCCGGGGCTAAAGAGCGCGGCCTGGAGGTAATTATTGCCGGGGCCGGCGGGGCGGCGCATTTGCCCGGCATGGTGGCGGCCCGCACCTCCTTGCCGGTGCTGGGTGTGCCGGTCCAGTCCCGTAGCTTGAACGGGCTGGACTCTTTGCTCTCCATCGTCCAGATGCCGGGCGGGATCCCGGTGGGCACCCTGGCCATTGGTCCGGCCGGGGCCAAAAACGCCGCCCTGCTCGCCGCCGCCATTCTGGCCAACAAGTACGAGGCGGTATCGGCCGCCCTGGAGAGGTTTCGCCGGCAGCAAACGGCTACGGTGCTGGCCGATCCCGATCCGCGCCTGCCGGTGGGGGGCGACGCTTGATGAAGAGCGAGCGTGTCGAAACGGGCAAAGTAGGGATTATCGGCGCCGGGCAGTTGGGCCGGATGCTGGCGCTGGCCGGCTATCCGCTGGGGTTGCAGTTTGCCATGCTGGATCCCAACCCGGCCGCCTGCGGCGGCCAGGTGGCACCCTTAACGGTGGCGTCCTTCGACGACCGGCAGGCCTTGGCGGAACTGGCCCAAAAGGTGGACTTGGTTACCTTCGAATTTGAAAACGTGCCGGTGGATGCCCTGGAGTTTCTGGCTGGCCGGGTGGAGGTTTTCCCTCGGCCGGCGGTGCTGGAGACGGCCCAGGACCGCCTGCGGGAAAAGGAGTGCTTTCAGCAACTGGCCATTCCCACTCCCGCTTACCGGCCGGTGTCTGCCAAGCAGGAGTTGCAGGAAGCGGCGGCCGAGCTGGGTTTGCCGGCGGTGCTGAAAACCAGGCGGCTGGGCTATGACGGCAAAGGGCAGGTGGTGCTGCGCCAAGAGGCCGATTTGGCGGCGGCCTGGGATAGCCTGGGGGGAAGCGCACTGATCCTGGAGTCCTTTGTGCCTTTTGAGCGCGAGGTTTCCCAGGTGGCGGTGCGGGGGCGCGACGGCGAGATGGTCTTCTACCCGTTGGCGGAAAACACCCACCGGGAGGGTATTCTCCATCTTTCCCTGGCCCGGCCCGGCGATCCTCTGCAGGCCCAGGCCGAGGATTACAGCCGCCGGATTATGGAGCATTTTGATTATGTCGGGGTAATGGCCTTTGAATTTTTTCAGACCGATACGGGCCTGGTGGCCAACGAAATCGCACCCCGGGTTCACAACTCCGGCCACTGGACCATCGAAGGGACGGAAACCAGTCAGTTTGCCAATCATCTGCGGGCTATCCTCGGCTGGCCTCTGGGGTCAACGGAACCGGTAGGGCAGGCGGCGATGCTCAATTTTATCGGCGAATTGCCGAAGGCAGCCGAGCTGTTGCAGCACCCCGGGCTGCACTTGCATGCCTACGGCAAATCGGCAGCCCCGGGTCGCAAGGTGGGGCACGCCACCCTGCGGTTGCCGGCCGCGGCCGATCTGCCCGCCGCCTTGCGGCGGCTGACCGATTCCCTGGGCAGCAACTGACCACTTATTCCTTGGCATATAGTTAGGCCCGGAATAAGCTATGTGAGCGGTTACCCGGTACCGCGATCTAAGGCCAAAGGCGGACGCGATGAGCGATGCAAATAAGTGCCATATTCTGCTGGTGGAAGACGAGCCGGGTGATGCCGCGCTGATCAAGCACTTGCTGGCCGAAGCAGCCCCCAAGCGCTATAATCTGGAGGTGGCCGACAGTCTGGCGGCGACCAAAGCTTACCTGACCCGGTTGATGCCGGAGCTGATCCTGCTGGACTTGACCCTGCCCGACTCCAGCGGCCTGGAGACGGTGCGGGCCGTGCACGCCCTGATGCCCACTGTCCCCATCGTGGTGCTCACCGGTCATGCCGATGACGAATTCGCCCTGAGTACCCTGGAGGCCGGGGCCCAGGATTACCTGGTCAAAGGCCGGGTCAGCGGCGACGATCTGTTGCGGGCCATCCGCCACGCACGGGTCCGGGCCCAACTGGAAGCCCGGCTGGTGGCCTCCCAGCAGCGCCTGCAGGCCCTGCTGGCGGCGGTGCCGGATATCATCGTCCAGGTTGACTCCAACCAGGAATACACCTGGGCTAATTCCGCCGGTTTTGACTTTTTTGGCGAAGACCTGCTGGGGCGCGCGGCGGCCGACTTCTGGGTCGGGGAAGAGTCCGCCGCCGAGACGATCTATCCTCAGCCGGGCGGCGATGAGGTGATCTACCGAGAGAACCTGCAGCGGCGCCGTGACGGCAAGGCCCGGCTGCTGGCCTGGTGGTCCCGGGTGCTCAAAGATGACCAGGGCCGGGTGACCGGCTCCCTCTCTTCCGCCCGCGATATCACCGAACAGCGCAAGCTGGAAGAGCAACTGCGCCAGGCCCAGAAAATGGAGTCGGTGGGCACCCTGGCCGGGGGTATTGCCCATGATTTCAACAATCTCCTCACCGCCATCATCGGCTACTGCCAGATCAGCCAGCTCAGCCCCAGCGCCGATGAGGCCCTGCGGGGCAACCTGGAGCAGATCATGGCGGCGTCCAAACGGGGGGCCCACCTGACCCAGGGTTTGCTCCTGTTCAGCCGCAAGCAGAGCAGCGAGCGTAAGCCGGTGGATCTCAATGAGGTCGTGGTGCAAGTGGAGAGGTTCCTGCAGCGCATGATCGGCGAGGATATCGAGTTGCGGGTGGAGTGCTGCCGGGATGCCCTGCCGGTGCTGGCCGATGCCCATCAACTGGAACAGGTGCTGCTGAACCTGGCCACCAACGCTCGGGATGCCATGCCCACCGGAGGCATTTTCAGCCTGGCCACCAGCCTGATCGAACTGGATGCCGACTTTGTTGCCGAACATGGTTACGGTAAGCCGGGGGTTTATGCCCGGCTGAGTGTCTCCGACAGCGGTCAGGGGATGAGCCCCGAGACCAGTCGCCGGGTTTTCGAGCCCTTTTTTACCACCAAGGAGGTGGGGCAGGGGACCGGTTTGGGCCTGGCGGTGGCCTACGGTATCGTGCAGCAGCATGAGGGGTATATTCAGATGTACAGTGAGCCCGACAAAGGCACCACCTTCCGGATTTATCTGCCCTTGCTGGTGGGTGGTGGCCGGCAGAGCCGGGGGGCAACCGGCGCCCGGACGCCCGAGCTTGTCCTCAAGGGGGCCGGAGAGACCATTTTGGTGGCCGAAGATGATGCCGCTATCCGGCAAATGACCCGCTCGGTGCTCGAAAAGTTTAACTACCGGGTGATCGAGGCGGTGGATGGTGAAGATGCGGTGGCCAAATTCCAGCAGCACCGCGACGAGATCGATTTGCTGCTCTTTGACCTGATCATGCCCCGGCTAAACGGTAAGGAGGCCTACGACGCCATTGCTGCCCAGGCCCCCGGGGTGCGCTGCCTTTTTGCCAGCGGTTATGCCCCCGATTTGCTGCGGCGGAAGGTTTCCCTGGACCGGCAGACCCCCCTGCTCTGCAAGCCCATGTCCATCAACGACCTGCTGACCAAGGTCCGGCAGGTGCTGGACCGGAATGGTTGACCCCCATGGCCCGTCCCCGCCTGCAAATCGATGCCCGTGACGGCCGACAACTGGCGGGTAGCTGGACCCTGGGGGAACTGGCCCGTCATCTGGCGGCAATCCGGCCGCAATTGCAAGCGACACCGGCCGGTGCATCATGGTCCCTGCGCGAGGTGGAGCGACTGGACAGCTTCGGCGCCATGTTGCTCTGGCAGCACTGGGGGCGAAGCTGGCCCAAAAACCTGGAGATTAATGATGAACTGCGGGGGGTGATTGCGGCGGTGGCGGCCCACAGCGGCAGGCCCCTGCCCCGGCCGCACCGCTTTACCCTGCTGGAGGCCCTGGTTTTGCTGGGGTCGATGCTGTTCACCTTCCTTGGCCATGCCCGCGACCTGGTTACCCTGCTGGGGCAGTTGCTGCTGGATCTGCTTTTCCTTGTGCGCCATCCCCGCCAGTGGCCTTTGCGTGAGCTTTCCGCCAACATGTATAAGGTTGGGGTTAAGGCCATGCCGGTGGCGGCGCTGGTGGGCTTTCTCATCGGGGTGGTACTCTCCTACCTGTCGGCCATGCAGTTGGAGGCCTTTGGGGTGGAGGTCTATCTGATCGACATCCTCGGCCTGGGGATTATACGTGAGCTGGGGCCGGTGCTGGTGGCGATCCTGGTGGCCGGTCGTTCCGGCTCGGCCATGACCGCCCAACTTGGCGTCATGCGAGTTACCGAAGAGATCGACGCCTTGGCGGCCATGGGGATTTCCCGCACCATTCGCCTGGTGTTGCCCAAGGTGCTGGCCCTTACCCTGGTAATGCCGTTGCTGGTGCTGTGGACCTCGGCGGTGGCCCTGCTGGGGGGCATGTTGTCGGCCAATATGCAACTGGGAATCAGTTTTGCCTTTTTCATGGAAAAACTGCCGCAGGTGGTACCCATTGCCAACCTCTACATCGGGCTTGGCAAAGGCGCCGTGTTCGGGCTGCTGATCGCGCTGGTGGCCTGCCATTTCGGGCTGCGTATCCGGCCCAACACCGAGAGCCTGGCGGCCCACACCACGGCTTCGGTGGTTACCGCCATCACCACGGTGATTTTGGTTGATGCGGTGTTTGCGGTGATGCTGCGCAACGTCGGGGTTCCCCTGTAATGAAGGGCACAGCGGCGAGCAAAGTGGTGGAGTTGCGGGGAGTGGTTTGCCGTTTCGGAGCCAACCTGGTACTGGACGGGGTGGACCTGGAAATCCGGGCCGATGAGATTGTGGCGCTGGTGGGAGGTTCGGGCAGCGGCAAAACCACCCTGCTGCGCCATATCATCGGCCTGAACCGGCCGGCGGCCGGGGAGGTTTTCCTGTTCGGCGAGCCGCTGTGGGCCGGGGACTACCTGGCCCGCCAGGCCCGGCGGCGGCGGTTCGGGGTGCTTTTTCAGCATGGGGCCTTGTTTTCCGCCCTCAGTGTGGGGGATAATATTGCTTTCCCCTTGCGTGAACTGGGGGTGGTGCGGGAAGAGGAGGTCCGGGATCTGGTGGCTTACAAGCTGGCCATGGTGGAGTTGGAACCGGAACATGCCCTGTTGATGCCGGCGGAGCTGTCCGGAGGGATGGTGAAAAGGGTGGCGCTGGCCCGGGCCCTGGCCCTGGAGCCGGAACTGCTGCTGCTGGATGAGCCCACCTCCGGTCTGGATCCCGATCGTAGCGTGGCCTTTGTCCGGCTGATCAGGAGGTTGCAGCGGCAGCTGGGGATCACTGTGGTGCTGGTTACCCATGATGTAGCCACCTTGAGTTCCCTGGCCGGCAGGGTGGCGGTGCTGGCCGACCGGCGGATTATCAGCGCCCTCTCGCTGGAGGAAACCAGGCAGTTGCAGCACCCCTTTGTTGAGCGTTTTTTTGGCCTGCCGACGACAACGGCCTTGTGACGGACCGAAGATGCGGTGCTGCTGAACGATTACGAAGATACGGTGCTGCAGCACGATTACCAACCTCAAAGTGACTGAAAGAGTAGCGTGATGGAAAACCGCAGTTATGCCCTGGCGGCGGGAATTTTCGTTTTGGTGCTGGGCACGGCGATGGTGCTGGCCATCTGGTGGTTTGCCGGTGAGCGTGAGCTGGCGGGCGAATACATTCTGGTCACCGAGGGCAATATCGGCAACCTCAACGTGGGCGCCGATGTAAGGTTCAGGGGGATCGCGGCGGGCAAGGTTACCGATATCCGGCTCGATGCGGAGGATCCCCGCCAAATTCTGGTGACGATCAGGATTGACGATCAACTCCCGGTCACCCGGGGGACCGTGGCGGTTCTGGACACCCAGGGAGTTACCGGGGTGGCCTACGTCCAGCTTGAGGATGATGGTTCCGACCCCCGGCCGCTGGTGGCCGAGCCGGGGTACCCGCCCCGTTTGCCGTTGAAACCCAGCATGCTTACCAGGATCGCCGAGGCGGCCCTGGAGGCCATGCAGGGGCTTGAGCTGATGTCCAATAATCTGGCGAAATTTCTCAGTGCCGAGAACCAGGTGCGGTTTGATGAGATGGTGGTGCAACTGACCTCCGCCGGTGAGAGTATCGACCAGGGCCTCGAGGGTTTACCGGCCACCCTGGAGGCGATGCAGGAGCTGCTCGGGCCGGACAACCAGCAACGGCTGGCGGCGGTGCTGGAAAATTTGGAGCAACTGGGGGGCGAGGCGCTGCCGGCGGTGGATGATCTGCGGACCCTGCTGGTCTCCCTGGACGGGATGAGCGCCCGGCTGGAGACGGCGGCGTCCGAACTTGGCCGCGAACTGGGGCAAGCCGGGCAGCGTTTGCAGGCCGAAACCCTACCTAAAATCGACCGGATGCTGGAGGATATCGGTGCCGGCTCGCGGCGTTTGAACTATCTGCTTGAAGAGCTTGAGCTTAACCCGGAGCTTCTGCTGCGGGGTTGGGCGGAACCGGAGCCGGGCCCGGGTGAGAGCGCCCGCTGAACGGTTACCGGGGCAATATAAGAAAGCTCAGGGAGGAATCGATGCGTGTCTGGTTGTCGCTGCTGGTGGTTCTGCTGTGGATAAGCGGCTGCGGTCTGGTGGCGGAGCCGCCGCCGGCCCCGGCCTATTACGAGTTGCGCTTGCCCTTGCCCCAGGATGAGCCTCTTGCCAACACGGTGCGGGTCGGCCAGGCCGGTCCCCGGGTGGAGGTACTGGTTCCTTCCTGGCTGCGGAGCCGGACCATGCAGTATCGCCTGGCCTACCGGGACGATGGTGAGTTGCGGCGGCGCGAGTACCGGGAGAGTCGCTGGGTGGCGGAGCCGGGGGAAATGATCGCCCGCAGCCTGGAACGTTACTTTGCCAACGGTCGACTTACCGCCGAGGGCGACCGGCCGGAGGGCGCCGAATGGCCCGAACCGCAAGCCCTGGCCGCCGGCCTGGAACTCTGCCGGCTGCGGTTGACCCTGGATGAATTTGTACAAATCTTTCAGACCGCCTCCGACAGCCATACCCTGCTGGAAGTGAGGGCCGAACTGATAAGCCCCGCCGGCACGGCGGCAAGCCGGCGGAAGTTTGCCTTCCGGCAGCAGGCGCCCAGCCCCGACGCTTTTGGCGGGGTGGTCGCCCATCGCCGGGGTCTGCAGCAGTTGGCCGAGGCGTTGCAGGGCTGGCTTGAGGGTGAAGAGGTACGGGAGGCCCTGGCAAAAGCGGCCGACGATCGCCTTTAGTTGGCGCTTCGCCGCAACAATTGTTTACCCCAGGGTCAAGGTTACCGGGCAGTGGTCCGAGCCCATGATCTCCGGGCGGATGCCGGCCTCCCGCACCCGCCGGCGACCGGCGCTGTCGATGCAGAAATAATCGATTCTCCAGCCCACGTTGCGCTGCCTGGCCCCGCCGCGATAACTCCACCAGGTATAGTTACCTCCCTCCTGGTTGAACAGGCGAAAGGTGTCGGTGAAGCCGTTGGCCAGGAAGCCGTCCAGCCAGGCCCTTTCCGCCGGGGAAAAGCCGGGGCTCTGCTGGTTCTCCTGGGGCCGGGCCAGGTCGATTTCCCGGTGGGCGACATTTAAGTCCCCGCAGACCACGACGTTTTTTTGGGTCGCCAGGTTCTCGCAAAACTGCTGAAAATGGCGACAGAAATCCAGCTTGAAGGGCAGGCGGGCCAACTCCGGCTGGGCGTTGGGCAGATAGGCGTTGACCAGAAAAAAGTCGGCAAATTCCATGGTAAGCACCCGGCCTTCCTGCTCGTACTTCTCTTCCTGTCCCATCCCGTAAAGCACCTTGAGCGGCTCCAGCCGGCTGTAGATCGCTACTCCGGAATATCCTTTGCGTTTGGCCGGCAGCCAGAAGGCCTGGTAGCCCGGCAACGCCCGTGCCTCGGCGGGAAGTTGGTCCGGATGGGCCTTGATCTCCTGAATGGCCAGCAGGTCGGCGTCAAGTTCTCCGGCCAGCTCGGCGAATCCTTTTTTGGCAATGGCCCGCAGCCCATTGACGTTCCAGGAGGCCAGCCGCAAGGAGGTTCCGCCGGGGGCGGCGGACATGGGGGGGCGCGGGGCCGGGGGCTTGCGGGGGCGGACCCCCAGCCGGGGGCAGAGCTGGGCCAGCGGGCAGCGATCGCAGTGTGGTCCCACCGGGCGGCAGATTTCCTGGCCGAAGGCCACCAGCAAAGAGTTGATACGGCGCCAGTAAGGTTGCGGCAGCTTGGCCCGCAACGCCTTTTCCGTGGCCTCGGGGGTGGTGGTGTTGACGTAACCCCAGATGTTCATGATCCGGTGGACATGGGTGTCAACACAGATCGCCGGCCGTTCAAAGGCCACCGCCACCACCAGGTTGGCGGTCTTGCGCCCCACCCCCGGCAGCTGGACCAGTTCCTCCACGGTGGCGGGAATTTTACCCCGGAATTTAGCCGTCAGCGCCGCCGGCAGGCGGGCCAGATAACCGGCCTTGGCACGAAAAAACCCCACCGGTCGGATTAGTTTGGCCAGCTCTTCCTCGCTGAGCCGGGCCAGGGTGTCGAGGTCCGGGGCCCGGGCGAAAAGCCGGGCTGCCGCCCCGGCGGTGGTTTCATCCCGGGTGCGAGCCGAAAGAATGGTTGCCACCAGCACCTTGTATGGGTCCTGGCTCTGTACGGCGATCAAATCGACCACCGGCACCCGGTAGTTGGGAACCTCCTGCTCCAGGCGATCGACCGCCTGCTCAATATCGATGATTTCAGCCTTGCTCATCTTCTCGTGTGCTCTCCTCGTGTGCTCTGCTTGGTTGGCTCCATGTCGGTAGATAATAATAAATTAATGCCTTCCGGTATGGTAAAAACGGGGTTGTGGGAAAACTGCTTATAAGATATTGTCAATCCTGCCTGATGAACATTCAATGTCGCCGCCGGTGGGCAACGCCGCCGGCGCTGTTGCGTTGAACCTCCGAACCCAAGCGGCGAGCAGTTGAGGTTGAAGACCCCATGAGACATTTTGCCGGTGCAAAATATTTTGATGTCCTGCTGGTGGAGGATGAGCCGGCGGATGCGCACCTGGTTCAACTCGGGCTGGAAGAAAACGAGGCGCCCTGCCGGTTGCATCATGTTAAAGATGGTTTGGTGGCCCTGGATTTCCTCCGTCGCCAGGGTGAGAGTTTTGCCTCCGCCCCCCGCCCCCACCTGATCCTGCTGGACCTTAACATGCCGCGGATGAACGGCCGCGAACTGCTGGCCGAACTCAAGGCCGACCCCGGCCTGGCGGCAATCCCGGTGGTGATTCTCACCACCTCGGACAGCCCACAAGATGTCGAGGCCAGCTTCCAGGCCGGCGCCGCCGGCTATATCGTCAAACCTGCCGGGATGGAAGAGTTTAATGCCGCCCTGAAAGGGTTGGAGCGGTACTGGTTCGAGCTGGTGCGCCTGCCGGGCATGGAACATGGGTAAAGGAGTAAGCGGTCACGGGGTGCCCCAGATTGCGGCAAGCAGACCGGCGCCGCGTACCTCAGTACGCAAGCCGGGCTGATCGCCGCAAGGTGGGGTGCCCCGTGATCGCTTACCCGCAGGCGGCCATGGCCTCAAGGTAGAGAGCGTTAAGGCGAACTTCCAATTCGTGGCGGTATTTTTCCGTTTCTTCACTCTTGATGTTGGCCGGGACCTCCAGGGGCGGGCCGTAGTGATAGCTGATCCGGGCGCCGGGCTTGGGGATCATGGTGCGGTCCCAGGAGCGCAGTCGCCAGCAACGGTCGGCGGCCCAGGCCGAAGGCAGAATCGGGGCGCCGGTGCGTGAGGCCAGCAGCACCGCCCCGGCCTGGGCGATGCGGGCCGGACCCTGGGAGCCGTCGGCGATGATGCCGGCGTTGGCCCCCTGTTTTACCTGGCTGATCATGCTCTTCAGGGCCGCCACCCCACCCCGGTTGCGGGAGCCGCGCACCAGTTCAGCGTTCATCAGCCGCAAAGCGCCGCTGAGCAGTTCGGCGTCATCGCTGGCGGAGACCATCAGCACCCAGCGGGCCTTGGGGTCCAGGGCCAACTGCTGGCGCTTGACCTGGTAAAGATGAAAAAACACCGCATAATGCCAGCAGGCGGAAATAAAAGGCTGCCGCGCCAGGCAATGTTGCAAATGTTCCAGGCCCTGGGTCCGCACTCGGCAGGAGGCAAACAGGCCCCGGCTGACCAGGTGATAAAGAGGCGGTGCCAGGCGGCGGAACAGGGCGTGCAAATGGGGGTTTTTGATGGCCATGGTGTTTTTTGGGTAACTCCGTCTACCAGTTAAGTTCTTGCTCTTTCAGGACCTTGATGCGATCCCGCAATTCGGCGGCATCCTCGAAGGCCAATTCCCTGGCCGCTTCCTGCATGGCCTTTTCCAATTGCCGGATCTCCTTGCGCAACTCATCTCGGCTGCGGAACACCGGCTGCTCCTCGGCGACAGCCTGTTCCGGCACCTCCACGGTGGCGTAATCCTGTTCATAGATGCTGGCCATGATGTCCTTGATCCGCGAGCGGATGGTGGCGGGGGTGATGCCGTGCTCCCGGTTGTACTCCGCCTGGATGGCCCGCCGCCGATTGGTTTCGGCGATGGTGCGGGCCATGGCCTCGCTGAGCTGGTCGCCGTAGAGGATTACCAGGCCATCGGCGTTGCGGGCGGCCCGACCGCAGGTCTGGATCAGGGAGCGTTCGCTGCGCAGGAACCCCTCCTTGTCGGCGTCCAGCACCGCCACCAGAGAGACCTCCGGCAGGTCCAGCCCCTCCCGCAGCAGGTTGATCCCCACCAGCACGTCATACTCGCGGCGGCGTAGATCGCGGAGCAGTTCCATCCGCTCCAGGGTCTTGATGTCGGCATGGAGATAGCGGACCCGGACCCCGAGATTGGCGTAGTATTCGCACAGATCCTCGGCCATCCGCTTGGTCAGCGTGGTCACCAGGACCGCCTCGTTCCGCTCGGCCCGGTGGCGGATTTCCGCCAACAGGTCGTCCACCTGGCCGGAGGCCGGGCGTACCTCGATGGCCGGGTCCATCAACCCGGTGGGGCGGATGATCTGCTCCACCACCCGTCCCTGGGCCATCTCCAACTCATAGTCGCCGGGGGTGGCGGAGACGTAGATGGCCTGGTTGGTCCGGGCGGCGAATTCGTCGAACATCAGCGGGCGGTTGTCCAGGGCGGAAGGGAGGCGAAAGCCGTACTCCACCAGGGTTTCCTTGCGGGAGCGATCTCCCCGGTACATTCCCCGCACCTGGGGGATGCTGACGTGGGATTCATCCACCAGCAGCAGGTAGTCATCGGGGAAATAGTCCAGCAGGGTGGGGGGGGGCGCGCCGGGCGGGCGGCCGGTGAAATGGCGGCTGTAGTTTTCAATGCCGTGGCAGTAGCCCAACTCGGCCAGCATTTCCAGGTCGAAGTTGGTGCGCTGTTCCAGGCGCTGGGCCTCCAGCAGGCGGCCGGCACTTTCCAACTCCCGCAGGCGCTCCTTCAGCTCGGCCTTAATGGTCTTAACGGCCTGCTGCTGGCGCTCCCGGGAGGTGACAAAGTGGCTGCCGGGAAAGACCGTGGCTTCGTCCTGTTCGGCATGGACCACCCCGCGCAGGGGGTCCACCACCCGGATAGCCTCGATGGTGTCGCCGAACAGCTCCACCCGCAGGGCCTGTTCTTCTTCATGCACCGGGAAGATCTCGATCACATCGCCCCGGACCCGGAAGGTGCCGCGATGAAAGGAGTAGTCGTTGCGTTCGTAAAGCATATGCACCAGGCGGCGCTGGATTTCCACCGGCGGGTAATCCTCGCCGACCTTGAGGGCCAGGTGCATGTTCAGGTATTCCTCCGGCGAGCCCAGGCCGTAAATACAGGAGACCGAGGCCACGATGATCACGTCCCGGCGGGTGAGCAGGGCCCGGGTGGCGCCGTGGCGCATCTTGTCGATGGTGTCGTTGATGGCCGAGTCTTTCTCGATATAGGTATCGCTCTGGGGAATATAGGCCTCCGGCTGGTAATAGTCGTAATAGCTGACAAAATACTCCACCGCGTTATGGGGGAAAAGCTCTTTGAACTCGGAGTAGAGCTGGGCCGCCAGGGTCTTGTTGGGGGCCAGAATCAGCGCCGGGCGCCCGGTTTCGGCGATCACCTGGGCCATGGTAAAGGTCTTGCCCGAGCCGGTAACCCCCAGCAGCACCTGGTGGGTCGCTCCCTGGTTGACCCCCCGGCTTAAAAGCTCGATGGCTCTCGGTTGGTCGCCGGCGGGGGTAAATTCGGTGATCAGGGCAAAAGGATTGGCTTCGGTCATGGGGCAGTTCGAAAATGATCATAACCGCCATAGCCGATTTCCCGGCTTTGGCCGTCGGCGGTTCGCAAAAGCACCCCCGGGCCGCCGGGCGGTGGGGCGGTGAGGCGGCCGATGCGGGTCAGGGTGGTGTCGGCAAGGTCGCGGCCCAGCTCGGCAATGGCTCCATCCCGGGCGGGATCGGCGGTAAACAGCAGGCGGTAGTCCTCGCCGCCGCACAGGGCCCAGTTGAGGGGGTCGGCCTGGCAGACGGCGGCGGCCCGGTGCAGCAGGTCGGGAACCGGCAGCAACTCCGCCTCCACTTCGGCCCCGACCCCGCTGGCCGCACAGATATGAGCCAGGTCGGTGGCCAGGCCGTCGGAAAGATCCATCATGGCGTGTACCACTCCCGCCGCCGCCAGCCGCCGTCCCAGTTCCACCTGGGCCGGCGGGTCAAGGTGGGCTTGAACCGCCTCCTGCCATTGGGGGTCGGCGGCCAGATCCCGGCGGCACAGCTCCAAACCGCCGGCTGCCAGTCCCAGGGGCCCGCCCACCCAGATCGAGTCGCCGGCCTGCCCGCCGGAACGCAGGCAGGCCCGGGAGGCCGGGCTCTCCCCGATAATGGTCACCGTTAATAGCAGCCGTTCTGGGCTTTTTACCGTATCGCCGCCGATCAGCACGGCTCCGTAAGCGGCCACCGCTTCGGCCAGGCCGTCCAGCATCATCTCCAGCCAGGCGGGGTTTTCCGCCTCGCCCAGGCCCAGCGAAAGCAGGGCATAACGGGGTGTGCCGCCCATGGCGGCGATGTCGCTCATGTTAACCGCCACCGCCTTGCGCCCCAGCAGGCGAGGAGGGTGCCAGCGGCGGTCGAAATGCACCCCCTCCACCAGGGTGTCGGTGGTGACCAGGGAGTCCGTGGCGGGGGTCGGCTGCCAGATGGCGCAATCATCCCCGATACCCTGCCGCAGGCCGGAGGGCGAAGCTGCCGGGGCGAAGGCGGCGGCGCGGCGCGCGATGGCGGTGATCAGGTCACGTTCGGTGGCCATGGTGGCGGTTCCCGTTAGGAGGCGGTTACTTGATGACTTTCAGGTGAGATTTGCGCCGGCGGGAACTCTTGCCGGGCTTGGCAGCGGTGGCGGCAGGTTCAGTGGCGGCCGGGGTGCCATCTTCGGGGCGCCAGGAGATGGCCTTGATGTATCGCTTTTCACCGCCCATGGTGAAGATCTCCTGGCCGGTGAACTGTTCCTCCCGCAGTGTCCAGATTACCTGCCGGGGGGGGATGGTCAGCAGCTGAAAGGTGACATGCCACCACTCATCCCGCCGGCTGTCGTCCCGGGCGATGTCGGTGACCACCGCGTAAAACAGCTGGTCGGCGATGATCAGCACGATATCGCTTTCCTGGGTGGTATCTTTGAAAGGCATGATCTTTTTCAGATCCTGGATGATTTTTTCGATATCGAATTCCTGACTCATGGCCACCTCGCTTGGTAATCTTGTAACCGCCCAGCAGCACCGCACTTGAAACCAAGCGATAAGTTAACACAGTATCTTAATCGCTGGCAACGTTGCCGTACTTTTTCTCCCGGGCAACGTCAAAGTCGCTTGGGGCTGGACGGGGGGCCGTGAATAACTTGCTTTGTGGCGGGTCTGCGGCTACCATGTACCAGTTTTAAAAAAATGAGCGGCGGCGGGAACTTTCGAGGGGTACCGGCTGTCCGTAACTACGGAAGGCACCTCGAACCTTTATTATTCCGTATGCCAAAACAGGAAGAAAACGAAAGCGCGGAACTGGTTCGAGCCCTACGAAAAGGCGATGAGCGAGCCTTTGCCGACCTGGTCCGGTTACACCAGGGAAGGATCTACAACCTGGCCCTCAACTACGTCAAGGATGAAGAAGAGGCCAAGGATCTGACCCAGGATATCTTTATCACCGTGCATCGCTCTTTGGCCAGTCTGCGTGATGAGGCCAAGTTCGGGGCCTGGCTTTACCAGTTGGCCCTTAATCATTGCCGCAATCGATACAAGCGCTTGCAGCGCCGCGGTTTTTTTCGCAGCAGTTCGTTGGATGATCCCGATCGTCCCCTGCACCTGACCGACGGGGAATCGCCGGAGGGGGTGCTGGGCCGCCGTGACCAGGATCGGCTGGTTCGTCGTGCCATTGCCGAATTGGCGCCGGCGGAAAAGGAGATCATCCTGTTGCGGGATATTGAAGGGCTTACCTACGACGAGATCGGCGATATTTTAGCCATTCCGCTGGGAACCGTGAAGTCCAAGCTGAACCGGGCCCGGCTGGCCCTGAAAAGTCGTCTGGAAAAAGTTTTGTAGTAAAATCAGTTACAGCATCTGAGGTTATCTATGGATTGTGTTGTGGAATGTGCCCAACTGCCAGCGCTGTACACTGCCCGCCTGGACCAGGAGTTAACCGGCCCGGAACAGGAGGCCTTTGATGGCCACCTGGCGGCCTGTCCCGAATGTCGTCGTCAGTGGCACCTGTTTCAGGCCACCATGGAACGGCTCCACGATCTGGAGCCGCAGCCGGCGCCGCCGGAACTGTTGCCCGGGATTCTGGCCGCGGTGGAGCAGCGGCAGGCCACTGCGAGTTGGTTCACCCGGTTGCTGGACTGGTGGCAGCGGCAGGATTTCTCGGTGTCTGTGCCCACGGCCGCCGGTACCGTGGCCACGGCCATGCTGCTGGCGGTACTGGTGAAAAACTCCATGATTCCCTGGCCGCCGGTTGCCGGCCAGGAAGAGAAGCTGGCCGGCGACCGGCAGCAGGTCGGCCAGGTGGCCGGCCTGGCCGGAGAGAGTCGCCGGGTGCCGCTGCCCGATGCCACCCTGGCCGCCACGTCTCCCCGCTCTTATCAGGCCCCCGCCGCGTCCCCCGGGCTTGCTCCCGGCCTCAGCTACGACACCATCCCGGCCCATCGCTCACCGCTGCCGGGGTTGAATATGCAGCGCCCCGATGTCTTGGTGGTTTTTCAGGTTACCCGCAGTGACGACCTGGACAACTTCCTGACGGAATGCAACTCCCAGTCTTCATGGCGGGTGGGTTATCCCGGCCGGGAGATGATGCTGCTGGAACTGCCGCCCTGTGAACTTCCCCGCTTGCGGGAGTTGCTGGCCGGCAAATCCGCCGCCATTGCGCCGGTGGCGGCGCTTTCGCCTGACTTCGCCAGAGACCGGGAGTCGGTCCAGGTTGCCATTCGCTTCCGGCAGCCGGAGTAAGACTCCGCCAGGTCCGGTGGTGCGTTTTTTTCAGGAACCAGGAACATTGTCGCCCGAGCTGCTGTCTTAAAATCGGGTGCGTTGGACGCGCCTGTTTCTTCCTTTCCCCCTTCGCTTTCATGGCGAAGGGCTCTCCAGGGACCGCTCGGCCTGCCCGACCGCAGCGGTCCCTTTTTTGTAATCAGCCTGGCTTGACAATCGTCGGGTAACCATTAGATTGAAACCTGATCCATTTGCCAACAATCATAAAAGCTTGCAAGGAGATTCCATGAACCGCTCAATTACCATGCATCGGGGCGGGGCTGCGGTCCGCCTGTTTGTTGTGTTCTCCCTTACGGCTCTGCTGGTGCTGGCCGCCGCCACCGGCCGGGCGGCCCCGCCACCTTCCTTTGCCGATCTGGCCGAAAAGCTCGGCCCGTCGGTGGTCAATATCTACACCACCCAGACGGTCCAGGCGCCCGGCTCCCCCCATCAATTCTTTTTCGAAGGTGAGGAACTGCCGGAACTGTTCCGGCGCTTTTTCGACTTGCCCTCACCCCACTCCCGGCCTCCCGGGGGAACTCCACCCCGGGGCACCCCCCCACGAGAGATGCAGCGTACCAGCCTGGGCTCCGGGGTGGTTATTTCGCCTGATGGTTACATTGTTACCAACAACCATGTCGTGGAAAACGCCGACTCCATCAATATCAGGCTGACCAACTTCGAAGAGTATGACGCGGAAGTGGTGGGCCGGGATCCTAAAACCGATCTGGCCCTGCTCAAAATCGAACCCAGAAATCCGTTGCCCGCAGTAACAATGGGTGATTCCGAGGCCCTGCGGGTGGGAGACTGGGTCATTGCCATCGGCAATCCCTTTGGTTTCGAGCAGACCGTTACCGCCGGTATTGTTAGCGGCAAGGGGCGGTCTCTAGGCAGTGGCCCCTATGAAAATTTTATTCAGACCGATGCCTCCATCAATCCCGGCAACTCCGGCGGCCCGCTGTTCAACCTGCAGGGCGAGATGGTGGGGATAAACACCGCCATTTACTCCCGGGGGGGCGGCAATATCGGCATCGGCTTTGCCATTCCGGTGAATATGGCCAAGAATATCATCGGTCAAATCCAGGAACACGGCACCGTGACCCGGGGCTGGCTGGGGGTGCTGATTCAGCATGTAACCCCCGAGCTGGCGCGCCAGTTCCAGCTGGACCGGCCCATCGGCGCCCTGGTGGGGGAGGTTTCCCCGGAGAGCCCGGCGGCCGAGGCCGGGATGCGTCCTGGAGACGTGATTGTCGAGTACGACGGTAAAGAGATCACCCAGATGAGCATGGTGCCCACCCTGGTGGCTCAGACACCGGTGGGCAGTGAGGTGCCGGTGAAGGTGATTCGCCGGGGCCAGGAAACAGAGTTGCTGGTCACCATCGGTAAACTTGATGAAGATGATCAGCCCGCAGCGCCCCGTACCCGTGAAGCCGAAGAAAAGCTGGGCCTGGGGGTCCAGGAACTGACCGAAGAAGTGGCCCGTTCTCTGGGGCTCAAAGAGCAGGTGGGGGTGTTGATCTCCCATGTTGAGCCCGGCTCTCCGGCGCAGCGGGCCGGTTTGCGCCGGGGCGAGGTGATCGTCGAGGTCAATCAGCAGCCGGCCGGCAACCTGACCGAGTACGCTGAACTGATGGCCGCCGCCCTGGAAAAGGGGGAGGTGCTGCTGTTGGTTAATCGTGGCGGCCAGCACCGTTTTGTGGCCATCAGTGTTCGTTAGCAGTGGTCTTCGGGGACGGTTTGGGCAAGGCCCGCCGCCCCGGAGGATCTTCATTATAAGGAGATGGGGTTATGTCCGCTTGTTTTGTCGGGCGCCGCGCCCGGGTCTTGGTTTTGGGGCTGGTTCTGTTGCTTTCGCTGGTGCTGGGCGGTTGCGCTTACCGTGACCGGGTGGCCCCGCTGGATCTGCCCGATCCCGAACGGGGGGCGGTGGAGATCAATGGGGTGATGGTCAGTGCCGTGGCCTTTGTTGACCCCAAGCAGGCCCAGGAGGCCTTTGGCTTTAACGCCCGCCGGGCCGGGCTGCTGCCGGTGCAGTTGACTTTTCAGAACGACAGCCGGGATGAGGTGGTGGTCAATACCGGCCAGACCTTTCTGGTTGATCAGGAAAACCGGGCCTGGCCCGTACTTTCCCTGGAGCGGGCCCATGCCCGGGCCAAGGGGCACGTCGAGGTGGGCGAGACGATGCGGGAAGCCGGTCGCCCGGCCTTGTTGCTTGGTGCTGCCGGGGCCGTGGTGGGGGCTGCTTTCGCCTTGGTTACCGGGGAAAATGTCGGCTCCGCCGCCGGCAAAGGCGCGGCCATCGGGGTGGCCGGCGGGGTGCTGGCCGGTGGCGCCGAGGGTTACGCCGATATCGGCGCCCGGGTGCGCCGCGATCTGGCGGAGAAATCCCTGACCAGCGGGCCTATTCGGCCTAATCAGATCGGCTATGGGGTACTCTTCTTTCCCGGTGAACCGGGGGCGGAAGCCGACACCGTGGAAGAGTTGCGGCTGGCCCTGCAGATCGGCCGGGAGCAGCATATCATCCGTTTGTCGCTCAGGTAGAAAAGGGCTCGGTTGGCAGGGGTGCTAACCTACCGGTTTAACGGGCCGTAATCGTTCAGCAGTGCCGCAGGTTCGGGCAAGCAGCCAGGTGCAGCGTACCCCCTGTACGTAAGCCTGGCTGATCGCCCGAAGATGCGGTGCTGCTGAACGATTACGTTAGATTTTGCCATGCTCCTGCATTACCTGCAGGAGCGGGCCGAAGAGTTGTCGGTGATCGTGGCGGGACTTTTTGATGATCAGCTTGATCCGGTCGAGATCCTGCTCGTTGACCGTCAGGTTGGCGCTAAGGGTCAGGGCTTCCAGGTCATAAAGGGTGTTAAATTCCGGCCCGATGAGCACGTAAAGCAGCTGCCGGCGGCCGGCCATGGGCATCTTGCGCATGTGCTGGTGAAAGCTTGAATCGCCCAGCTTGCCGCCCTCAAAGTAGCTGTGCAGGACCACGGCGGCAAAACTGACAAACCTCATCCGCTCAATGGCCGCCGCGGCCGATTCCGGAAATTCCACCTGGTAACCTTGGGCTTCCATAGCCTCCGTCACCCGCCGGCGTTTATCGCCTTCGGCCATGAGAATCATGGCCAGGGGAACATCCCTGATGGCCTCGTCGGCGCTGCTTTCATCCACCTGCTGCAGCAGGCTGATGTCCGGCGGCTTGGGAGCCTTGTCGGGTAGATCGGCGGACGCGGAAGACGCGGCGGGAGGGCTGGCGGCTTTTTCGGCCCCGCTCTCCGGCCGGGCTTCGTGGGCCAGGCTGCCGTCGCGCCGCAAATGAATGGGGTTGTGGCAAAGGGGGCAACCGATTTTCAGGGTCTTGCCTTCAGGCAGGGCGGCCAGGGCCTGGGCTACCTTATCCCGTTGCGCCTCGGTCAGTTGCAGTTGCTTATGGCAGTGAGGGCATTGTGACAGCATCTATCTTCTCCCGGTTACAGTAGATCAGCGACGGCGGCGACGGCCCTGTTCTTCGCCTTCTTCCATGCTGAGATCTTTTATTTTAGAGGTTTCTTCGCCCCTGGCCGCCTTGATCTGGTCCAGTCCGCGGTTTATCGCGGTGCGGCGGGTGGCATACCCGATGGCGGTTTTCTCGTTGATCTTCCCCTGTTCGTAAAGGTCCAGGATGTGCTGGTCGAAGGTTTGCCAGCCCGCCGCCCGGGCGTCGGCGATCACGTCGTAGAAGGTTTTGTCTTCCTGTTCGCCGTTTAAAATCAATTCCCGCACCCGCAGGCTGGTGCCCATGATTTCCAAAGCCGCCACCCGGCCACCTCCTTCCTTGGGCAGCAGCCGTTGTGAAACGACCCAGCGCAGGGTGTCGGCCAGCCGGTTGCGGATCTGGCCCTGCTCATGGTGCTCGAACATGCCGAGGATCCGGTTGATGGTTTGGCCGGCATTGATGGTGTGGAGGGTGGAGAGCACCAGATGGCCGGTTTCAGCCGCCGTGAGACCGATTTCCATGGTGACCCGGTCGCGCATCTCGCCCACCAGGATGATTTTCGGCGCCTGGCGCAATGCCGCCCGCAGGCCGGAGGCGAAATCATCGAAGTCGGTGCCCAGTTCACGCTGGTTGAAGGTGGCCATTTTGTGCTGGTGCACGAACTCGATGGGGTCTTCCAGGGTTACGATGTGCTCGGGGCGCTCGTTGTTGAACATGTCCAGCAGGGCGGCCAGGGTCGTGGACTTGCCGGTGCCGGTGGCGCCGGTGACCAGGATGAAGCCGGTGCGGTCGATATTGGTCTTTTTCAGGGCGTCGGGCAGGTTCAGCTGGGAGATGGTGGGAACCTCGGTGCTCAAGCGCCGCAACACCGTGGTCAGGTGCCCCTGGCGGAAAAAGATGTTGACCCGGAAGCGGGCCTTGGTGTCCAGCTCGTGGGAAAGGTCGCAGGAGCCGTGTTCGATCAGATCGTTCAGCAGCCGCTTGTTGCCCTTGATCAGGTTGAGGGCGAACACTTCGGTCTGGAAAGGGGTCAGTTCCTCCACCGGCGGGGTGATTTCCACCGGGGTAAGCCGGCCGGAGCTTTCCACTTGCAAAGGGCGTTTAACGGTGACGTTGAGGTCCGAAACATTGTCGAAGCTCTCCAGCATGGAGGAAATCCAGTAGTTAATCTCCGCTTCTTTCATCGCTGGCCCTTTGGGTCTCTGGAGTTGCTCTATTGTCAGGGTGGGGGAGGATAAATGCCCTATAGCTGCTGGCGGGTGGATTGTCAACCCCATAAAGCTTGGGGGGCGGGGCAAAACCATCGCCGTGCGGCGCTTGATGAGAAGGTCCGGCACGTTGACAGGCCGTGGGAAAACGGGGTAAGCTGCAAGTTGAAGGCGGATAATTGCGGATAACTAATGCTGCAAGCGAGACAGGTGCAGAATGGCGAAACAGAAGAGCTATATCCTGGAGATCCATTCCCCTGGCCGGGGGTTGTATGATTTTACCGGCAAGGTTCGGGCCTTTGCGGCCGAAAGCGGGATGCGCGACGGCCTGCTGACGGTGTTTTGCCGTCACACCTCCGCCTCCCTGGTAATTCAGGAGAATGCCGACCCCGATGTGCTCCACGACCTGGAAACCTTTATGAACCGGCTGGTGCCGGACGGTCAGCCCGACTGGCGGCACCGCAGCGAGGGGCCCGACGACATGTCGGCCCACATTCGCAGCGCCCTGACCCAGACCTCCATCGGTATCCCTCTGGTTGACGGCGCCCTGGTGCTGGGTACCTGGCAGGGTATCTTCCTCTGGGAACATCGCACCGGCCCCCATCGCCGCAAGGTGCAACTGCACTTGCTGGGCCAGTAGCTTAATAACCGGTAAAGGAACAGCCGCACCGCATCTTCGGGCGGTGCGGCTGTTCGCTTACTTCGCTTACTAAATTTTGCGCAGCCGGATGGACTCCGGGGTAACCTCCACCAGTTCGTTGTCGTTGATGTAGGCGATACAGTCTTCCAGGCTCATCTTCACCGGCGGGGTCAGCACCACGTTTTCGTCGGAGCCGGAAGCCCGCATGTTGGTCAGTTTCTTGCCCTTGGCCGGGTTAACCACCATCTCCCCTTCGCGGCTGTTTTCACCGATGATCTGGTTTTTGTAGACCCGCTCGCCGGGCCCGACAAACAGCCGACCCCGTTCCTGCAGGTTGTAAAGGGCGTAGGCCACCGTGGTGCAGTTTTCCATGGCCAGCAGGGTGCCGTTGCTGCGGTTTTTGATCTCGCCGGCATAGGGTCCGTACTCGGCAAAGACGTAGTTCATTACCCCCATGCCCTTGGTGTCGGTCATGAACTGTGAGCGGTAGCCCAGCAGCCCGCGGGTGGGGATTTTGTAGAGCAGTCTGGTCATCCCGTTTTCCTGGTGCATCTCCAGCATCTTGCCCTTGAGGCCGCCCAGTTTTTCAATCACAGTGCCGCTGTACTGTTCATCGACGTCGATGGTCAACTCTTCGTAAGGCTCCAGCTTGACCCCGTTTTCCTCCCGCATGATCACCTGGGGCCTGGTTACCTGCAATTCGTAACCCTCCCGGCGCATGGTTTCAATGAGTACGGAAAGGTGCAACTCGCCGCGACCGGCCACCGAAAAGCCGGCCCCTGCTTGCAGGGGGGTTACCTGGAGGGCCACGTCGGAGATGGTCTCCCGGCGCAGGCGTTCCTCGATGTGCCGCGAGGTGACGAATTTGCCCTCCTGGCCGGCAAAAGGTGAATCGTTGGGCAGGAAATTCATGGCAATGGTGGGCGGGTCGATATCGATCAGCGGCAACGGCTGGGGGTTGTCCGGGTCGGTAAAGGTTTCCCCCACGGTAATGTCGTCCATTCCCGCCACCGCCACAATTTCCCCGCAGATCGCCTGTTCAGTGGCTACCTTGGCATTGCCTTCAAAGCGGTAAATTTTGGTGATCCGGGCAGGCTTGCTGGAGCCGTCCCGCTTGCACACCAGCACCCCCCGGTTGATGTTCAGGGTTCCGCCGGTAACTTTGCCGATGGCCAGGCGGCCGAGGTAGGGGGAGGCGTCCAGGGAACTCACCTGCATCTGCAGCGGCCCCGCCGGGTTGCCGCCGGGGGGAGGGATCTGTTCCACCATAATATCGGCGATGGCGCTCATGTCCTGCTTGGTCACCGGCAGGGCCGCGGAGGCGTAGCCATCTTTGGCCGAGGCGTAAACCACGGCGAAATCCAGCAGCTCGTCGGGGGCGCCGAGTTTAACGAAAAGGTCGAATACCTGGTCCACCACCCAGTCGGGTCGGGCCGCCGGTTTATCGATTTTGTTGACCACCACGATGACCGGCAGGTTGGCCGCCAGGGCCTTTTTCAATACAAAATAGGTCTGGGGCATGGGGCCTTCCTGGGCGTCCACCAGCAGCAGGCAGCCGTCGGCCATGCGCAGCACCCGCTCCACCTGGCCGCCAAAATCGGCATGGCCCGGCGTGTCAATGATATTGATGCGGTAGCCTTTGTGCAAAAAGGTGCCGTTTTTGGCGGAGATGGTGATGCCCCGCTCCTTTTCCAGGTCCATGGAGTCCATGAGTCGCTCGGCGACCTGCTGGTTGTCCCGGAACATCCCGCTCTGGCGAAAAAGCTGGTCCACCAGGGTGGTTTTGCCGTGGTCGACATGGGCAATGATGGCGACGTTTCTGATTTCTTCTTGGTTTATCATGTTTTTCCAGTTGTGGTGGGGGTTTTGCTGCAACCACGTGCTAAGCAGTCCGTGGCAAAGCGTAAACGATCAGCCAGGCTTTACGTACAGGGGTGCGCGGTGTCTGGCTGCAAGGCCTCACCTGGGGCACGACTGAACGTTTACGGCGTAATGGCGTAACATTGTGACGCGGGTGCCGTGGGCTTTTGGTGGGAGTCGGACCTGATTTTCAGGCGCCGAAAAAGCGCGCAACTGTATATTGATTTTGAAACTAAAGCAAGCAGAAAAACAATTTTCTGCCGCCAAACCTAACCGCTTTTTTTTCTTGACACCCACGGTTGTTTATCACTATAAGGGGTTTGGTGGTGCAAAGTGGGGGAAAGGGGGGCAAAGGGGGAGTGAAGGCGTTAGTTGCGGGGTTAATGTGGTTTTTCGGGGAGGAGAGTATCATTGATTGGTGAAGGCAGAACGCGTCAGCCGGTGTACCATTTTCGAGGGCGCTCGGATCATATCCTGGACGGCAAGGGGCGGCTCAGCATCGCCACCCGCTTCCGGGACGTTTTGCGCAAGCAATACGATGAGCGGCTGATGGTCATGCCCTGGAAAACCTGCCTTAAGGCCTATCCTTTGCCCACCTGGGAAGAGCTGGAAGTCAGCTTGATGGCCCAGGGAAAAAAGCACCCGCAGCAACTCAAAATGATGCGTTACATGATCGGCGGGGTGGTGGAGTGTGCCCTGGACCGCCAAGGGCGCATCCTGTTGCCTCCCAATCTGCGTGAAGAGTGCGGTCTGCAAAAAGATGTGGTGGTAAACGGCATGATCTCCTACTTCGAGATCTGGGACAAGGAGACCTGGGAGCAGGTCAGCCGGCCGACCAGTGAACAGTTTGCGGAATTCGAGCAGTCCCTGCTGGAGCTGGGGCTCTTTTAGGGCCGATGGACACCGCCCACCAGCCGGTGATGCCGGCCGAGGTCCTCTTCTGGTTGGCGCCCGCCGCCGGCGGCATTTATGTCGACGGCAACCTGGGCCTTGGTGGTCATGCCGCGGCCATCCTGGAGCAAAGCGGCCCTTCCGGTCGGCTGATCGGTTTTGACTGGGACCAGGAGGCTCTGGCCCGGGCCCGCAGCAACCTGGCCCGCTTCGGCGACCGTGTGCATTTGCAGCCGTGCAACTTTATCGAACTGGAGGCGACCTTGGCCGAACTGGCGATCAGCCGTATCGACGGCATCCTGCTCGATCTGGGGCTCTCCTCGCTGCAGTTGGACAGCTCCGGCGAGGCGGCCGGGGCGGGCCGGGGTTTCAGCTTTCGCCGGCCGGAGCCGTTGGACATGCGCA
Organism: Desulfurivibrio alkaliphilus AHT 2; assembly: GCF_000092205.1. Lineage (GTDB taxonomy): Bacteria > Desulfobacterota > Desulfobulbia > Desulfobulbales > Desulfurivibrionaceae > Desulfurivibrio > Desulfurivibrio alkaliphilus. The sequence goes on along the minus strand of NC_014216.1, from coordinate 1,745,836 downwards.
TGGATCGCCGGCAGGAGCTTACCGCGGCTGATCTGCTCCGGGACTTAAGCGCTGCTGAACTGGCTGATATCTTTTATTACTACGGGGAAGAGCGTCAGGCTCGGCGCATTGCCGGGTGGCTGGTCAAACAGCGGCAGCAAACCCCCATCGTCACCACCGTGCAGCTGGCCGAACTGGTGGCCGCCGCGGTGCCCCGTCGCTTTCATCCCCGTAACATTCATGTTGCCACCCGGGTTTTTCAGGCTCTGCGGATTGCGGTTAACCGGGAACTGGAAAATCTGGAAAAAATTCTGGCCGTTGCCCCTTCGTTTCTGTCCCCCAAGGCGCGATTCGTGGTGATTTCATTCCACTCCCTGGAGGATCGCCTGGTCAAACGGGCCTTCCGCGAGGATCCGCGCCTTAAGATTCTCACCACTCGGCCGCTGCAGCCGCAAGAGGCGGAACTACAGCGCAACCCCCGAGCCCGCAGTGCCAAACTGCGGGTGGCGGAGCGCCGGGAAGAGACGGCATGATCCGCCAGGGCGGTAACCGCCGGGGCGGCAGGAGTCAGGCTCGGGGGGCCTGGACCTCCGGCCGGGAGGCGGGCCTTTTTTTGTTAGGCAAGGCCGGGCCGGTGCCCTTGGCGCTGCTGGTGGGGGTGTTGGCCTTATGGCTGGCCTGGTCGGTGCACCAGGGAGAGAGGGCGGTGGAAGTTGAGCAGTTACGGCAGGAAGAACTCCTGCAGCAGCACCAAGAGCTGAGCCGCCAGCGTGATGAGCTGCGGTCCCGGGAGCGTATCGAGGCGGAAGCGGCCCGGCTGGGGCTCCAGCCGCCTAAGAAAGGGCAGGTTCAGCGTCCGTGACAGCCTGTTAAGTAAAAGATGTGAGATGGCAGCCATGAAGGAGGATCAAGATGCGCCGAACCATGAGCGCTAAACAGCGCGGCAGGAAAATGCTCTTTTTTACTCTGCTGCCGCTGCTGTTCGGTCTGACGCTCTGGGGGGTGTTCAGCCTTTCTGAAGCCGATGAGGCCAGGCTGGCCCCGGGCTACCAGAAGGGTACCCTGGTGGAAAGTTCCAGCCTGCGGCGCAACAATATTTACGATCGCAACTTTGAAACCCTGGCGGTGAGTTTTCGGCTCAGCTCACTGTACGCCCGGCCGCTGGAAGTCAATGACCCCGAGACCACGGCGGCCGAGGTTGCTCGTTTGCTGGATCTGGACCGCCAGCACTTGCTGGACTCGCTGCGCAGTGAACGCAGTTTCGTGTGGCTGAGTCGCCAGGTAAAAAAAGAAGTGGCCGATGAAGTGCTGGGCCGCGGATTGCCTGGCATATACGCCATGCCCAGTTCCCATCGGTACTACCCGCACCATGACGGCGCCGCCCATGTGGTGGGGTTTGTAAAGGACGAGCAGGGGTTGGCGGGCATAGAACTTTCCTACGATAACATTCTGCGCGGCGGGATCAGCGATATTCGGCTGGCGGCGGCCGGTGTGCCCGATCGGGTTACCGCCGGGGGCGGGGTGCACCTGGTCAGCACCCTTGACCTTGCTTTGCAACGGGAACTTGAGCAGCGCATGCAGCGGGTATTGCGCACGGCGGACGGCAGTGCCGCGGCTGCTCTGATCATGAATGTTAACACCGGGGAGGTGCTGGCCATGGCCAGCCTGCCGGGGTACGATCCTAATCGCTTCTGGGCCGCCGGCTCGGAGCAGCGGTTGAACAGGGCCGTCATGCCCCAGGTGCACCTCGGAGCCTTGGGAGAGCTTTTTCAGCGGGCGGCCGGAGAGACAGGTGGTTTGGCGCCAGCTTACCACACGAACGACGGTGAACTGCCGGCCGGGGGAGAAGCCTGGTGGTATCCGCTGGCGCCGGATGTCTATGCTTCCAGCGGATTTGGCGGCAGCGGGCGTGCTACCGGTGCCCTGGCGGAAGATTTTTTGCAACTGATGGGGCTTTGCCAGGCCAGCAATCTGGATTTGCTGGAAGGTCGAAGCCTGGGGCCAATCATGCAGGTGGAGGAACTGGCGGCCGATGAGTGCCGGCAACTGCTCATGGATCGCCGGGCCGTGGTTAACGGAGTTTCCTTGCTGGCGGCCTTCAGCCGGTTGGTTAACCAGGGGCAACCGGTGGAGCCGCATCTGATCCGAGGTTTTTGGGATGGTGCAGATTTTTGGCCGCGGCAGTCGGCGATAACCGCTGCGGCCATGCCGGCTGGCTTCAATCGTCAAATGCTGCAGGAGCTTGCCACGACGGCTGGAAACCAGGGTCAAGTAGCCATCTATGAGAGTCTGGTGGTTGAAGCCCGATCCTCCGCCGAAAAACTGGAGATTGCGATGGCAGATAATGCAAGCCTGCTCTCCGGCCAGGGCCTTGAGCACCAAGAGCAGGCGGGAGCCGCAGCAGTTGAACGGGCTGCCGCCCCGCAGCGCTACCAGGCGGTGATGCTGGGTATGGCACCGATTGAGAAGCCGGAACTGGCGGCCTTGGTTTTTGTCGATCGGGCCCGCCTGGATCTGGCCTTGCCGTCACCGCTGGCGGGCGTGGTGCGAGATCTGGATCAGTGGGTCGGCAGGCTTGAGCAGGCCGCCAGCCCTCCGGCGCCAGCGGCGATTCTGGCCCGCAAAGAGGCTTTGTATCATGACTGGCTGGGCAAACAGGAAGCCGGAGATCTGCAGGTGCATGCCGCCACTCGTCGGGCGCCGGAGAGAATGCCGGATGTGACGGGGTTGAGCCTGCGCAAGGCGCTGCAGGTATTGCAGCCCTCCGGCCTGCGTTTCCAGGTAAGGGGCAGCGGTCGAGTGGTTAAGCAGGAGCCGCCGCCAGGAACTCCGTTGCGTGAGGTTGATGAAGGCGTGCTCGAACTGCGGGTACCGGGTGGCGAGATGATGGCTGCCGGTTCATAATAAACATGAAGGTGCGGCAATTGATCAAGGCGGCGGCGGTTGACTATACAGTGCTGGCCGAAGGGGCGAGCGCCGAGTTGGAGGTAACGACTGTTACCGCCGATTCACGCCGCGCCGGGCCCGGTTCGCTGTTTGTCGCCCTGCCGGGCAGCCGGGTGGATGGTCATGATTTCCTCGCTGCCGCAGTAAAGCAGGGCTGCCGGGTGGTGCTCTGTCAACCGGGTTGCCGCCTGCCGACGGAAAAGGCGCCGGAGGTGCTGCACCTGGCCACCGCCGACACCCGGGCCGCCTTCGGCCGCCTGTGCGCAGCGCTGCGAGGTTTCCCGGCGCAAGAAATGGTCATGATCGGGATCACCGGCACCAACGGGAAGACCACCGCTTCCTACCTGCTGGAAGATTTGATCCGACGGGCCGGCGGTGAGCCCGGGGTAATCGGTACGGTCAACTATCGCTATCGCAACCGGGTCTTGCCGGCCACGCATACCACGCCGGATCCGGAAAGTCTGCAACCCCTGCTGCGGGAGATGGCCGAGGCCGGGGTCAGTCACGTGATCATGGAGGTTTCCTCCCATGCCCTGGAGCAACAGCGGGTGGCGGGAATTGCCTTCGATGCGGCCCTGTTTACCAATCTTAGCCATGAACATCTGGACTACCACGGCGATATGGAGAGTTACTTCGCCGGTAAAAAACTGCTTTTCAATCGTTATCTCAAGCCCGGCGCCGCTGCAGTGGTATTGAGCGGCCGGGCGGAACAGGACGATGCGAGCCTGGATTGCTGGAACCAGCGGTTGATTGACGAGCTGTCGCCCCGGGTGTTGCCGCCAGGTTGCCGGCGTCGGCCCAAGGCCGGCGAGGTGCGGCTGTGGCGTTGCGGGGCTGCCGGTAACGAGCTGCGCCTGCTGCGCCGCCGCCTGAGCCTGGCCGGCATCGAAGCTGAACTGCAAAGCAGCGAGGGAGCGTGGCGACTCTCCTCAACGCTGGTGGGCGATTTTAACCTGGATAATCTCCTGGGTGTGGCCGGGGTGGGGTTGGCCCTGGGGATGACCCCGGCAACCATCGCCGCCGCCCTGGCCGACGCCGCGCCGCCCCCGGGGCGCCTGGAACGCTTCCGCTCGCGGCGGGGGGTGGAGGTGCTGGTTGATTATGCCCATACCCCCGATGCCTTGGGGCATGTCTTGAAGGCCCTGCGCCGCCTGGCGACGGGCCGGCTGGTGGTCGTCTTTGGTTGCGGCGGTGATCGGGATCGGGCCAAGCGGCCTCTGATGGGAGAAGTGGCGGCCGCGCTGGCGGACATCGTGGTTCTGACCTCCGATAATCCCCGCAGTGAAGCGCCGGCAGCGATTATGGCCGATATCCAAAGAGGCCTGGCAACAGTGGACGCGCGGCGGGGCAGGCTGGAAAGCCTGCTGGCGGCCCCGCTGAACCGGCGGACAACATGCCAGGGTTATGACCTGGTTGTTTCCCGCCGCCAGGCAATCCGGGACACCATTTACCACGCCCGTTCCGGAGATGTGGTGCTGGTTTGCGGCAAGGGGCATGAGACCAGTCAGATAATTGCAGGTAGCTGCCTGGATTTTGATGATCGGCGGGAGGTAAGAGAACAGCTGGCGGTATTGGCGACAACGGGTTAAAATTAAAAATTTTTAGCTTCGCCGATTTAAGGCAAACCAAAAGGGGGGGAAGATGGAGCCGGCAAGAACAGTGAGTGAGACACAGCACCGGCGGCGAACCTGTCGTCGGGCAGCCTTCGGATATGGTTTTTCCTTGGCCCAGAACCCGGTCTGGAGCCTTGATCAGGTGCTGCTGGCCACCGGCGGCCGCCTGTGGGGTGATCGTACCGAGGCCGTTTTTCGCCTGGTCTCCTCGGACAGTCGCACCATTGAGGCCGGGGATCTTTTTGTGGCCCTGCGGGGCGAGAAATTCGACGGTCACCGCTTTGTCGCGGAGGTGGTGCGCAAAGGGGCCGCCGGCCTGGTGCTGGAAAGTCCACCGGAGGAACCGCTGCCGGTTCCGGTGGTGCTGGTTGCCGACACCCTGCAGGCCTTGGGCGACCTGGCCCATTACCGCCGGATGCAAATGAAAGGGCTTAAGGTGCTGGCCATTACCGGTAGTTCCGGCAAAACCACGGTCAAGGAGATGACCGCCGCCATCATGGAGCAAGGCCGGGGGCGGCAGCGGGTGCTGAAAACCCGCGGCAATCTCAACAACCTCATTGGCTTACCCCTTTCCCTGTTGGCGGTGGATGCGCACCACCAGTACGCGGTGCTGGAAATGGGGATGAACCGGTTTGGTGAAATAGCCCGGATGGCGGAAATCGCCCAGCCGGATATTGCCTGCATCACCAACGTCCAGGAGGCCCACCTGGCCGGTTTGACCGATGTTGCCGGGGTGGCCCGGGCCAAAGGCGAACTGTTCCACGGCATGCGCCCCTGGACCACGCTGGTGGTCAACCGGGACGACCCCCGGGTCTGGCGGCTGGCCGGGAAATTGCCCCAGCGCCGGATAACCTTCGGTCGCAAGCCCGGCACCACGGTGCGGGCCACCCGCTTGCGCAGCCGCGGTGAGGAGGGGATGAGCTTCACCCTGACCATTGCCGATGTAACTGATTACGGGGGCCATGGGGTAAGCGGTCACAGGGTGCCGCAGGTTGTGGCAAGCGGACCGGCGCCGCGTACCTCAGTACGCAAGCCGGGCCGATCGCCGCAAGATGCGGTGCCCTGTGATCGCTTACTTGCCGATGGTTGGCAAGGTAGGGTGCATATCGCCGCCCTGGGAGAGCACAACGTGCAGAACGCGCTGGCGGCCGCCGCTCTGGCCCTGGCCGCCGGGGTAAGTCCAGCGGAAATTGTTGCCGGCCTGGAAGGTTATCGCCCTTTTGCCAAGCGATTGCGGATTCAGCCTTTTGTCGCCGGCCTGAAGCTGATTGATGACTCCTACAACGCCAATCCATCCTCCATGCTGGCCGCCCTGGAGACGGTGCATAACCTGCGGCGGAACCGTAAAGTGGTGGCGATTTTGGGGGACATGCTGGAGTTGGGCAGTCATGGGCCGGCGGCGCACCGCTTCATCGGCGAGCAGGTGGCCCGGCTGGGATTTGATTATCTGCTGACCGTGGGTGAATTCGCCGGCGAGACGGCCCGGGCGGCTCGCCGGGCGGGAATGGACGCCGGGCAGGTACGGGCCTGCTTGGACAAGAAGGAAGTCGGCGCCTGGCTGCTGGAGGCAACCGCCAAAGGCCGGCTTAAAAACGATGATCTGGTGCTGCTCAAGGCCTCCCGCGGCATGCAGATGGAAACCATCATCGAGGCCTTGCACCACGGGCGGGAACAGAGATAATGCTTTATCATCTGTTATATCCTCTGCATGAATACCTGAGCGTACTCAACGTTTTCCGGTATATCACCTTTCGTTGTATCGGGGCGGCGTTGACCGCGTTTTTTATGGTAATGCTGCTGGGGCCGCCTTTCATCGCCTGGCTCAAATCGCGCCAGATCGGCCAGGTGGTCCGCGAAGACGGGCCGGAGAGCCACTACTCCAAAAGCGGGGTGCCCACCATGGGCGGCATGTTGATCCTGGTGGCGGTGGCGGTGACCACCCTGCTCTGGGTCGACCTTGGTAACCTGTTTGTCTGGCTGATTCTGGCGGTACTGCTCTGGTTCGGGGCCATCGGGGCCTATGACGACTGGCGCAAGATCCGCAAAAACAACAGCCGGGGCCTGGGAGTGCGGGGCAAGCTTTTGCTGCAGGCAGCCGGCGCCGGGGCGGCGGTGGCCAGCCTGTTCTGGTTGCCGGGCTTTGACGGCCATCTCAGTTTTCCTTTTTTCAAGGAATTCCGGCCGGACCTGGGGGCCTGGTACTGCCTGTTTGCCTTGCTGGTGGTGGTGGGGGCCTCCAACGCGGTCAACCTCACCGATGGCTTGGATGGCCTTGTTACCGGGCCGGTGGTGATTACCGGCACCGTCTATCTGGTGTTTTCCTACCTGGCCGGGCATGCGGTGCTGGCGTCCTATCTCCAGATTCCCCATGTGCCTGGCGCCGGAGAGGTGGCGGTGTTCAGCGGGGCGCTGGTGGGGGCCTGTTTGGGTTTTCTCTGGTTTAACACCTTTCCGGCCCAGGTTTTTATGGGTGATACCGGTTCCCTGGCCATCGGCGCCGCCTTGGGGATGGTGGCGATCATCACCAAACAGGAATTTCTGCTGGCCATGGTCGGCGGGATCTTTGTCCTGGAGGCCTTGTCGGTGATCCTCCAGGTGGGATTTTATAAATTGAGCGGGGGCAAAAGAATTTTTCTCATGGCCCCTTTCCATCATCATTTTGAGAAAAAGGGCTGGCAGGAACCCAAAATAGTGGTCCGGTTCTGGATTATCTCCATTGTCCTGGGGCTGCTGGCCATAGCCACCCTAAAGTTGCGCTGATGTAAGCGATCACGGGGCACCCCACCTTGCGGCGATCAGCCCGGCTTGCGTACTGAGGTACGCGGCGCCGGTCTGCTTGCCGCAATCTGGGGCACCCCGTGACCGCTTACCAAACGATGTATGCTAATGCTAATGCTAATGGCGGGCGATGATATGACTTTTGCAGGTAGTTTGACCGGAAAACATGTGCTGGTGGTGGGCTTGGGTAAATCCGGCTGTGCGGCGGCGCGTTTTCTGGTTAAGCAGGGGGTCAGGATTTCGGTATCGGAAGGGGGGCGGGCAGTGGCGCCGGCCAGCCGGATGGTGCAGTGGCTGCAGGAACGGGGTGTTTATTGCGAACTGGGCGGTCATTCCCCGCAGCTTTTTGCCGGGGTCGATGTTATTCTGCTGAGTCCCGGCATCCCCCTGGATATTCCCGCCCTTGATGCCGCCCGGGCCGCCGGGGTGCCGATTATCGGCGAACTGGCGCTGGCGCCGGAGTATCTGCGCACCCCGGTAATCGCCGTGACCGGTACCAACGGCAAGAGCACGGTTACCACCCTGGTCGGGGAGTTGTTGCGGGCCGCGGGGCGTAATGTGTTTGTGGGGGGTAACCTGGGTACCCCGTTGTGCGAATACCTGGCCGGACCCCAGGAGGCGGATTGGGCGGTGCTGGAGGTCAGCAGCTTCCAGCTGGACAGTGCCGGGAAGTTTAGCCCCGATATCGCGGTATTGCTCAATATTTCGCCGGATCATCTCGACCGTTACCCCGATTATGCCGCCTATGCCGCTTCCAAATGGCGGATAGTGGCCAACCAGGGTAGGGAGCAGTGGGCGGTGATCAACCGCGACGATCCGGAAATTCTCCGCCTGCTGGCGGCCGGGCCGCCGGCCTCCAGGGTTTTCGGTTTCGGCGGCCGGGGAATGGCCGGGCCGCTGGCCGCCAACCAGAGCCGTGAGGCGGCGCCGGGGCCGCCGGTGGATGGTCTCCGGCTTTGCTTGACCCAAGAGGATGAGCACTGCGAGGAATATCCCTTGCCGGCTAATGAGCTGGCGGTGGAACCCAACCGCCAGAATGCACTGGCGGCGGTGCTGGCGGCCCGCCTGGCCGGTTGTCCGCCGGCGGCGGTGGGGCCGGCCCTGGCCGCCTTTCAGGCCCTGCCCCACCGGCTGGCCCTGGTGGCAACGGTGGCCGGGGTGCGCTACTATGACGACTCCAAGGCCACCAACATCGGGGCGGTAATCTCGGCTCTGCAGGGTCTGCCCGGCCCGGTGGTGCTCATTGCCGGGGGGCTGGACAAAGGCGGTGATTACCGGCTGCTGTTGCCGGCGATTAAAGAAAAGGTACGGGCCGTGGTGTTGATCGGGTCGGCTCGGGAGAAAATGCGGGCCGCTCTGGCCCCGGCGGTGCCGGTCACCGAGGCGGCTGATCTGCCGTCGGCGGTGCGCATCGCCACTCAACTGGCGGCGGCCGGCGAGGCGGTGCTGCTTTCCCCGGCCTGCGCCAGTTTCGACATGTTTGCCGGTTATGCTCAGCGGGGCGAAGTCTTTCGCCGGGCCGTCCGGGAACTGGCGGAGGATAATGCCCTCGGCGGCGGGGCGGTGGGCCACTGCCCGGCGATGGAGGCGATGTTTGCATGAGGGCTTTCAGGCTGGTAATCACCGGCGGCGGTACCGGCGGCCATCTGTTCCCCGGGATTGCCGTGGCCGATGAATTGCTGGCCCGTTACCCCGGCAGCGAAGTGCTCTTTATCGGTACAGGCCGCGATATTGAGCGCCGAGCCCTTACCGGCAAGCCTTACCGCCAGGCCACCCTGACCGGCAGCGGCTTGAAAGGAATTTCCTGGCCGGGCCGGCTCGCCTCCCTGGCCCGTATCCCGGTGGGGTTCTGGCAGGCGCTGGGGCTGCTGCGGGAGTTTAAGCCCCACCTGGTGCTGGGGGTCGGTGGCTATGTTACCGGCCCGGTGCTGCTGGCGGCCAGGATGTTACGGGTGCCGGCCTGCATCCATGAGCAGAATTCGGTGCCGGGGTTGACCAATCGGCTGCTGGGCCGTTTTGTACACCGGGTATTCCTTGCCCTGCCGGATCAGCGGGGACATTTTCCGGCGGCCAGGGCCAGCCTGGTGGGCAATCCCCTGCGGCGAGAACTGCTGGCGGCGGCGGAGAGCGCCGGGGATGCCGGCGGCGGCAGGGAAGATCAGCGGCCGCGCTTGCTGGTGCTGGGCGGCAGCTTGGGGGCCCACCGGGTCAACTTGCTGATGGTTGAGGCGGCCACTCTGCTGGCCGCCCAGGGCATACACCCGGCTATCCGCCACCAGACCGGGCGGCAGGATCGGGCCATGGTCGCCGAACGCTACCGGCAGGCCGGGATTGAAGCGCAGGTGGAGGATTTTGTTGATGATATGGCGGCGGCTTACCTTGCTGCCGACCTGGTGGTGTCCCGGGCCGGGGCCACCACGCTGGCGGAACTGGCCTTGTTCGGCAAGGCGTCGCTGCTGATTCCATACCCTTATGCCGCCGATGACCACCAACGCCTCAACGCCGAGATCATGGTGGGGCAGGGGGCGGCCCGGCTGCGGCTGGAAAAGGATCTGAGCCCCCGGGAGTTGGCCGGGCAGATCAGGGAACTGCTGGCCGATTCTACGTTGCGGGAAGAAATGGCGCGCCAGGCCAGGGCGTTGGCCCGGCCGCAGGCGGCTGCTGAAATCATAGCCCAGGGCCTGGCTCTGGGGGGAGTAAAAAGTGTATCGTAAAAATCAGCATATTCATTTTGTCGGCATCGGCGGTATCGGTATGAGCGGTATTGCCGAATTGTTGCTCAACCTGGGCTATCGGGTCAGCGGCTCCGATCTGCGGGAGAGCCGGATCACCCGGCGACTGCGGGAACTCGGCGGCCGGATCGGGATCGGCCACGATGGCCGCTGGGTGGTGGGAGCCGACGTGGTGGTGATCTCTTCGGCGGTCAAGCCGGATAACCCTGAGGTAACGGCCGCCCACGAGGCGCTGATCCCGGTAATTCCGCGGGCCGAGATGCTGGCCGAGCTGATGCGGCTGAAGATCAACGGGATAGCGGTGGCCGGCAGTCACGGCAAGACCTCCACCACCTCCATGGCCGGGACCCTGCTGGCCGAGGCCGGTTTGGACCCCACGGTGGTCATCGGCGGCCAGGTCAACAGCTTCGGCTCCAACGCCAAGCTGGGCGAGGGCGATTTCCTGGTGGCCGAGGCCGACGAGTCCGACGGCTCTTTTCTCAAGCTCTCCCCGGTGCTGGAGATTGTTACCAACATCGATCTGGAGCATGTGGATCACTACCATGACCTGGAAGCGGTCAAGGCGGCCTTTCTGGAATTCATTAACCGGATTCCCTTTTACGGGGCCGCCATCCTTTGCCTTGATGACCCCAACGTGGCCGCCCTGTTGCCCCTGGTGCGCAAACGCACCATCACTTATGGCCTGAGCAGCCAGGCCGATGTCCAGGCCCGGGAAATCACCAGCCGCGGTTTTGTCTCCCGTTTTGAAGTCTGGCAAAGGGGGCGCGAGCAGGCGACCAATAACGGGAAAAATTGTGCCCAAGATAACGGGATGGCACAAGATGCGGTTTCCCGTGAACCTTTGCGCAAGCTGGGCTCGGTGGCCCTGGCGGTTCCGGGGCGGCACAATATTTACAACGCCCTGGCGGTGATCGCCCTGGGGCTGGAGCTGGAAATTCCTTTCCCGGTCATCGCCCGGGCATTGAGCACTTACAGCGGGGTGCAGCGTCGCCTGGAAGTTAAAGGCGAGGTGGACGGCATTACCGTGGTCGACGATTATGGTCATCATCCCACCGAGATCCGGGCCACCCTGGCGGCCATGCGGCAAGCCTGGCCCAAGCGTCGTCTGGTGGTGCTGTTTCAGCCCCACCGCTACAGCCGTACGGCCGGGTTGCTGCCGGACTTCTGCACCGCCTTCCACGATGCCGACCTGCTGCTGCTGGACGATATCTATGCCGCCGGCGAGGAACCGGTGGCGGCGCTGGCCGGCGATGCCCTGGCCCGCGCCATCCGGCGCCACGGCCAGAAAGAGGTGGAGTACGTGTCCGGCCTGATCGACAACCCGGAAGCGGTGCTGCCGGTGCTGAAGCGCGGGGACGTGGTGCTGACCTTGGGGGCTGGTAATATCTGGCGGCTGGGAGAGAGCGTACTGGCCGCGTTAACGGAAAAGGATCAGGCGGCCTGAGGTGGCGCCGGCGGGGTGCGAGCTGGCCCGCAAGCTGGCCGGAGGCTGCCTGGAGGGGGCCGACCACTGCCCCCTGTTCTCTGAAAACTGGCCCGGTGCGTTGAGCCGGCGGGAGCCCCTGGCGCCCCTGACCACCTTCCGGGTGGGCGGGCCGGCGGCGATCATGGCCCGTCCGGCCGGCTTGCCGGAACTGGCGGCCCTGCTGGCTATTCTGCAGCGCCGGGGTTGCCCCTGGCGGGTGCTGGGGCGGGGCAGCAACCTGCTGGTGGCCGACCGTGGCTATGCCGGGGTGGTGATTGCGCTGGGGCGGCGCCTGGGTAAAGTCGAGCTGCTCCCCGCCGGGCCCCGTGAGCCTTTATCTCTGCTGCGGGTCGAGGCCGGCTGCAGCCTGGCCTCCCTGCTGAACTGGACGGCGGCGCAAGGCTTGGGCGGCCTGGAATTCCTGGTGGGGATTCCCGGCAGCGTCGGCGGCGCGGCCATGATGAACGCCGGGGCCTTTGGGCAGTGTCTGAGTGAAAGGGTGGTGGCCCTGGAGCTGGTTTCCGCTGCCGGCCTTAGCAGGGTGGAGCCCGGCGAGCGTTTATGCTTCAGCTACCGTCGCCTGCAGGGGGTTGCGCCGGAGGAGGTGGTCGGCGCGGTCATCCTGGCCCTGGCGTCGAGGGAGCCTGAAGATATAAAAAAAACGGCCCGGCATTATCTGGCCCGGCGCCGGGCCGGGCAACCCCGAGGGGTGGCCAGTGCCGGGTCGTTTTTCAAAAATCCACCCGGTGACTACGCCGGGCGCCTGATCGAAGCGGCAGGCTTGAAAGGGTTGCGGGTGGGCCAGGCCCAAGTTTCACCGCGGCACGCCAACTTTCTGGTCAACCTGGGCGGGGCACGGGCTGCCGAGGTGCTGGCGCTGGCGGAACAGGTACAAGCCGCAGTGCGTCGGCAAAGCGGGGTTGAACTGGAGCCGGAGGTCCATTTTTTGGGGTTTTCATGAAAGAGCGGAAGCCGGTTAGACAAAAAAAATGGCCCACACGCCCCGCCGGAGCCCGGTCGACGGTGAACTCGGGCTTTGCCGGTAAGCTGGCGGTTCTGGGTTTGGGCCTGGCGGCCATGCTGCTGGTGGCCTGGCTGGGCGGCCTGTTGATTTTGCAGCAACTGGGCCAGTCGGCCTTCTTTCAACTCACCGCCATCAAGATCGACGGCGGGGTGCGGACCACGAAAAAAGAGGTTCTGGCCTTGAGCGGCCTGGATGTCCATAGTAACCTGCTGGCGCTGTCGGTGGGCGGCTTGCGCCAACGCCTGGAGGCCCACGACTGGATCGAGTCGGCGGAGGTAAGGCGGCAGTGGCCCAGTCGACTGCAGATCACCATCAGGGAGCGGCGGCCGTTGGCCATCTTGAGCCTGCCCGATGGGCTCTATTATACCGATCACCAGGGGCTGCCATTTGCTCCGGCCGTGCCGCCGGAAGAGCTGGATTTCCCGGTGATCACCGGCCTGGGCCAGGTTGCACTCTGGCCGGAAGAACAGCGCCAGGCCTTGCGCCGGGCGTTGCGGTTGATTCGACTGGCGGCCCGGGGCGGGGTGATTTTGCCGGCCCAGGGGATCTCCGAGATTAACCTGGGCCAGGATGGGGCCATGACCCTGTTTCTGGTTAGTCGGCCCTTTCCCGTCTACCTGGGCCGGGAGCCGGAAGTGGCGCTGAGTTATAACCGCCTGGTGCGGGTGCTGGACTGGTTATACAAAGAAAGGGAGTTTGCCCGGACCGCCGCCATTCGCATGGATTATCTGCCGGGCAGGGTGCTGGTGGAAAAGTAACCGTTCACCAGGGGTACTAACCTACTGGTATAACGGGCCGTAAGCGTTTAGCAGTGCCGCAGTTTCGGGCAATCAGCCAGGTGCAGCGTACACTTGTACGTAAGCCTGGCTGATCGCCCGAAGATGCGGTGCTGCTGAACGCTTACATGGAAAAAATATAAGCGTGCCCCAGGGGAACGATTACGAGGAACAACGGTATGAGTCGTGAGGAACGGGGAGAGCTGCTGGTCGGCCTTGATATCGGTACCACCAAAATTTGCGCGGTGGTGGCAGAGGCGATCGGCCGGCAGATCAAGATAATCGGCATGGGCCGGGCGCCCTCGGTGGGCTTGCGCCGCGGGGTGGTGGTCAATATTGAGTCCACGGTGGACTCCATCCGCAAGGCGGTGGAAGAGGCCGAGCAGATGGCCGATTGTGAAATCGGTTCGGTTTACGTCGGCATTGCCGGCAGCCATATCAAGGGCTTTAATTCCCATGGCTTGATCCCCATCCGTTCCGGGGAAATTCGCCAGGATGACATCGATCGGGTGGTGGATGCGGCCCGGGCGGTGCCGGTGCCGCCGGACCAGGAGATCATCCATGTGCTGCCCCAGGAGTTCATTGTCGACGGCCAGCCCGACATTCAGGATCCCATCGGCATGACCGGGGTGCGGCTGGAGGCCGACGTGCACATCGTCACCGGCCTGGTCACCGCGGTACACAACATCGTCAAGTGCTGCAACCGGGCCGGGCTCAACGTGGCCGACGTGGTGCTGGAGCCGCTGGCTTCGGCGGAGGCGGTGCTGACCCGGGAAGAGATGGAGCTGGGGGTGGGGCTGCTGGATATCGGCGGCGGCACCTCGGATCTGGCGGTTTTTGCCGGTGGTACCATCAAGCACACCTTTGTCCTGGGGCTGGGCGGCCATAACCTGACCAACGACCTGTCGGTGGGCTTGCGGACACCGCTCAAAGAGGCGGAACGGCTCAAGGAGGAATATGGCTGCGCCCTGGCTTCACTGATCGACAAGGATCAGATCATCGAGGTGCCCAGTGTGGGCGGCCGCAAATCCCGGCGGCTGTCGCGCCGGGTGATGGGCGAGATCCTGGAGCCGCGGGTGGAGGAGATGCTGACCCTGGTCAACCAGGAACTGGTCGACTCCCGTTACAAGGAATTGGTTAATGCCGGCCTGGTCCTGACCGGCGGCACGGCGCTGCTGGAACATATCGAGGAGTTGGCCGAGCAGATCTTTGACTTGCCGGTGCGGACCGGCTATCCGGCCAATGTCGAGGGGCTGGAAGAGATTATTGATTCTCCCCAGTGGGCCACGGCGGTGGGGCTTCTGGTTTACGGTTCCCGGCATGATCCGGCCACCGGCTTCGGAGCCCGTTCCGGGCGGATGTTTTCCCGCCTGGGCAGCAGGATGAGAGATTGGTTCAATAAGTGGATTTAAAGATAGCCCGGGGTGCCAGCCGCGGCCCGGGCAACAGGCGATAATGGTAACGATGACAGTAACAACCAGCATCAAGGGGGCAGGTTATGTCTTTTAAACTGGCGGAGACGGAATCCCGGGCCAAGATCAAGGTGGTCGGGATCGGCGGCGGCGGCGGCAACGCGGTCAACACCATGGTCGAAAGCGGTCTGGTGGGCGTGGAGTTCATTGTCGGCAATACCGACATGCAGGCTCTGGAACAGTCCAAGGCCGATATCCGGTTGCAGCTTGGCCCCAATCTGGCAAAAGGCCTGGGGGCCGGCGCCAGGCCCGATGTGGGCCAGGAGGCGGCGGAAGAGTCCATCGACGATATTCGTAAGCTGCTGGAAGATACCGACATGGTATTTGTCACCGCCGGCCTGGGTGGTGGCACCGGCACCGGCGGCGCCCCGGTGGTGGCCAAGGTGGCCAAGGAGCTGGGAGCGCTGACCGTCGGGGTGGTTACCAAACCCTTCGCCTTCGAAGGTAAAAAGCGGATGAAAAACGCCGATGCCGGCTGGAAGGAGCTCAAGGCACATGTGGATACCATTATCACCATCCCCAACGACCGCCTGATCTCCATGGCCCAGAAGGGCACCCGTTTCATCGACGGCATGAAGATGGCCGATGATGTGCTGGTGCAGGCGGTTAAGGGGATCACCGACCTGATCAATCTGCCCGGTTACATCAACCCGGACTTCGCCGATGTCCGTACGGTGATGAACGAAATGGGACCGGCCCTGATGGGCGCCGGGCACGGCGTCGGGGAAAACCGGGCCAGTGAGGCGGTGAACATGGCCATTGCCAGCCCGCTGCTGCAGGATATCAGTATTGATGGCGCCAAAGGGGTGCTGGTCAACATCTCCGCCCGCCAGGACACTCTGACCATGGCCGAAGTTACCCAGGCCACCACCAAGATCTATGATGAGGTGCACGAGGATGCTAATATTATCCTCGGGGTGATTTTCGACGACAACCTGGGTGATGAATTGCGGGTAACGGTGATCGCCACCGGTATCCGGGCGGTGGAGGATTTTGAGGATGTGTCCGACAATATCCGGCCGCTGCCGGGGGCCTGCAAGCGTGAGGCCAGGGTCCAGAGCCTGCCCATGACCGGCGGCCCTGGCGGCGGTGGTCGGGAGGCGGTGGCCAAGGGGGGGCGCAAGGCCTTCCCTTCGCTGATGGCCGATGAAGACTTTGATCGGCCTACCTTCCTGCGCAAGAACGAGAGCTAGTTAATGGGTTCCGGCCACCGTCGCCGGCCCGGTGCCCGCTCGCGTCGCCGGCAGGAGTCGTCGCCCCCCGACCTCCTGCAGGGTGAACGTGGAACTTGGCGCCGCAAATGGGGCCACCGGTTGACGGTGGCCCTGATCTTTCCCAACACCTACCCGGTGGCCACCTCCAATCTCGGCCTGCAACTGGTTTACGATCTGCTCAATGAACACCCCGGGGTTCTGGCCGAGCGTTTTGTCCTGCCCCCCGCCGGGGAGCCGCCCCGTTCGCTGGAATCGGGTCGCCCTTTAACGGATTTTTCTCTGCTCTGCTATTCCCTCTCCTTTGAAGGTGACAGCCTGAATTTGCTGCGGCTGCTGGCCACGGGAGGGGTTGAGCTGGCCGCCGAGCGCCGGGGAGAGGGTGATCCCCTGGTGATTGGCGGCGGGGTGGCGACCTGGATGAGCCCCGAACCACTGGCCCCGGCCACCGACCTTTTCTTGATTGGCGAGGCGGAAGTTTTGCTGCCGCCGGTGCTGCAACGGCTGGTGCGCCACCACCGGGAGCAGGGCTCTGCCACCGGCTTCGCCGGCAGTTTGCGGCGCAACGGGTTGCTCCGGGAGCTGGCCGTTTCCTGCCCCGGTTGCTACGTGCCGCGCTTTTACACTCCCCATTACCGGGCCGACGGCTGTTTGGCGCAAATGGTTCCGGAGCCGGGGCTGCCGCCGCGGATCAAGCCGGTCCTGCAGATGGCGCCGGAGGTCGCCGGCTATTCGCGACTGCTCAGCCCCCGGGCCGAATTCAGCGATCTTTTTTTAGTGGAACTGGGGCGGGGCTGCAGTCGCAGTTGCCGTTTCTGTGCCGCCGGTTTTGTTTACCGGCCGCCACGGCAATGGTCGCCGGCGGCCATTGAAGCCGCCCTGGCCCGGCGGCCGCCGGAGATAACCCGGGTCGGGCTGCTGGGCATGGAGATGGCAGAGCCTGCCACCCTGGCAGCCATCAGCCAGGCCATTCAAGCCGCCGGTTGCCGGCTTTCCTTTTCCTCGCTGCGGGCCGATGCCCTAACCCCGGAGCTGTTGCGTTTGCTCAAGCAAAGCGGGGTGAAAACGGCGGTACTGGCGCCCGATGGCGCCTCGGAGCGTTTACGACGGGTGATCAACAAGAACCTGGCCGAAGAAGATATCCTGCAGGCCGCCGAGGCCCTGGCCGCCATTGATGTGCGGACCATCAAGCTCTATTGCATGATCGGCCTGCCCAGTGAAGAGGATGCCGACCTGCTGGAGCTGGTGGCCATGGTCAGCCGGTTGCGTCGGCGCCTGTTGGCCCAGGGGAGGCGCCGGGGCTGGCTCACCGAAATCCAGCTCAGTGTCAGCTCCCTGGTGCCCAAGCCCTGGACCCCGTTCCAGTATGCCCCTTTTGCCGGGGTGCCCAAGTTGCGCCGAAGGCTGCAGCTTCTAAAGCGGGAGTTGCGAAGCCAGGCCAATGTCAAGCTCAGCGCCGAATCACCGGAACATGCCTACTGGCAAGCCATTGTCGCCCGGGGTGACCGGCGTTTGGGGCAGGCGCTGCTGGCCCTGGCGGCAGCCGGGGTCGATAATCGGCCCAGTCGTGCCCTGGCAGCGCAGGGGATTGATCCCGACTGGTATGCCGGGCGAGCCCGCACCGCCGACGAGCGGTTTCCCTGGGAAATTATTGCGCCGGGGATCAAGCCGGAGTACCTTTTCAAGGAGTATCAGCGCGGACTTAAGGGGGCGGTCACCGAGGCCTGCCGAGTGGAAAGCTGTCGACGTTGCGGGGTGTGTGGTGGTTGAAGTTAAGCCAAGTCGGACCGATGGCAGCGAACTGGCGGCGTTGAAGCCGTTTCGGCTGGTTAAATTTTTTTCCTTTACCAGCCTGGCGGTCTTTCTGGTCTTTGCCCTGGTGCTTTCCCTGCTGATTTCCGATTACGCCAAAAGAACCCTGCTGGAGCGCAGCGAGGCCTATGCCCTGGTGGTCACCGAAAACTTGAGCCACCAGGTGTTCCAGCAGTTTGTGGTGCCCACCGTGCTGCACTACGGTAAAATTGCCCTGCGCACCCCGGAGCAGCACCAGTTGCTGGATGCGGTGGTGCGCAACACCACCTACGGGATGCGGATTCAAGCCGTAACCATTTACGACTCCCGGGAAAATATTATTTCCTACAGTACCGACGGTGAGAAGATCGGGCAGCGGGATGCCGGCGGCCGAGAGTATCGGCAGGCCCTGAGCGGAGAGAGTTCCTCCCGGCTGGTCACCGAGGGCGGCCCCTGGGGGGTGCTGCCCTGGTTGACCCCTGCCACCTCGCAGTTGCACACCTTTATTCCTTTTATCCAGTACACCCCCATGGAAGACAAGCCCGACATCATCATGGGGGTGATCGAAGTGGTGCAGGATCTGTCGGAAGACATGGAGGCCATCGCCCGTTTTCAGGGTGCGGTGATTCTGATTTCCATGTTGATGATGACCGCCCTTTTCCTGGTTCTGCGGGTTATTGTGGGCCGGGCCGAGAGAATCATGGAGGCTCGGGCCGAAGAGCGCCGCCGTTTGGAGCAGCAACTGCACGACAGTGAAAAACTGGCCACCCTGGGGCGCATGGTGGCCTCGGTTTCCCATGAAATCAAAAATCCGCTGGGGATTATTCGTAGTACGGCGGCGATTTTAGGCAAGAGGGTAAAGCAAGAGGCCCCGGGCAATGAGCATCTGGCCGAGATCATTGTCAGCGAAACCGGGCGGTTGGACGGGATTGTGCGGGAGTTTCTCGATTTCGCCCGCCCCCAGACCCTGCACAGTTCACCGGAGTTCATCAATCAGGTGATCCGGCAGGCCTTCACGTTTCTCGCGCCTGAACTGCAGCGCCGGGGAATTGAGACGGTGCTGGAGCTTGATGAGGGGCTGCCGCCGTTGGCCATCGACCGGGAGCAGATCTACCGGGCCCTGCTCAATATCATGCTCAACGCCATCCAGGCCATGCCCGGAGGCGGCACCTTGACCCTGCGCAGCCGGCGTCGCCGGGGGGATCAACTGGTGGAAATCGCCGACACCGGGCCGGGAATCAAGGAGGAGGAGCGGGAGCGGATTTTCAGCCCCTTTCATACCGGCAGGCATCGGGGCACCGGGTTGGGGTTGGCCATCGTCAAAAACATCATCGATGCCCACCGGGGAAAAATCGAGGTGGCCGACGAGCCGGGAGGGGGGGCCTGCTTTCAACTTATTTTCAGCAAAACCGGGCGGCGTTAGAGGTCGGCCGCCCGGAGCGGTTTACTTTTTTTTGCTCTCCAGTTGCTTCTTCAGCTCTTCGTGGTCCTTGAGCAGTTCCCGGTAAGTTTCTTCGGCCCGCTTTTCCGCTCCGGCCCGATCCTTTTTTATCTGTTCCATCTTCTGTTTGAGCCGCTCTTCGCGCACCTTGAGGCTGGACTCGCGGATCCCGAAGATGGTGGCGGCCAGGAAGCGAAAGGAAAAGAGCATCAGCTCGACGTCGTCTTCCCGCAGCTTTTTCTGGGTCTCCTCGTCCAGTTCGTAGGAGGAGAGGAAAGAGTCGCTGAAAACCAGCTCCCTGAACTTATCCAGGTCGGTGCTGGCCAGAAAAAAGATCCGCTTGGCCTGCTCACTCAGGGTGGCCTGGTGGCCGAAGGACTTGCGGCGCATGACCAGTTCCATCCACTCTTTGTTCATGACGTCCGATTCATCAATGCCCTGGTCGGCCCGCCATTCCCTGATCGTCTGCACCTGCTCCTCTTCGTGGCCCTTGCAGTGCTCCTCCTTGACCAGAAAATAAAATTCCTCGGCCGGCGCACTCTCGTCTTTCTTCTCCGGTGACTCCCGGAAGTAAGACATCCCTACCGGATAGTAACGGCAGGTGGTGGGGCGGTGTTCATAAATGGTACAGCCCTGTTCGGTGACAAAGGGGCAGCGTCCCTCTTCGTCGAGGTTGATGCGCACCCCGGGCAGGTCGGTTTTTTCCAGGTAAACCGGGGTGGTGAAGCGCAGCAAAAACTCGGAGGCCGGCAGGTTCAAGGCCCGGCGAAGGCGGAGAATATCATAAGGGGTCAGCACGATATTGATGTTGCCGCAGCAGGCGGTAAAGCATGAGACCCCGGGGTGACAACGGAACTTCAGTTTGCTGTCCAGGTCCAGTTTATGGGGCATGATATTGCTGGGGTTGCGGCTGAAAAGAGTCGATTGCTCAGGGGCTGATTCCTGTTTGCTCATGGTGAATACATCCTCTTGTGCTGGTAGGGCCGGGGATGGCCGTATGTTCGCTTGCTGGTAATCAAAATGTAAACTTTATACACTACTAACCGGAGCGGTTTGTGTCAATTATTAAACCGGCTTTTATCCGGCTGCCCGGCGGGAGTTTTTTCCTTGACATTTGACAGGTGAAAAATTATAGAATCCTGAGTTAGAAAATATGAGCGCCCCTTCAGTTTTACGAAAAATTATGATTTTGTTCCGCCTCGGGCCAAGGTGAAAATCGCGTTAACTGGCCGCTTTTCAGACCACTGCTGGTGCCCCGCCTGGTGCTCCGGCAGCCGGCAAGTAAATGGCCTGGCCAAGGATTGCTGAGCACAGTGGCCGGTGTGCCGGTTGTGGGGTTTTCGACTTGTTGTCGGGGTGGTTGTTTTAGATGTAAAACGTAGTCAGGAAAAGGTGTCGTAGGTCCGGTTTCGCCGTTTGGGAGAGGCCGGATCGACAAAATTCAACTCAATTATTGAGGAGGTTAGTGAATGCCGAGCTATGTGGATCCTTCAAAGTGTGATGGTTGCAAGGGCGGTGATAAGACTGCCTGCATGTACATCTGTCCCAATGACCTGATGGTCTTGAACAAGGACGAGATGAAGGCTTACAACCAGGAGCCCGATGCATGCTGGGAGTGTTATTCTTGCGTGAAAATCTGTCCGCAGGGCGCCATCGCCGTCCGCGGCTATGACGACTTCGTGCCCATGGGCGGGGTGGTACACCCCATGCGGAGTTCCGACTCCATCATGTGGACCGTTAAGTTCCGTAACGGCAACATGAAGCGTTTCAAGTTCCCCATCCGGACCACCGCCGAAGGTGCAGCCAATGCCTACACCGACGTGAAGGGTGACAACCTGGATGACGAGAAGCTGGTTCTGGAGCAGGATCTGCCGGCACCGACCATGCTGGCCAAGTAAGGCGGCCAAGACTGAACAGGTAATCACTGGAACAAGAAGACCTAAAAAAATCCTAATAAGAAGGAGAATATATTATGGCATTGCCGAATAAGCCCATGGGCGAGCTGCCCGCAGTCGCCAATCCCGAAGTTGTTGAGCACGACGTCGATGTACTGATCATCGGCGGTGGTATGGCCGCTTGCGGTTGCGCTTTTGAAATCAAGAAGTGGGCCCCCGCCGATCTGAAGATCAAGCTGGTCGACAAGGCCGCCATGGAGCGTTCCGGCGCCGTGGCCCAGGGTCTGTCCGCCATCAACACCTATATCGGTGAGAACAAGATCGAAAACTACGTAAAGATGGTCCGCAACGACCTGATGGGCGTGGTTCGCGAAGACTTGATCTACGACCTGGGCCGCCACGTTGACGAGTCCGTTAAGCTCTTCGAAGAGTGGGGTCTGCCCATCTGGAAGAAAGACGACAAGGGCGACAACCTGGACGGCTCCAAGCCCGCTCCCACCCTGCGTGAAGGCGGCACCCCGGTACGTACCGGTAAGTGGCAGATCATGATCAACGGCGAGTCCTACAAGTGCATCGTCGCCGAGCCGGCCAAGACCGCGCTGGGCGAAGAGAACATCATGGAGCGCGTGTTCATCGTCAAGCTGATCCTGGACAAGAACAAGGAAAACCAGATCGCCGGTGCTGCCGGTTTCTCCACCCGTGAGAACAAGGTTCACGTTTTCCGTTGCAAGACCGCTCTCTGCGCCTGTGGCGGCGCGGTAAACATCTTCCGTCCCCGGTCCACCGGTGAAGGTAAGGGTCGGGCCTGGTACCCGGTATGGAACGCCGGCTCCACCTACACCATGTGCGCCCAGGTCGGCGCCACCCTGACCATGATGGAAAACCGCTTCACCCCGGCCCGCTTCAAAGACGGCTACGGCCCGGTAGGCGCCTGGTTCCTCCTGTTCAAGGCCAAGGTACAGAACGGTCTGGGCGAGTTCTACGCCAACTCCGACGCCGCTCAGGAAGAGCTCAACAAGTATATGCCTTACGGTGCTTCCGCCGTAACCCCCACCTGCCTGCGTAACCACCTGCTGCTCAACGAGCTCAAGGCTGGTCGCGGCCCCATCTACATGGCCACCGACGTTGCCCTGAACGCCTTCCTCGAAGAGCGTCGTGCCGCCGGCATGGACGAGAAAGATGTTAAGAAGTTCTGGAAGCACCTCGAGAGCGAGGCCTGGGAAGACTTCCTCGATATGTCCGTTGGTCAGGCTGGTCTCTGGGCCGGTATGAACATCGAGCCCGAGAAGGTTGGCAGCGAGATCATGCCCACCGAACCGTACATGCTGGGCAGCCACTCCGGTTGCTGTGGTATCTGGACCTCCGGTCCCAACGAAGACTGGGTACCCACCGTGGATGGTCCCCGTAGCCACCAGTACAAGTGGGGCTACAACCGGATGACCACCGTTGACGGTCTGTTCACCGCCGGTGACGGCGTTGGCGCCTCCGGTCACAAGTTCTCCTCCGGCTCCCACGCCGAAGGCCGGATTGTTGCCAAGCAGATGGTTAAGTTCTGCCGCGACAATGCCGACTTCAAGCCCGAGTTGCCCAAGAGCGCCCAGGAGTACGCCGACGAGATTTACGCCCCGGTTAAGCGTTACCTCGAGCATGTTGGCGCCACCACCGCGTCCAACGTTAACCCCAACTACTGCAAGCCCGCCGGCCTGATGATGCGCCTGATGAAGGCCACCGACGAGTACGGCGGCGGTGTTGCCACCTACTACATGACCTCCGGCAAGCTGCTCAACATCTGCCTGGATCTGCTGCGCATGCTGCGTGAAGATGCCGAGCTGATGGCCGCCGGTGACCTGCACGAGTTGATGCGGGCCTGGGAAAACTACCACCGGATCTGGTGTGTGGAAACCCACATCCGCCACATCGAGTTCCGTAAGGAATCCCGCTACCCCGGTTTCTACTATCGTTCCGACTTCCCCAATGTCGACGAAGAGAACTGGAAGGCCTTCGTTAACTCCACCTACGACCCCAAAGCCGGGGAGTGGAAGTGCGAGAAGGTCGAGTGCATCAACATCGTTGAAACCGAGCCGTGGATCTAATTCCACTTGCAGGTTGAACCGATGACGTTTGACTGCTAACGGGAAATCTCCAGGTGCCGCATTGCGCGGTGCCTGGAGATTTTTTCTGTGATTCAACGGAAATATTCTTGCCAGCAGGGCTTTCTTGGTTTATTTCCTAAGGTTTCGTCGCCCCTCGGGAGGGGATTTGTTTGCTTGAGGCGGCCGCTTGCTGCGGTCCATTATCTTGGCCTGATGCGATCAGGCTGGAGCGGTGGCTTGAGGCAAATAAATTTGAAGCCTGCTAAGTAGCATCTATCTATTTTCACAAAGAATGGAGGAGAGGCATGACAGATGAACGCAGCGCACCCTCAGGTGCTGTATTGGTCGTCGGTGGCGGGATCAGTGGCTTGACCGCTGCTCTCGAGGCCGCCGAAGTCGGTCAGGACGTTTTCCTGGTGGAAAAAAACCCCTACCTGGGCGGCCGGGTGGCCCAGCTCAACCAGTATTTCCCCAAGCTTTGCCCGCCGTCCTGCGGTTTGGAAATCAACTACCAGCGGATTAAAAATAACCGCAAGATCCGGGTCCACACCATGACCGAGGTCAAGAGCGTCAGCGGCGGGCCGGGCAACTACCAGGTTACCCTCAGCGTCAAGCCCCGCTACATCAACAGCAACTGCACCTGCTGCAACGCCTGCGTGGATGCCTGCCAGGATGAAGTGGACAACCCCTTCAACTTCGGCATGGACAAGGTTAAGGCCATTCGCAAACCGCATGAGCACGCCTTTCCGGCCCGCTACGTGCTGGATAAGGATGCCTGCAGCAGCGCCAGCCTGGACGCCATTGTGGCCGCCTGCAAGTACGACGCCGTTGAGCTGGACATGCAGGAGCGTGAGATCACCGTGGATGTGGCCAGCATCGTTTGGGCCACCGGCTGGAATCCTTACGATCCCGTCAACATGGAAAATCTCAAGTTCAACTCCAGCCCGGCCATCATCAGCAACATGATGATGGAGCGGCTGGCTTCGGTGGGCGGCCCCACCGGCGGCAAGATCCTGCGTCCCGGCGACAACGCCGAGCCCGCCAGTTTTGCCTTCGTCCAGTGTGCCGGCTCTCGCGACGAGAACCACCTGGAGTACTGCTCCTACATCTGCTGCATGGCCTCCATGAAGCAGATCAACTATATCCGCGCCCAATACCCCGAGGCGCCCATTACCGTTTTCTACATTGACCTGCGGACCCCGGGCAAATATGAAAAATTCCGGGAAAAACTGATGGCCGATGAGAACATCACCTGGATCAAGGGCAAGGTAGCCGATATCGTGGCCGAGGATGACGGTTCCGTTACGGTCATTGCCGAAGATGCGGTGAGCGGCAACAAGGCTCAGGCCAAGGTTGACCTGGCCGTGTTGGCCACCGGCATGCAGCCCGCCATCGGCGAGCAGGCCAAGGCGCTTGGCTTGACCACGGACGATAACAACTTCATCGTCTCCCAGGAAGAGGGCATGATTTCCGCCGGTTGCGCCAAGAAGGCGTCAGACGTGGTCACCTGCGCCCAGAGCGCCACGGCCGCAGCCATGAAAGCGATTCAAGCGTCGAGGAGGTAATTGACTATGGATAAGAAGTACGGTGTATATATCTGCACGGGCTGCGGCATCGGCGAGGCCCTGGACGTTGAGGGACTGAGCGGCATTGCCGAAGAAAACGGCATGCCCGTTAAAACCCACGAGGCGGTTTGCAGCGAAGCCGGTCGCCAGGTTATCAAGGACGACATGGCCAATGACGGAGTTAACACCCCGGTGATCTGCGCCTGTTCGCCGCGGGTCTGGAAAGATGAGTTCAACTTCGGTGATGAAACCATCACCGTTCGCGCCAACCTGCGGGAAGGCGTGGTCTGGTCCATGGAGAAACCCAGCGAGGAGCGCAACCAGGAGGTGATCAACGAGTTCACCAACGAACTGGCCCAGGACTACATGCGCATAGCCTGCACCCAGGCCAAGAAGATCGACCTGCCGGTGGCCCACCAGCAGGAAACCACCAACCGCCGGATCCTGGTGATGGGTGGTGGTATCGCCGGCCTCACTGCGGCTCGGGAAGCGGCCAAAGCCGGTCACGAGGTGCTGCTGGTGGAAAAGACTGACAAGCTGGGTGGCAAGGCCCTCGGCTGGCGGCGGCAGTTGCCCACCAAGGCCCCCTGGAGTGGGCTGGAAGATTCCAGCATCCAGGAGTTGATCAGCGCGGTGGAAACAGACTCCCGGATCACGGTCAAAACCGGTACTGAAGTAGCCCGAATCGCCGGAGCCCCCGGTGATTTCAAGATCACCCTTAAAACCGCCGGCACCCGCACCGAATGGGACGCCCCCTTCCGGGTCACCGTTGACATGCAGGACAAGATCGACAAGGGTGAAATGGAAGACCCCAACCAGGGCTTTAAGCCCTACACCGAGGCCAACCCCGATGCCGAGGTGGTGGGGGCGGTGGTACTGGCCACCGGCTGGGTACCCGCCGATGTCTCCGAGTTCGAGCACCTGGGGCACGGCAAGCTCAACAACGTGGTTACCAACGCCGAGTTTGAGAAACTGGCCAAGGAGGGCAAGGTGCCCGCCAATGTCGCCTTCATCCAGAGCCCCGGTGGCGAGGACAACGACAAGGATTTCCCCTATGCCAACTCGGTGACCAGCATGGTGGCGCTGAAGCAGGCCAGTTACGTCCGGGAGGACAACCCCGACGGCAAGGCCTACATTCTCTACCAGCATATGCGGACTCCGGGCAACATGGAGCTGTTCTACAAAGGGGCCCAGGACAACGACGGCATCTTCCTGACCAAGGCCACGGTTACCGGGGTCGAGGAAGAGGGCGGTTCCCTGGTGGTCAAGGCCAAGAATACCCTGCTGCAGGAAGACCTGGATCTACAGGTGGACATGGTGGTGCTCGGCGCCGGCATGAAGCCTACCACCGCCGATGCCTCCACCATCAATCTCTCCTATCGTCAGGGCCCGGGCTTTTTGGATCTGGAGCTGTTCGACGGCTATGCCGACTCCAACTTCATCTGCTTCCCGTACGAGACCCGGAGAACCGGTGTTTACACCTGTGGCGGTGTCCGCAAGGCCACCGACATGGTGGAAACCATCGACGACGCCTGCGGTGCAGCTCTTAAGGCAGTCCAATGTATCGAAAGCGCCGATCGCGGGGTGGCGGTGCATCCCCGCTCCGGTGACAACTCCTATCCGGAGTTTTACTTCCAGCGCTGTACCCAGTGCAAGCGCTGCACCGAGGAGTGCCCCTTTGGCGCCCTGGACGACGACGAGAAAGGTACGCCGCTGCCCAACCCCACCCGCTGCCGCCGTTGCGGCACCTGTATGGGGGCCTGCCCCGAGCGGATCATCAGCTTTAAGAACTACAGCATCGACATGATCGGCTCCATGGTTAAGTCCGTGGAAGTTCCGGATGATGATGAGGACAAGCTGCGGATCGTCGCCTTTGTTTGCGAAAACGACGCCTATCCCTGTATCGATATGGCGGCGATGCGCAACATCAGCCTCAACAGCCTGGTGCGGATCATCCCCGTGCGCTGTCTGGGGTCGGTGAACATGGTCTGGATCAAGGACGCCCTTTCCTCCGGGATGGACGGTGCCCTGCTGCTGGGCTGCAAGTTCGGCGACGACTACCAGTGCCACTTCGTCAAAGGCAGTGAGATCGCCGACAAGCGGATGGCCAACATCGGCGAGACCCTTGGTTCTCTTGGGCTCGAGCCGGAGCGCTGCGCCGTGCGCCAGGTGGCGATCACAGATTACGACAAGGTTTCCGATGTGATCAACGAGTTCATCGACGAAATCATGGAACTCGGCCCCAATCCCTTCAAGGGCTTCTAAAGGGCGGAGGGAAGGCCGGCGGTTTTGGTTTTTTTTACTTGAACCGCCGGCCAATATTTTTTATCTAGTTGCCAACGGAAAATCGCGTCGTGACGGTTGGGCGGCATCTGGCCGCCGCGGCACGAAATGGAAGGGAGATAACGGGAGGCATCAATATGTCTGAGGGAATGAAAGTCCAGCCTGATCTGGAGTTTATCAAGTATCTAAAAAACGCCGGCGGTGACACCCTGAAAAAGTGTTACCAGTGTGCCACCTGCTCGGTGGTATGCCCGCTGTCCGGCGATGACAAGCCGTTTCCCCGCAAGGAAATGATCTGGTCCCAGTGGGGCCTGAAAGAAAAACTGGTGGCCGACCCGGACGTCATGCTTTGCCACCAGTGCGGCGACTGCACCACCAATTGCCCGCGGGGCGCCAAGCCGGGCGACGTACTGGGGGCAATTCGGGCTTACGCCTACACCCACTACGGTTTTCCCCAGGGGTTGGCCAAGCTCTGCAGCGAGGGCAAAAATCTGCCCATCATGATCCTGATCCCCACCATTATCATCGGTTTGGTTTGGTGGCTTTCCGGCGGTATGAAGCTGCCGGAGGGAGAAATCAACTTCGGCTACTTCTTTGGCGACGGCTACTACGTCCTGCCCCAAACGACCCTGCTGATTCAGTTGATTTTCGTGCCCACGCTGCTGTTTGCCATTTACGCCTTTTATCGTGGCATCTCCAACATGTGGCAGGGGATGGCGGCGCAGCTACCGGCCTCTCAGCGCAATTTCCGCCCGTCGGTGATGCAGTTTATCAGCCAGTTCCTGCTGCCCTCGGTGAAGGAGATCCTGGCGCACAAGCGATTCAATGAATGCGGCACCAACCGCAACCGGGTTACCGGGCACATGCCGCTGGTTTTTGCCTTTATCGCCCTGCTGGCGGTAACCGCGTACGCCATGATCCGTAAGGATATCTTCGGCCTTTTCATTGATGGCCTGCATGTGCCTTTGACCTTTGCCGATCCCTTCAAAATTCTGGCCAATGTGGCCGGGGTGGCCCTGATCGTCGGGGTGGGGATTCTCTGGGTCAACCGTTCCAAAACCGAGCGGGAAAATAACAGCACCCCCACATTTTACGACTGGTACCCCATCGGTATCGTGATGGCCGTTGGCGTGACCGGTATGGCGGCCCAGATCTTCCGTCTGGGTGATGTGGCGGTGATGGCTTATCTCTTTTACTTCATGCACCTGGTGTCGGTGTTCATGCTGTTTCTTTACACCCCTTACACCAAGCTGGCCCATATGTTTTACCGGACCTTTGCCATGGCCTTTGAAAAGTATCGCCTCAGCGGTTTTGCCGGCAAGACTGAATAGTAAAACAATAGATAAAACCTTATCACGCCCGCAGGCGCCCCACAGGCGGCTGCGGGCCCTTTATTATCCGCCCGGCTTTTGCCGGTGATGACCTTGCCGCCCCTAGGGGGACATGAGGCGCCGGGGTAAAAAAAATGGTTGATGTTTGCCGGTTGAATGTGTAGTATGTCGCGTCTTGCGCAGCTGGCGTAGCTCAACTGGCAGAGCAGCTGATTTGTAATCAGCAGGTTGCGGGTTCAAGTCCCATCGCCAGCTCCAGTTTGGAAGCCGGCAGCCCGTCGCGAGCTGCTTGATTACCATAGTATAGCAACTATTTGTAGTGTGGAGGGGTTCCCGAGCGGTCAAAGGGAACAGACTGTAAATCTGTCGGCAAAGCCTTCGGAGGTTCGAATCCTCCCCCCTCCACCATTTTTTGTTACGGTCCCGGCAAAGCCGGGAACGATAGAGGCGGGAATAGCTCAATTGGTAGAGCATCAGCCTTCCAAGCTGAGGGTTGCGGGTTCGAGACCCGTTTCCCGCTCCAGCCTGTTATTGGCCGCCGGGCACTGTCCCGGCGTTGGTGTTTTGCTGTTTCGCATAAGTTGCCCACGTAGCTCAGCAGGTAGAGCACTTCCTTGGTAAGGAAGAGGTCACCGGTTCAAGTCCGGTCGTGGGCTCCATCAGAATTTATGACCGTTTCCGGTCGCGAACAAACCATGATCAAGTGCGCTGAGGAGAAGACCCATGGCAAAAGAGAAATTTGAACGCAAGAAGCCGCATGTCAACATCGGCACCATCGGCCATATCGACCACGGAAAGACGACGCTGACGGCGGCTCTTACCCGGGTGCTGTCGACCAAGGGTTACGCCAACGCAACGGCGTTTGATCAGATTGACAAGGCGCCGGAAGAGAAGGAGCGCGGTATTACCATCGCCACTTCCCATGTGGAGTACGAGTCCGATTCTCGCCACTATGCCCATGTGGACTGCCCGGGTCACGCCGACTATATTAAAAACATGATCACCGGTGCGGCGCAGATGGACGGCGCCATCCTGGTGGTGGGCGCCGACGACGGCCCCATGCCGCAGACCCGGGAGCACATCCTGCTGGCTCGCCAGGTAGGTGTCCCGTCCATCGTGGTATTCCTCAACAAGTGCGACATGGTAGATGATCCGGAGCTGATCGAGCTGGTGGAGATGGAGCTGCGCGAGTTGTTGAGCAAGTACGACTTCCCCGGCGACGATACCCCGATCATCCACGGCAGTGCCCTGAAGGCCCTGGAGAACCCCGAGGACGAAGCGGCCACCAAGCCGATCTGGGACCTGGTTGCAGCCTGCGACAGCTTTATTCCCGAGCCCAAGCGTGACGTGGATCTGCCTTTTCTGATGCCGGTGGAGGACGTGTTCTCCATCTCCGGTCGCGGCACGGTGGCCACCGGTCGGATCGAGCGCGGGGTGGTTAAGGTGGGTGAGGAGATCGAGATTGTCGGTATCCGCCCGACCCAGAAGACCACGGTGACCGGGGTCGAGATGTTCCGCAAGATCCTTGATGAGGGTCAGGCCGGCGACAACGTGGGCGTACTGCTGCGCGGCACCAAGCGTGACGAGATTGAGCGCGGACAGGTTCTGGCCAAGCCGGGGAGCATCACCCCGCACACCAAGTTCCAGGCCGAGTGCTATATTCTGAGCAAGGAAGAAGGTGGCCGCCATACCCCGTTTTTCAACGGTTACCGGCCGCAGTTTTACTTCCGGACCACCGACGTGACCGGGGTTGTGACCCTGGGCGAGGGCGTGGAGATGGTAATGCCCGGTGACAACGTCACCGTCGAAGCCGAACTGATCACCCCCATCGCCATGGATGAGGGCCTGCGCTTTGCCATCCGTGAAGGCGGCCGTACCGTGGGCGCCGGGGTTATCAATAAGATCATCGCCTGATTTGGCAGCGTTAAAGGGAAGACAGGACCATGAGAGATATCATTACCCTGGGATGCGGGACCTGCAAGCGCCGCAATTACACCAGCACCAAAAACAAGCGGCGGACTCCCAACAAACTGGAGTTCAAGAAATATTGTCCCTTCTGCCGGTCCCACACGCCGCACAAGGAAACCAAATAGCAGCTAAGCAGTGAGTACAGGCCAGTAGCTCTAATTGGTAGAGCATCGGACTCCAAATCCGAGGGCTGGGGGTTCGAATCCCTCCTGGCCTGCCAAGAAAAAGCCGCCGCCTGGCATGTAACAGTGCCGGCGGCCTGAAGACCCGGATAAGCAAGCCCGGCGGCATACCCAGGTATGACCGCCTGGATTGCTTTGCGGGCTGCATAAAGGCAATGGGAGCGACGAGTTTATGGCGGCCAAAGCAGAAGAAAGCAAAAGCAGGCAGCCCGAGGTTCATAAGCCGGGTGCCGGCTCGCGGCTGACTCAGATCAGGCAGTTTATGTCTGAGGTGCGCCAGGAGTTCGGCAAGGTGGTTTGGCCGGCCAAGAAACAAACGATAATGTCCACCACTGTAGTGATTGCCCTGGTGATCGTGGTTGCGATCTACCTGGGCTCCATCGACCTGGTGCTGGGCAAGCTGGTCGGCGCAATCTTGCGCTGAGCCGGGCGTTGACCGCAAACAAGCTCGAGAGCCGGAGTGAGCTGGCTGCTAGAGGGTCGGTTGGGGTATTGAGTGACTCCTTGCGGCACATGCCTGGGTGATTACGTTAAACGTAACCGATCACCAGGTACTAACTTACCGGTCTAACGGGCCGTAATCGTTCAGCAGTGCCGCAGATTCGGGCAAGCAGCCAGGCGCCGCGTACAGCGGTACTCAAGCCTGGCTGATCGCCCGAAGGTGCGGTGCTGCTGAACGATTACCGTTAAACAGAGGGAACTCATGGCACGACGCTGGTACATACTGCATACCTACTCAGGATTTGAGGAGCAGGTAAAGACCGCCTTACAGGAACGGATCAAGAACGCCGGCCAGGAAGAGATGTTCGGGGAGATTCTGGTGCCCACCGAGCAGGTGGTGGAGATGGTGAAGGGGGCAAGAAAAACCTCTTCCCGCAAATTTTTTCCCGGTTATATCCTGGTCAACGTCGATCTTAACGAGGAGACCTGGCACACGGTTCGCGGTACCCCCAAGGTGACCGGGTTTATCGGCAACGACCTCAACCCCGAGCCCCTGGCCGACGAAGATGCCATGAAAATCATCGGCCGGATTCAGGACGGCGCATTGAAGCCCAAGCCCAAGGTTTCCTTCGAGGAAGGAGATCAGGTGCGGGTGGTGGATGGCCCCTTTGCCAACTTCCAGGGCGTGGTTGACGAGGTTAATCCGGAAAAGGGCCGCGTCCGGGTGAGGGTATCTATTTTCGGCCGCGAGACCCCGGTAGAGCTGGAATTTATTCAGGTTTCCAAGATATAACAGCGGTGGCCATTGTCTTTGGCCGCTGTTTGAGCATCACCATTAGCAGCAGGGGAGCCCGCCTTTTATCATGCCTGGCGGGTGTTAAGACCCATCATTAACGTGGCCGGTCAATGACCTGGCCAAGGAGTACAGCATCATGGCGAAAAAGATTCAAGGGTACATCAAACTGCAGATTCCAGCCGGGAAGGCCAATCCTTCACCGCCGGTAGGCCCTGCCCTGGGCCAGCACGGGGTCAATATCATGGAATTCTGTAAAGCCTTCAATGCCAGGACCCAGGCGGAAGGTGACACCATCATCCCGGTGGTAATCACGGTTTTCGTTGACAAGTCCTTTACCTTTGTCACCAAGACCCCGCCGGCCTCAACCCTCCTGTTCAAGACTCTCAACCTCAAGAAGGGCTCCAGCCATCCCAAAAAAGAGAGGGTGGCCAAGGTCAGCCGGGACCAGATTCGGGAAATTGCGGAAAAGAAAATGCCCGACCTTAACTGCTACAATATCGAGCAGGCCATGAAGATTGTTGAAGGTACGGCCAGAAGCTGCGGTATTACGGTGGTTGACTAAAATCAGCGGTATTCGCTAAAAAAAATCCCGAAGATGGAGTGATAAGTCATGGCACAGAGAGGCAAAAAATATAATAACAGCTCGCAGCTACGTGACAACCTTAAACTGTATGAGCTTGATGAGGCCCTTGAGCAGATGCTTAAGGCCAAATACGCCAAATTTGACGAATCGGTGGATGTGGCCTTGCGCCTGGGGGTAGACCCCCGTCATGCCGACCAGATGGTGCGCAGCAGTATGGTACTGCCCAACGGGACCGGGAAAACCTCTCGTATTCTGGTGTTCGCCAAAGGCGACAAGGTGCAGGAAGCGCTGGACGCCGGGGCCGATTATGCCGGCGGCGATGAGTACGTGGAAAAGATCCAGGGAGGCTGGTTGGAGTTCGATAAAACCATTGCCACCCCGGATATGATGGGTACGGTGGGTAAGATCGGCCGGGTGCTGGGGCCGCGCAATTTAATGCCCAATGCCAAGCTGGGTACCGTCACCTTTGATGTGGCCCGGGTGGTTGCGGAAATGAAGGCTGGTAAAATTGACTTCAAGGTCGACAAGGCCGGGGTATTGCACGCCATGGTCGGCAAGTCTTCATTCGGCCCAGAGAAGCTCAAGGAAAATATTCTGGCCTTTATCGATAAGATTGTCCAGCTTAAACCGGCCACCAGCAAAGGCGTTTATCTGCGCGGGGCCAGTATTTCCACCACCATGGGGCCGGGTTTTCGGCTCGACCCGGTGGCCGTGCGGGCGGAAGCTAAAAAGGCCTGAGCGGCAGAAGCGGTAACTTTGCCCTGGCAGCAGGACGGCAAGGGAGTTTTGCAGACCAGCTGCCTTTCTTAAACCTTAACACCCTGGTTGTCCCACGGGCTGTTAGGGCTGCCAGGGCTTGACATATAAACGTAGTGAGGTGTGTGTTCCCCTGGTCCGCATGGGCGCCAAGGCGTCAATCCGGGGAAGGTGCGCCCGAGTGAGCAGTTAGGGCATCGAAGACAGCAGGTATCATTAATTGATTTAAGCGGCACCAGCGGTGCCGGCCTGCCGAGATGGACAAAAATCGTCGTTGCCGGGTTTAATTCCGGTGGCGACGGGGCAAAACAAACAACAGTGGTCGGGCTGAACCCTGACCGACTGTTTATTTAGGTTGGCGCCGGCGGCCATTATGTCCGGCTGCAACCGTAATCCGCCCCTCCTGTCTGTTGCTGTCGATCTCCACTGCTTGTGGCCCTTAAACCCATTGCATTACAAGGAGGTTGAGAATTTGAAGCGAGAGGAAAAAGCTGAGGTGGTGCAGGAGTTGAGCGCCAGTTTTGCCAAGGCAAAATTGGCGGTGCTCACCGACTACCGGGGCTTGACCGTCAGCTCGATGCAGCAGCTCAGGCGTGAATTGCGTGACATTTCCGCCGAGCTCAAGGTGGCCAAAAACACCTTGCTGAACCGGGCAATTCAGGGAACTCCCTTTGAGCCCTTGAGCGGTCATCTAAAAGGCAACACCGCGCTTACTCTGAGTGAAGTCGACCCAGTGGCGCCGGCCAAGGTGCTGACCAAGTTTGCCAAAGATAACCCCAAGCTGGTGATCAAGACCGCCGTCCTGGACGGCAAAGAGCTCACTCCCGATGATTTGACCGCTCTGTCCAAGCTGCCGGGGATCAACGAGCTGCGGGCTCAGTTCCTGGGTCTGCTGCAGGCTGTACCCACCGGTTTTGTCCGGGTACTCAACGGTGTGCCGCAGAAGGCGGTTTACCTGTTGCAGGCGATCAAAGAGCAGAAAGAACAAACCAATTAATTTACTGGTTCTCAGTATAACAGGAGGATTTGAATCATGGCTGTAACCAAGGAAGATGTTGTTGAGTTTATCTCCAATATGAGCGTGCTCGAACTGTCCGAGCTGATCAAGGAACTGGAAGAGAAGTTCGGCGTTTCCGCCGCCGCCCCGGTGGCGGTAGCTGCCGGTCCGGCTGCTGCTGGTGGTGATGCCGGTGCCGCCGCTGAAGAAAAGACCGAATTTGACGTTATCCTGGCCTCTGCCGGTGACAAAAAGATCGGGGTGATCAAGGAAGTTCGCGCCATCACCTCTCTTGGTCTTAAAGAAGCCAAGGAACTGGTTGAAGGTGCCCCCAAGCCGATCAAGGAAGGGGTAACCAAGGAAGAAGCCGAAGAGATCAAGAAAAAGATCGAGGAAGCCGGCGGCACGGTGGAAATCAAATAAGTATCTCAAACTTGCCTGCCCGGAGCCACTCCGGGGTAGGAACCGGCCGCATACGGTTGGTGCCTGCCCGGAGAGGCCCGGTACAGCAACGATCAGCAGCAACGCTGCAGGGTGTGCAACCCGGCGGCGTTGTTGCGTTTTTCGTTTCTTGCCCTCGCATGACCCCGTTTGCCGGCGGGCTGTCATGCGGCCCCATGGGGCAACCGCCGGAATTAGTGGCCTTTGTGCCGCCGCCCGGCGGCCGCCATGTCCAGCTCTCAACAAAACACGAGGGTATTTCTGAATGCAGATGACCAGACGAATCCGCAAGAACTTTGCCAAAACCAGGGCGATAGTTGAGAAACCGCATCTTATCGAGATGCAGAGCCGTTCCTACGAAAAGTTTCTGCAGATGGAAACTCCTCCGGACCAGCGCCTTGATGAAGGGCTGCAGGGGATCTTCAAGAGTGTGTTCCCCATCAAGGACTTCAAGGATGCCTGTTCCCTGGAATTTGTCAACTACACTTTTGGTGAGCCCAAGTACACCGTTGAGGAGTGTATCCAGCGGGGGCTGACCTTCGAAGTGCCGGTCAAGATGACGGTACGTCTGGTCACCTATGACACCGATCCTGACAGCGGGGCCCAGAGCATCCGTGATATTAAGGAGCAGTCGGTTTACCTGGGCAGTATTCCGCTGATGACCAAGGCCGGGGTGTTTGTAATCAACGGCACCGAGCGGGTTATTGTCAGCCAGCTGCAGCGCTCGCCGGGCCTTTTCTATACCCATGACGGGGGCAAGACCCATGCCGGCGGCAAGCTGTTGTACTCCGCCCGTATTATCCCGGTGCGCGGCTCCTGGGTGGACCTGGAGTTTGACGCCAAAGATATTCTTTATGTCCGTATCGACCGCCGCCGCAAGTTCCCGGTCACCACTCTGCTCAAGACCTTAGGCTACGGCAGCGAAGATCTGCTGCGCTATTTCTACCAGATCGAATCGGTCAGTATTGAAGAAGGCAAGCTGAAAAAGGGCTTTGACCCTGAAACCATGGTGGGCCAGCGTCTGCCCCACGACCTGATCAGCCCCGCCGATGGCGAAGTGCTGGCTCGCAAGGGCCGCAAGGTGGGTAAGGCTTTGGCGCGCAAGATTGCCGATGCCGGGATTACCGGCCTGGAGATTGAGGCCGCCGACCTGGTGGGCAAGGTTACCGCCAGCCCGGTGGTTAACCCCGAGACCGGCGAGATCATGATCCCGGTTAATACCGAACTCAGCGAAACCATGCTGGAGGAAATTAGTGCCGCCGGGGTTAAAAACTTTGATATTTTGCTGATCGACGGCATCAAGGTCAGCGACTCGTTCCGCAAAACCCTGGCCCTGGACCGGGTGGAGAGCCGGGAAGACGCGTTGATCGAAATTTATCGCCGCTTGCGCCCCAGCAGCCCGCCGACCCTGGAAGTGGCGGAAAGCTTTTTTAACAATCTCTTTTTCAGCCCGGAACTTTACGATCTCTCGGTGGTGGGGCGCTTCAAATTGAATGCCCGCCTGGGGATCGATACCGATATCAATATTCGTACCCTGACCGTGGAGGATATCATGCTGGCGGTGCTGCACCTGGTGCGGCTCAAGGACAGCCAGGGCCCCATCGATGATATCGATCATCTGGGCAACCGTCGGGTGCGTACGGTGGGCGAACTGGTGGAAAACCAGTACCGCATGGGGCTGGTGCGCATGGAGCGGGCCATCAAGGAGCGGATGAGCCTCCAGGAGGTGGAAAGCCTGATGCCCCACGACCTGATCAACCCCAAGCCGATTACCGCGGCGATCAAGGAGTTTTTCGGGACCAGCCAGCTCTCCCAGTTCATGGATCAGACCAACCCCCTGTCGGAAGTCACCCACAAGCGGCGCTTGAGTGCCCTGGGACCCGGTGGTCTTTCCCGGGAGCGGGCCGGCTTCGAGGTGCGCGATGTGCATCCCACCCATTATGGTCGGATCTGCCCGGTTGAGACCCCGGAAGGCCCCAACATCGGCCTGATCGTCTCGTTGGCCTCTTATGCCCGGGTCAATGAGTACGGTTTCATTGAAACCCCTTACCGCAAGGTGGAAAACCGCAAGGTCAGCAACCAGATCGAATACATGACCGCGCTTGACGAGGAAGATCAGGTCATCGCCCCGGCTCGCAGCGAGACCGACGGCAAGGGTAAGCTGGTTGACGGGCCGCTGATTGCCCGCCAGGCCGGCGAGGTAATGATCAGCATCGCCGACGAAGTAACCTACATGGACGTCTCTCCCAATCAGCTGGTGAGCGTTGGGGCCTCGCTGGTTCCTTTCCTGGAAAACGACGACGCCAACCGGGCCCTGATGGGTTCCAACATGCAACGCCAGGGTGTGCCCTTGTTGCGTTCCGAGGCTCCCCTGGTGGGAACCGGGCTGGAAAGCGCGGTGGCCCAGGACTCCGGGGTTTGTCTGCTGGCCGGCGGCGACGGGGTGGTGGAAGAGGTGGACGCCAACCGCATCGTGGTCCGCTACGATGAGCCGGGCACCGATGGTTTTACCACCGGCATCGGCATCTATCGGCTGGAAAAGTACAAGAAGTCCAACCAGAATACCTGCTTTACCCAGCGGCCGCTGGTGGAGCCCGGTGTGCGGGTGAAAAAGGGTGATATCCTGGCCGACGGTCCGGCCTGCGATCATGGTGAGCTGGCCCTGGCCAAGAATGTCACCGTGGCCTTCATGCCCTGGCGCGGCTATAACTACGAAGACTCTATTCTGGTTAACGAACGGCTGCTGAAAAATGACACCTATACCTCTTTCCATATCGAAGTTTTTGAAACCGTGGCCCGGGATACCAAGCTGGGCAAGGAAGAGGTGACCCGGGATATTCCCAACGTCAGCGAGGAGGCCCTGCGCAACCTCGATGAATCGGGGATCGTGCGGGTCGGGGCGGAGATCAAGGCCGGCGATATCCTGGTGGGCAAGATCACCCCCAAGGGGGAAACCCAGCTGTCGCCGGAAGAGAAACTGCTGCGGGCCATTTTCGGCGAAAAGGCCGGCGATGTAAAAGATACCTCGTTGCGCGTACCCCCCGGCGTCGAAGGGGTGGTGGTGGATGCCAAGGTATTCTCCCGTAAAGGGGTGGAGAAGGATGAACGCAGCTTGGCCATTGAAGAGGCCGAGATCAAGGCGCTGGAGCGCGACCTTGAGGATGAACTCAACCTGCTGGCCCGGAGTGTACGCAACGGCCTGGCCGACCTGCTGGTGGGCAAGAAGGTCAAAAATGCGGTGAAGAATCGCAAGGGCGAAGAGCTGCTGGCCAAAGACAAAAAAATCACCCGGGAAGTGCTGGAGAAACTGAGCCCGTCGGAAATCAAGAAACTTGACTACGCCGGCCGGGACAGCCTGGAAGGGGAAATCAACCTCCTTTTCGATCGTCACGACAGCCAGGTGAAGATGGTCCGCAGCCGTTACGAGGCCCGTATTGCCCGGCTGCAGAAGGGTGATGATCTGCCCCCCGGGGTGATCAGGATGGTCAAGGTTTACTTGGCCATCAAGCGCAAACTGGCGGTGGGCGACAAGATGGCTGGTCGCCACGGCAACAAAGGTGTGGTCTCGCGGATTTTACCGGAAGAGGACATGCCCTACTTTGCCGACGGCACGGCGGTTGACATCGTGCTCAACCCGCTGGGCGTGCCTTCGCGGATGAACGTGGGACAGTTGCTGGAGATTCACCTGGGGCTGGCCGCCAAGAAACTCGGTGAGCAGGTCCAGCGCCTGGCCCAGACCCGTGATCTTGCGGCGGTCAAGAAGAAGCTGGCGGCGGTGTACAGCAAAGAGGAATATGAGCAACTGCTGGCCGACCTGACTGATGATGATCTGCTGGAACTGGCCTCCCGCATGGGCAAAGGGCTGCATATGGCCACCCCGGTGTTCGACGGGGCCCAGGAGGAAGAGATCCGGCGTCTGCTGGTGGAGGCGGGCCTGGACGAGATCGGCCAGCTCGATCTTTACGACGGCCTGACCGGCGAGAAGTTCGACAACCAGGTCACCGTCGGGTCCATGTATATGTTGAAGCTGCACCATCTGGTGGACGACAAAATCCACGCTCGCTCCACCGGTCCCTACTCGCTGGTCACTCAGCAGCCCCTGGGCGGTAAGGCCCAGTTCGGCGGCCAGCGGCTGGGTGAGATGGAAGTCTGGGCCATGGAGGCCTACGGGGCGGCTTACACCCTGCAGGAGTTCCTCACCGTCAAGTCCGACGACGTGGGTGGCCGGACCAAGATGTATGAGCGCATCGTCAAAGGCAACAACTTCCTGGAGGCGGGATTGCCCGAATCCTTCCACGTACTGGTCAAGGAACTGCAGGGGCTCTGCCTGGACATGGAGTTGCTGGATGAGCTGCCGCCGGTCCGAGAAAACGAAAAAGAGCAGTAACAAGCCGGCTGTTAAGAGATGTTTTCGACCTGTAGCTTGGGTCCTTTAAATAGAGAGAAAGGTGTTGCCGTGGAAGAACTTTTCAGCTTTTTCGCCAAACCGAAATCACCGACCAAATTCAAGGCTGTCCGCATCGCCACCGCCAGCCCGGAGAAGATCCGGGACTGGTCCCACGGCGAGGTCAAAAAGCCGGAAACCATCAACTACCGGACCTTCAAGCCCGAGCGTGACGGGCTGTTCTGCGCCAAAATATTTGGCCCGGTCAAGGATTACGAGTGCAACTGCGGCAAGTACAAGCGGATGAAACACCGCGGTGTGGTCTGCGAAAAGTGCGGGGTGGAGGTTATCCAGTCCAAGGTGCGCCGCGAGCGGATGGGGCATATCCAGCTGGCGGCCCCGGTGGCCCACATCTGGTTCTTAAAAAGCCTGCCCAGCAAAATCGGCAACCTGCTGGATATGACCTTAAAGGAGCTGGAAAAGGTTCTATACTTTGACTCCTACGTGGTCATCAGTTCCACCGAACCCACCATCACCCCCGGCAGCCTGCTCAGCGAAGAAGATTACCGCCAGGCCCGGGAGACCTTCCCGGACAAGTTCAAGGTGGGCATCGGGGCTGCGGCGGTGCGGGAGATGCTGGCGGCCATCGACCTGGCCGAGTTGTCCAATCAGTTGCGGACCGAGATGCGGGAAACCGGTTCCGAGGCCAAGCGGAAGAAGCTGGCCAAACGCCTTAACGTCACCGAGGCCTTCCTGGAGTCCGGCAACCGGCCGGAGTGGATGATTCTCGAGGTGATCCCGGTACTGCCGCCCGATCTCCGGCCCCTGGTGCCCCTGGAAGGGGGGCGTTTTGCCACCTCCGATCTCAACGATCTTTACCGCCGGGTGATCAACCGCAACAATCGCCTGAAGCGCTTGCTGGAGCTGGATGCGCCGGAGATTATCATCCGCAACGAAAAACGGATGCTTCAGGAGGCGGTGGATGTGCTCTTTGACAACGGCAGGCGGGGCAAGGTGATCACCGGCCCCAACAAGCGGCCGTTGAAATCGCTCTCCGACATGCTCAAGGGCAAACAGGGCCGCTTTCGCCAGAACCTGCTGGGTAAACGGGTGGATTATTCCGGCCGGAGCGTTATCGTGGTCGGTCCGCACCTGCGCCTGCACCAGTGCGGCCTGCCCAAGAAGATGGCCCTGGAGCTCTTCAAACCCTTTATCTACAACCGCCTGGAGGCCAAGGGGCTGGTTACCACCATTAAAAGCGCCCGCAAGATGGTGGAAAAGGGCACCAAAGAGGTCTGGGACGTACTGGATGAGGTGGTCAGCGAATACCCGGTGATTCTCAACCGGGCGCCCACCCTGCACCGTCTGGGGATGCAGGCCTTTGAGCCGATCCTGGTGGAGGGCAAGGCCATTCAACTCCATCCTCTGGTCTGTACCGCCTTCAACGCCGACTTCGACGGCGACCAGATGGCGGTGCATGTGCCCCTGACCGTGGAGGCGCAGATGGAGGCCCGGGTGTTGATGATGTCCACCAACAACATCCTCTCGCCGGCCAACGGTGAGCCCATCATTATTCCCTCCCAGGATATTGTGCTGGGGCTTTACTATCTCACCCGGGAGCGTTTTTTCGCCAAAGGTGAAGGTAAATGCTTCAGCTCGCCGGCGGAGGTCAGTCTGGCTAACGACTTCGGCGAGGTGCACCTGCAGGCCCGGGTCAAGGTGCGGGTCAACGGGGAGCTGGTTGATACCACGCCCGGCCGCATTCTGGTGGGTGAGCTGCTGCCCGCCGGGCTGCCCTTTTCTCTGGTCAACCAGAACCTGGGCAAGAAGCAGCTGGCCAAAATCATCGACTACTCTTATCGCCACGCCGGCACCAAGGCCACGGTAATTTTGGCCGACCGGCTCAAAGACATGGGTTATGAGTACTCCACCCGGGCGGCGATCTCGATTTGCCTCAACGACATGAAGATCCCGGTGAGCAAGGACGAGCTGCTGGAAAAGGCCGAAGCCCAGGTGCTGGACGTCGACCAGCAGTACCGCGACGGTCTCATTACCCCCGGCGAAAAGTACAACAAGGTAGTAGATATCTGGTCCCGGACCACCGACCAGGTGGCCAACGACATGATGGACGAGATGAAGATCGACTACCTGCGGGACAAAGACAAAAAACTGGTGGAGCAGCCCAGCTTCAACTCCATCTTCATCATGGCCGACTCCGGCGCCCGGGGCAGCCGCGACCAGATCAAACAGTTGGCCGGCATGCGGGGCCTGATGGCCAAGCCTTCCGGCGAGATCATCGAAACCCCCATCAAGGCCAACTTCCGGGAAGGCTTGAGCGTGCTGGAGTACTTTACCTCCACCCACGGCGCCCGCAAGGGTCTGGCCGACACCGCCCTGAAAACCGCCAACTCGGGGTATCTTACCCGCCGCCTGGTGGATGTCGCCCAAGATGCCACCATTGTCGAGCGTGACTGCGGCACCCTGGACGGTATCATCATCGAGGCCCTGGTGGAGGGCGGCGAGGTGATTCAGCCGGTGGGCGATCGCATCCTGGGCCGGGTGGCCTTGGACGATATTGTCGATCCCTTCAGCGGCGACACCATCGTCGAGGCCAACGGCGAAATCACCGAAGATAAGGTGGCCTTGATCGATGAGGCCGGCATCGACCGGGTACAGATCCGCTCGGTGCTGACCTGCAAGTCCCAGCGTGGCGTCTGCAGCCTCTGCTACGGCCGTGATCTGGGCCGCGGCCATATGGTCAATATCGGGGAGGCGGTGGGAATCATTGCCGCCCAGTCCATTGGCGAGCCGGGTACCCAGTTGACCATGCGGACCTTCCATATCGGTGGTACCGCCAGCCGGGCCGCCGAGCAGGCCGAGGTGCGCAGCCGCCACGGCGGTAAGGTGCAGTTCATCAATATGCATACGGTGCGCAACGTCGCCGGGCATCTGGTGGTCATGACCCGCAACGGTGAAGTGGCAATCATCGGCCCCCAGGGCCGGGAGCGGGAGCGCTACCATATCAACTACGGCGCCAATCTTTACGTGGATGAAGGTACGGAAGTGGCACCCGATACCCAGATTGCCGAATGGGATCCCTACACCATTCCGGTGGTCAGCGAGATCGGTGGCCGGGTCAAGTTCGGTGACATCATCGAAGGTGTGACCATGCAGGAACGGGTGGACCCGGTTACCGGTAAGGCCAGCCTGGTGATTACCCAGTCCCGGGCCGGCCAGCATAACCCCCGGATTACCTTGAAGGATGAGCAGAATAAAACCGCCAAGCTACCCAAGACCGGGACCCCCGCCCGCTATTCCCTGCCGGTGGGTACCATCATCGTGGTTAAGGAAGATGATGAGGTGCAACCCGGTACCATCATGGGTAAAATTCCCCGGGAAACCACCAAAACCAAGGACATCACCGGTGGTCTGCCCCGGGTGGCCGAGCTTTTTGAGGTGCGCAAGCCCAAGGAGTACGCGGTCATCAGCGAGATCGACGGCCAGGTCAGCTACGGCAAGGATCTGAAGGGCAAAAAACGGGTGGTCGTCACCCCGGAAGTGGGTGAGCCCAAGGAGTACCTGATCCCCAAAGGCAAGCACGTCATCGTCCACGAGGGTGATTACGTCAAGGCCGGTGAACCGCTGATGGACGGCTCCCCCGATCCCAACGACATCCTCCGGGTGATGGGGGTCAAGGAACTGGCCAAGTTCCTGGTCAACGAGGTCCAGGAGGTTTATCGTCTGCAGGGGGTTAAGATCAACGATAAGCACATCGAGGTTATCGTCCGCCAGATGTTGCGGCGGGTACATATAACCAGCGTGGGAGACTCCACCTTTATGCTCGGCGAACATGTTGAGTGGTGGCGTTTTAACCAGGATAACGAAAAACTGCTGACCGAAGGCGCCCGCCCGGCCACGGCCGAGCCGGTTCTGCTGGGAGTCACCAAGGCATCCCTGTCCACCGACAGCTTTATCTCGGCGGCCTCGTTCCAGGAGACCACCAAGGTATTGACCAATGCGGCCATGGCCGGCAAGGTCGATCTCCTTAACGGCTTGAAGGAGAACGTTATCATGGGCCGCCTTATCCCGGCCGGGACCGGCGTCGAGCGCTACGCCATCGAAGAGTAAACCTGCGGTGCTGCCGCACGTTTACTCGAGTTGGCAGGTGTTTTGATGGTTTTTAGTCAGCGACTTTGGCGGTGCCCCCCTGAGGCAGCGTAATATTTGATTGACAAGGGCGGTTGCTTCGGGTAAACATTCCGTTTTCCCGCATTCGGGCAGAGTGAATTCGGTACGAATAAATTCAGGAGTTGCATGTAATGCCTACAATTAATCAGCTGGTCCGCCAGGGCCGGAAGAAAAGGGTCAAAAAGACCAACACCCCGGCCATGAAGGCTTGCCCCCAGAAGCGTGGGGTTTGTGTGCGGGTATATACCACCACTCCCAAAAAGCCCAACTCGGCTTTGCGTAAAGTGGCCAGGGTGCGGTTGACCAACGGGATTGAGGTTACCTCCTACATTCCCGGTATCGGCCACAACCTGCAGGAGCACTCGGTGGTGCTGATTCGCGGCGGCCGGGTCAAAGACCTTCCCGGCGTTCGCTATCATGTTGTGCGCGGCACCCTGGATACCCTCGGGGTTGCCAACCGCAAGCAGGGTCGTTCCAAGTACGGCGCCAAGCGGCCCAAGTGAGATAGGAGAAGTTAAGAGATGCCGAGACGTAGATTAGTTCCCAAAAGACCGGTAGATCCTGATCCGCGGTTTAACTCCGTGATGGTTTCCAAGTTTATCAACCGGATCATGCTGAACGGTAAGAAAAATACCGCCCGGAGCATTTTTTACGATGCCATGGATCTGTTGGAGTCCCGGGTTAAAGAGGCTTCTCCCATCGAGGTTTTCGAGGGAGCCGTGGATCACATCCGGCCGCGGGTGGAAGTAAAGTCGCGCCGGGTTGGTGGTGCCACCTATCAGGTGCCGGTGGAGGTTCGGCCCGAGCGGCGGAATGCCCTGGCCTTTCGCTGGTTGGTGAATTTCGCCCGGCAACGCCCCGGCAAGTCCATGGCGGAAAAGCTGGCGGCGGAACTGTCCGATGCTTATCAGAATCGCGGCGCGGCGGTAAAGAAAAAGGAAGACACCCATCGGATGGCCGAGGCCAACAAGGCCTTCGCCCACTACCGCTGGTAGTCGCTACTTTTCCTTGACAAGAGAGGGTCGGGCAGGTTAAATACGCCCTTTTTTGCGGACCCGATGAGCGGGGACGGAAAGTCCCGGAAGTCAAGGAGAGTTGGTCGTGGCGGCAGAGGATGATTTAGCGCGATTGCGTAATATAGGCATCATGGCCCACATCGATGCCGGTAAAACCACGACCACCGAGCGTATCCTGTTTTACACCGGGCGCTCGCACAAGATGGGCGAGGTCCACGATGGCAACGCCATCATGGACTGGATGGAGCAGGAGCAGGAGCGCGGCATCACCATCACCTCCGCCGCCACCACCTGCACCTGGGGCGAGCATC
This sequence comes from Desulfurivibrio alkaliphilus AHT 2, assembly GCF_000092205.1. GTDB lineage: Bacteria > Desulfobacterota > Desulfobulbia > Desulfobulbales > Desulfurivibrionaceae > Desulfurivibrio > Desulfurivibrio alkaliphilus. The sequence goes on along the minus strand of NC_014216.1, from coordinate 1,701,378 downwards.
GGGTTAACATCATTGATACCCCGGGGCACGTTGATTTCACCATCGAGGTGGAACGGTGCCTGCGGGTTTTGGATGGTGCGGTGGCCGTCTTTTGTGCCGTCGGCGGGGTTGAGCCCCAGTCGGAAACGGTATGGCGCCAGGCAGACAACTACCGGGTGCCGCGCATAGCCTTCATCAACAAGATGGACCGCAGCGGCGCCGACCATGGGCGCTGTCTGCAAATGATGATCGACCGCTTGCAGGCAGTTCCTCTGCTGCTGCAGCTCCCGGTTGGTCGAGAAGAGAATTTTCGGGGTGTCATCGATCTCCTCAGCGAGAAGATGCTGCTTTTTGATGAGGCCTCGCAGGGGGCCAAGGTTCTTGAAGAACCGATCCCTGCTGATCTGCAAGAAGAGTCTACGGCCGCACGTATGGCCCTGATCGAGAAGTTGGCCGACTTCGATGATGGGGTCATGGAGAAATTCCTGGACGAACAGACGTTCACTGCAGCCGAACTGTATCAGGCAATCCGGGCAGCCACCCTGAAATTGCAGGTGGTGCCGGTGCTGTGTGGCAGCGCCTTTAAGAACAAAGGCGTGCAGCCCCTGCTGGATGCAGTGGTAAACTATTTGCCTTCTCCCCTGGATATGCCACCGGTGCATGGGGTCAACCAGGAGGGTGAGGAGGAGACCCGTAAGGTCGGGCTGAAAGAGAAGCTTTGCGCCCTGGCCTTTAAGATCACCTCCGACCCTTTTGTCGACAACCTTGCTTATGTGCGGGTCTATTCGGGGGTCTTGAAGGTCGGTGGCAAGGTTTACAATCCGCTCAAGCGCAAGCAGGAAAAGATCGGGCGGATCATGCGCATGCACTCCAACAAGCGTGAAGACGTCAAGGAGTTGCAGGCCGGTGAGATTGGTGCTGTGGTTGGCCTCAAGTTCACCACCACCGGAGATACGCTGTGTGAGTCCGGCGATTTTTTTGTCCTGGATGTCATGGAGTTTCCCGAGTCGGTGATCAGCGTGGCCATTGAGCCCAAGGGCAAGGCCGATGAGGAAAAACTGGCCGCCACCCTGGAACGGCTGGCGGTGGAAGACCCATCGTTCAGAGTTCGCACCGACCCCGACACCGGGCAGACCATCATCGCCGGGATGGGCGAACTGCACCTGGACATTATTACCGACCGCCTGCTGCGCGAGTTTAAGGTCGGGGTCAACGTCGGCCGCCCCCAGGTGGCGTACAAAGAGAGCATTTCCGCCGAGGCCAGGGCCGAGGTTAAGTTTGACCAGCCCACCCCCGGCGGTAAAGGCCAGTACGCCCATGTGGTGCTGGAGTTAACCCCCCGGGAGCGCGGCGAGGGTTTCAATTTTGTCAGCCGGGTGGCGGCGGAAGCCATTCCGCCGGCCCTGGTGGAGGCGGTTGGTAAGTCGGTGGCGGACAGCATGACCTCCGGGGTCTTGCTGGGCTTTCCCCTGATTGACCTGGAGGTGGCCCTGGTCGACGGCTCATTCCACGAAGAGGAGTCGACCCCGCAGGCCTTCGGAATCGCCGCCAACATGGCCTGCCGGCAGGGGCTGCTGGAGGCCCGGCCGGTGCTGCTGGAGCCGCTGATGGCGGTGGAGATCACCGTGCCCGAGAGCTTTATGGGCGAGGTTATTGCCGACCTCAACGGCCGTCGGGCCGCCATTATCGGCAATGACAGCCTGGGTGGCGATCTCAGGGTGATGCGGGCCAGGGTGCCGCTGGCCGAGATGTTCGGTTATTCCACCGACCTGCGCTCGGCCACCCAAGGGCGGGCCAACTATGCCATGCAGTTTCACAGTTACGAAGTGGTCCCGAGTCACCTGTCCGAGCAGATTATCCGGCGGGTCCGAGGCCTGGGATAGTAAGCAGAGAGATAAGCAATTGAGATTTTGCCTAAAAAAATAAAGTGCGCTGAGGAGAAGACCCATGGCAAAAGAGAAATTTGAACGCAAGAAGCCGCATGTCAACATCGGCACCATCGGCCATATCGACCACGGAAAGACGACGCTGACGGCGGCTCTTACCCGGGTGCTGTCGACCAAGGGTTACGCCAACGCAACGGCGTTTGATCAGATTGACAAGGCGCCGGAAGAGAAGGAGCGCGGTATTACCATCGCCACTTCCCATGTGGAGTACGAGTCCGATTCTCGCCACTATGCCCATGTGGACTGCCCGGGTCACGCCGACTATATTAAAAACATGATCACCGGTGCGGCGCAGATGGACGGCGCCATCCTGGTGGTGGGCGCCGACGACGGCCCCATGCCGCAGACCCGGGAGCACATCCTGCTGGCTCGCCAGGTAGGTGTCCCGTCCATCGTGGTATTCCTCAACAAGTGCGACATGGTAGATGATCCGGAGCTGATCGAGCTGGTGGAGATGGAGCTGCGCGAGTTGTTGAGCAAGTACGACTTCCCCGGCGACGATACCCCGATCATCCACGGCAGTGCCCTGAAGGCCCTGGAGAACCCCGAGGACGAAGCGGCCACCAAGCCGATCTGGGACCTGGTTGCAGCCTGCGACAGCTTTATTCCCGAGCCCAAGCGTGACGTGGATCTGCCTTTTCTGATGCCGGTGGAGGACGTGTTCTCCATCTCCGGTCGCGGCACGGTGGCCACCGGTCGGATCGAGCGCGGGGTGGTTAAGGTGGGTGAGGAGATCGAGATTGTCGGTATCCGCCCGACCCAGAAGACCACGGTGACCGGGGTCGAGATGTTCCGCAAGATCCTTGATGAGGGTCAGGCCGGCGACAACGTGGGCGTACTGCTGCGCGGCACCAAGCGTGACGAGATTGAGCGCGGACAGGTTCTGGCCAAGCCGGGGAGCATCACCCCGCACACCAAGTTCCAGGCCGAGTGCTATATTCTGAGCAAGGAAGAAGGTGGCCGCCATACCCCGTTTTTCAACGGTTACCGGCCGCAGTTTTACTTCCGGACCACCGACGTGACCGGGGTTGTGACCCTGGGCGAGGGCGTGGAGATGGTAATGCCCGGTGACAACGTCACCGTCGAAGCCGAACTGATCACCCCCATCGCCATGGATGAGGGCCTGCGCTTTGCCATCCGTGAAGGCGGCCGTACCGTGGGCGCCGGGGTTATTAATAAGATCATCGCTTAAGCAGGCGACGTAAGGAAAAATCATGATTAACACCCAGAAGATCCGTATTCGCCTTAAAGGCTATGACCATAAGTTGATTGATCAGTCCACCGGTGAGATCGTGGAGACTGCCAAGCGGACCGGGGCGGCGGTGGCCGGCCCCATCCCGCTGCCGACCTCGATCAACAAGTTTTGTGTACTGCGCGGTCCCCATGTGGACAAGAAGTCACGGGAGCAGTTCGAGATGCGGACCCACCGGCGGCTGCTGGATATTCTCGAACCGACCCAGCAGACCATCGATGCCTTGATGAAGCTGGAGCTCTCCGCCGGTGTTGATGTTGAGATCAAACTCTAAGCCCGCAAAGGCTTGGCAAGTAAACGACAGGTGCAACGATGTCTAAATTTATGGGTTTGCTCGGGAAAAAAATGGGGATGACCCGGATTTTTTCCGAAACAGGTACTGCCATCCCCGTCACCGTGATTGAGGCTGGCCCCTGTGTGGTGCTACAGAAAAAGACCCTGGCCAAAGAAGGTTACAACGCCATCCAGGTCGGCTTCGGCGCAAAGAAGGAGCAGCGGCTCAACAAACCGGAGAAGGGACATGCGAAGGCCGCCGGCAAGGGCGGATTTTATCATATCAAGGAGTTTCGCGTGGCCGATCCCGATGCTTACGAGCTTGGTCAGGAGATTTCCATGACCGAGATTTTCAATGTCGGCGAACTGGTTGATGTGCGCGCGCGCAGCAAGGGCCGTGGCTTTCAGGGTGTAGTCAAGCGCCATGGATTTAAAGGTGGCCGGGCCACCCACGGTTCCATGTTTCACCGGCGCCCCGGTGCCATTGGCTGCAGCGCCTGGCCGAGCCGGGTTATTAAGGGCAAGAAAATGCCCGGACAGATGGGCGATCAGTTTGTCACCAAGAAAAACTGCACCATTGTCGATATCCGACCCGAGCAGAATGTACTGGTCGTAAAAGGTGGAGTTCCCGGCGCCAAAGAGGGCCTGGTTCAGATCTATAAGAAATCGTAAAGATTTAGCAGCGCCGCAACCTGCGGCGAAAATTCCGGCGTGCGCTGTCCGAGCCCGCGCCGGCCTGCTGCGATGACAGGGGGTACCGAAATGGCGGTTACAGAAGTTTACAATATTAAAAAGGAAAAGGTGGGAGACGTCGAGTTGGACGACGCCCTTTTCGGGGTCGAAGTCAACCCCCATCTTTTGCACGATATAGTGCGGATGCAGCGTGCCAACCGGCGGGCTGGCACCGCCTGCACCAAGACCCGCAAGGACGTAAGTGGCAGCGGAAAAAAACCCTGGCGTCAGAAGGGTACGGGCCGGGCCCGGGCCGGCAGCCGCAAGTCGCCTGTGTGGCGCGGTGGTGGCACTGTTTTCGGCCCTCGCCCGCGCAGCTACGCCTTTTCCATGCCGCGCAAGGCGCGTAAGCTTGGCCTGCGTATGGCGCTTAGCTCGCGCTGTGCCGACAATCTGCTGGTGGTGCTGGATGATTTTCAGTTGGATGAAATCAAGACCAAGAAATTTGTTGAGGTCATGGACGGTTTCTCCATCGATAACGCCCTTATCGTTGTGCCGGAGAGCATTGAAACCCTGGAGCGTTCTTCTCGAAACGTTCCCGGCTTCAAAGTAATGCCCACCGAGGGGCTGAACGTTTATGACATCCTGCTGCACAAGCACATCGTGCTGCTGCAGCCCTGTATTGAGCAACTGCGGGAGAGGCTGCTGACATGAAAAATATCTACGAGGTGCTCAAGCGTCCCCGTCTGACGGAAAAAAGCATGGGCCTGCAAGAGAGTTTTAATCAGGTGGTGCTGCAGGTGGATCGCCGGGCCAACAAGAGTGAGATCAAGCAAGCGGTGGAAGAGCTGTTCAGTGTTAAGGTGGACAAGGTTCGGACCGCCAATATGACCGGCCGCAGGAGGCGGATGAGCCGTTACGTCGGTCGTACCTCCGACTACAAAAAGGCCTTTGTTACCCTGAGCGCTGATAGCAAGCTGGACTTTCTTGAGGAGCTGTAACCGAACGCATAGGGTAGTTCCCCCCGGCAGAGGCTCTGGCAACGAAACTTTTTGGGACCAGAGGCCCCGCCGGGAAAAAACTGACTGGAGTTGCAGATGGCACTGAAGACATATAAACCGACATCTCCCGGCCGCCGGACCCTGGTGACCGTGGTAAATGAAAACCTGGCCAAGGAACGCCCGGTTAAGGGGCTGGTGCGCAGTCTGAAAAAAACCGGCGGCCGCAACAACAACGGCCGGGTCACTTGCCGGCACCAGGGCGGTGGCCATAAGCGCAAGTACCGGGTGATCGATTTTAAACGTAGCAAGGTCGATATCCCCGCCAAGGTCGCCAGCATTGAGTACGATCCCAACCGCAGCGCCAATATCGCTCTGCTGCAGTACGTCGACGGCGAGAAGCGCTATATTCTCTCGCCCAACGGGATCAAGGTCGGTGATGTGGTCGAGGCTGGTGACAACGTCGACATTAAGCCCGGCAATTGCCTCCCCATGGGTAATATGCCCCTGGGCAGCACCATTCACAATATCGAGATGAAAATCGGCAAGGGTGGTCAGCTGGTGCGCAGCGCCGGCGGCTCGGCCCAGTTGATGGCCAAGGAAGGCGATCATGTGCTGGTCAAGCTGCCCTCCGGTGAGGTGCGCCGCCTTCATCGCCGTTGCCGGGCCAGTATCGGCCAGGTCGGCAACATCGAACATGAAAGCAGAAAATTGGGCAAGGCGGGTCGCAGCCGCTGGTTGGGACGGCGTCCCGAGGTCCGTGGCGTGGCCATGAACCCGGTTGACCATCCCATGGGCGGTGGCGAAGGCAAGAGCTCCGGTGGCCGGCATCCCTGCACACCTTGGGGTGTGCCGACCAAGGGTTTCAAGACCCGTGGGCGGAAAGCCAGCGATCGCGATATTGTCAAGAAAAGATCCTAATCATCCTTAATTAAGGGGGAGCATAAGTGGCACGCTCGATTAAAAAAGGACCGTTTATTGATGATCACCTGATGAAGAAGGTGGTCAAGGCCAGAGAAGAAGGATCCCGCAAGGTTATTCAGACCTGGTCGCGGCGTTCGGACATTATCCCGGAGATGATTGGGCTGACCTTTGCCGTCCATAACGGCAAGAAGTTCATTCCGGTGTTTGTTTCTGAAAACATGGTAGGGCATAAGCTGGGCGAGTTTTCGCCCACCCGGACCTACTATGGTCATGCCGCCGGCAAGAAGAAGAAATAATCGTAAGAGTTAATTGATATAAGGAGTGGAATGGCGATGGAAGCTAAAGCGCTGGTCCGGAACATCCGGATCTCACCGCAGAAAGCGCGGTTGGTAGCCGATCTGGTACGGGGCCGCGAGGTGGGTGCCGCGTTGAACACCTTGCGATTCATGCCCAAAAAGGGTGCCAGAATTCTACGCAAGCTTATCGAGTCGGCGGTGGCCAATGCCAGCCAGAATGAGACCACGGATGTGGATAACCTCTACATTAAAAGCATCCATGTCGATGGTGGGCCCATGCTGAAGCGGATCCGCCCCATGGCCATGGGGCGGGCCGGCCGGATTCTCAAGCGGACCAGCCATATCACGGTTGTGCTGGACGAACAATAAACCTTCGCGCCAGCGAAGGCCGGCGTTGGAACCACTATTTTGTTAATGGAGGATAATTTTGGGCCAGAAAGTCAATCCAATCGGTTTGCGGCTGAACATTGTACGGACCTGGGATTCCATTTGGTACGCCGATAAAGATTATTCCAGAAATATTCTGGAGGATCAGGATCTCAAGAAATACCTGAAAAAACGCCTGTTTCATGCTGGTGTTTCTAAAATTCAGATCCTGCGGACCGGAGATAAGATCCGGGTTAAGCTGCATACCGCCCGGCCTGGCATCGTGATCGGCAAGAAGGGCTCCGAGATCGACGCCTTGAAGGCCGACCTGGAGAAGCGTACCGGACGGGTCTGTGCCGTGGATATCCAGGAAGTACGCCGGCCCGAGGCCGACGCCCAGCTGGTGGCGGAAAATATCGCCCAGCAGCTGGAGCGGCGGATCGCCTTTCGCCGGGCGATGAAAAAGTCGGTAAATATGGCCTTGAAGTTTGGTGCCAAAGGGATTAAAGTTGCCTGTTCCGGTCGGTTGGGCGGAGCGGAGATGTCCCGCCGGGAATGGTACCGCGAGGGACGGGTACCCCTGCACACCCTGCGGGCTGATATCGATTACGGTTTGGCCGAGGCCCGTACCACCTACGGGATTATCGGCGTCAAGGTCTGGATTTTCAAAGGCGAGGTCCTTGCTGAAGAGGACTACCGCGGGGTTGAAGAGCAGGTGCAGGCCTGAGATTGCCCGCCGGGCACATAGTGGAGAAGCTGCGGAAAGCCGGGACAGCAGAGAGGTCTTGCCGGCCGGCAGCAAAAAGCAAATCAACCAACGTTAACGACCACAGGTTAAGAATATGCTGAGTCCAAAGAAAGTCACCCACAGAAAGGTTTTTAAAGGCCGCATGACCGGTGCAGCGCACCGGGGATCGTCCATTGCTTTTGGCCAGTACGCCCTTAAGGCTGTGGGTTGTGGCTGGATGTCAGCCCGGCAGATCGAGGCCGCACGTATTGCCATCAACCGTAAGGTTAAGCGTGGCGGCAAGATGTGGATTCGGGTTTTTCCGGACAAATCCTATACCAAGAAGCCGGCTGAAACCCGCATGGGTAAAGGTAAAGGCAGCCCCGAAGGCTGGGTGGCTGTGATCAAGCCGGGGCGGATTCTTTACGAGCTGTCCGGGGTAGATGCCGATCTGGCCCGCGAGGCCCTGCGGCTGGCGGCCAATAAGCTGCCGTTTCCCACCAAAATTATCGAGCTGGATACGACGTTATGAAAATCAAGGAACTCCGTGAATTAAGCGGTGAAGAACTGGCTAGCCGGTTGCGCGAACTGTCCGAGGAGTTGTGCCGGTTGAAATTCAGGCACGGAATTCGGCCCCTGGAGAACACCGCCAGGATTCGTCAGACCCGTAAGACCATCAGCCGGGTTAAGACTCTGTTGCGTGAAGGCAGCGCGAACTGAATTATTGCGCGTTTGCGTTATTAATCGGGAGCCAGGGCGCTGCCGCAGGCAGAGCTGCCCAAGACTTCTTCAGCTGGGATAGATCAAATGAGTGCAGAACAGCAAGGTAGCAAGAAAACCAGGGTCGGGCTGGTGGTAAGTAACAAAATGGACAAGAGCATCGTGGTCCAGTCCACCACCATGACCCCCCATAAGCTCTACGGCAAATACATTCGTAGCCAGACCAAATGCATGGCTCATGATCCCGAGAACCTTTGCAATGTCGGTGATCGGGTGCTGGTTGAGGAGTGTCGTCCCTTGAGCCGGCGCAAGCGCTGGCGCCTGCGGGCCATCCTGGAAAAGGCTGTCTGAGCAGTAAGTAATTGAGCAATGCTTCCTAGAGCGATTCCCGCCGGCAGCGGGTATCGAGTTGAATGACTGCCGGATAAGCAGGTGAAATCATGATTCAGACACAAACAGTACTTAATGTGGCCGACAACTCCGGGGCCAAGAAAGTGATGTGCATCCGGGTTCTGGGCGGCACCGGCCGGCGCTATGCGGGCATTGGTGATGTGGTGGTGGTTTCGGTTAAAGAGGCGATCCCCAACGCCAAGGTTAAGAAGGGCGATGTGGTCAAGGCCGTGGTGGTTCGGACCAGCAAGGAGATTCGCCGCCAGGATGACACAACAGTGCGCTTCGATGAAAATTCCGCGGTGCTGGTAAACAATGCCGGCGATCCGGTGGGAACCCGTATTTTCGGTCCCGTGGCACGTGAATTGCGGCCCAAGGGCTTTATGAAGATTGTTTCCCTGGCTCCGGAAGTTCTTTAAGGCAAGGATAAAAAATGCACAACGCTAAAACTCATATCAAGGTTAATGACCGGGTCGAAGTGATCGCCGGTGGTGACAAAGGCCGGGTCGGTAAGGTAATCCGGATCGACCGCAAGCGGGGCCGGGCCGTGGTGGACAAGATCAACATGATCAAGCGCCACACCAAGCCCAGTGCCCAGAATCAGCAGGGCGGAATCATCGATAAGGAAGCGCCTTTGGCCATTTCCAATCTGATGCTGATCTGCCCCAAGTGTGCCAAAACCTCGCGAGTGGGCCGCAGGGTTCTGGAAGACGGCACCCGGGAGAGAATTTGCAAAAAATGTGGTGAGTCCGTAGAGGTTCCGGCCTGAGAGAGGCTGGGTTTTTATAACCAGCACGGGTCCACGAACCGATAAGCAACAACCACATACCAGGATCGATAATACCGGTAATTGAACGGGCGGTGATTGTTCGCCATGCCGCGCAAACTCAGGACAGCCCAAAGCGACGCAGGAAGCAGCAAGCCTGGCTGGGTACCTGAAAAGCGGCGCGGCTGGATGATTACCAAGAAGGCGCTGGAGGCCTTTAAGTATGGCAGGAATGAGACAATATTACCTCGATGAATGTGTTCCCCAACTCATGAAGGAGTTTGGTTACAGCAACATCATGGAGGCTCCGAAGCTGGAAAAGGTGACCCTTAACATGGGCCTTGGCGAAGCCGTGCAAAACCCCAAGATCGTTGAGAGTGCCGGCCGCGAACTGACACTCATTGCCGGGCAGAAGGCGGTGGTGACCAGGGCCAAGCGGTCTATAGCCACCTTCAAACTCCGCGAAGGGATGCCCATTGGCTGCCGGGTAACCCTGCGGGGCGATAGGATGTACGATTTCCTGGCCAAGCTGGTTCATGTGGCTTTGCCCCGGGTCCGCGACTTTCGCGGGATCTCCGCCAAGGCCTTTGATGGCCGGGGAAACTACTCCCTGGGGATCAAGGAACATATCATCTTTCCGGAAATCGACTACGACAAGATTGACAAGATAAAAGGTTTGAACATTGCCATTACGACTTCGGCTAAAACGGATGCCGAAGGCCGTTTCTTGCTGAAGGCGATGGGCATGCCCTTTAAAAAGTAACATTGATAAGGGCGGGAGGCTTGAGTTGGCTAAGAAATCGATGATCGCTAAATGTAACCGGAAGCAGAAGTTCAAGGTACGTGAGTACAATCGCTGTGGCCTGTGCGGACGGCCGCGGGCTTATTACCGTAAATTCGGGGTCTGCCGGATCTGTCTGCGTAACCTGGCCTCAAACGGCGAGATTGCCGGGGTTACCAAGTCAAGCTGGTAGTTGGCGGGGCTGAACAAACATTAAAACAGGAGTTTTAAGCGATGGCGATGAGTGATCCGTTGGCTGATATGCTGACCAGGATTCGTAACGCCGGTATGGCAGGGCACGAAAGCCTTGAAATGCCGCATTCGAAGATCAAGGCCGGGATGGCTGCGATCCTTAAGCAGGAAGGTTACATCGATGACTTTCAGGTCAGCGAGGACGACAAGCAGGGTATTTTAAAGATTACCCTGCGCTACGATGACCGCCGCCAACAGGCGATCACCGGCATTAAGCGGTGCAGTAGCCCCGGCCGCCGGATTTATGTCAAACATGACCGGATTCCCAAGGTTATGAGTGGCCTGGGGGTAGCGGTGCTGTCGACTTCCAAAGGGGTCATGACCGATAAGCAGGCCCGTGAGCAGAAGATCGGCGGCGAGTTGCTGTGCCAGGTCTGGTAAGGCGTTGAATTGAGTTGATACGCGTACGGTAGCCGGGGCACCAGCTCTTCGCTACGGTTTTGATAAGGAGCGACAAGATGTCGAGAATAGGCAGAGAACCAATTACCGTCCCCGACAAGGTGAAGGTGGATATCAAGGGCAGCCAGGTGACGGTTACCGGCCCCAAGGGCTCCCTGGATCGCCAGGTGCGTCCCGAGATCGCCCTGGAGCAGGAAGATGGCCGGGTCATGGTTAAGGCCAAGGACAGCAGTCAGCGGACCATTGCCTTTACCGGGCTTACCCGCACCCTCATCAACAATATGGTGATCGGGGTGGAAAAGGGCTTTGAGAAAAAGCTGGTGGTGGAGGGTGTTGGTTACCGGGTGGAGGTTAAGGGTGATGCCCTCAACCTCAACGTGGGTTATTCCAACCCGGTGCACTTTCCTCTGCCCGAGGGTGTCTCGGCCGCGGTGGAAAAGAACACCCTGACCCTGCAGGCCATGGATAAAGAGCTGCTTGGCGAAACGGCGGCCAGGATCCGGGCGGTACGCAAGCCGGAACCCTACAAAGGGAAAGGCATTCGTTACGAAGACGAGCGCATTGTCAGGAAGGCCGGCAAGACCAAGGCCAAATAAGCTTTAACTTAATGTTGCCGTTGGCGGCACCGGGCAAGCCCGGGTCGTCTGCTGGAATAAACCGGTAGTACAGGTAAGGAAAAATGGCAAAGACAAGCATGAGGGCCGCGGCCCGCGAGAAACGGATCAAAAGGATCAGAAAAAATATCACCGGTACGGCGCAGCGCCCCCGCTTGCGGGTTTTTAAGAGTGCCCGCCATATCTATGGTCAGCTCATAGATGACAGTGCCGGCCATACCTTGGCTGCCATGAGCACCAAGTCCAAGGACTTCCAGCCGAGCGAGGAAAAGGGCAAAATCGCCCTGGCCAAGCAGGTTGGCCTCCGCCTGGCGGAGCTGGCCAAGGCCAAAGGGGTGGAAGAGGTGGTTTTTGACCGTGGCGGATATATTTATCACGGTAGGGTTAAAGCCCTTTCCGATGGCGCCCGTGAAGGCGGTTTGAACTTTTAATTATTTTATCAGCTTGGGGGTGTCACCTTGGCGGAAATGAGAAACAGCAGCAGCGATGATCAGCTGATTGAAAAAATCGTATTTATCAACCGAACGGCCAAGGTCGTGAAAGGCGGCCGGCGGTTTCACTTCAGCGCCATCGTCGTGGTAGGAGACGGCAACGGCAAGGTAGGGTACGGGCTTGGCAAGGCCAACCAGGTGCCGGAAGCGATCCGTAAAGGGGTGGAAAAGGCCCGCAAGGATATGCAGTCGGTGGCCCTCAATGAAGTGAGCATCCCCCATGAGATCATGGGTAAGTTTGGAGCTGGTCAGGTTATGCTCAAGCCTGCTGCTGCCGGTACTGGCGTTATTGCCGGCGGTCCGGTGCGAGCGGTGCTGGAAGCGGCCGGGATTAACAATATTCTGACCAAGTGCATTGGCTCCCACAACCCCCACAACATGGTCAAGGCCACCCTGGACGGCTTGCGCCGGCTTCGTAATCCGGCCAAAGTGGCTAGAATGCGGGGCAAAAGCGTAGAAGAAATTACTTTTTAAGATTAGAGCGAGGCCGAGGTAAATCATGGCTGGAAATGAACTTAAGCTGACCTTGCGCAAAAGCGCCATCGGCAGCACCGACAAAATTCGTCAGACCCTGACCGGTCTCGGTTTAACCAGAACCCACAAGACCATGATCCGCAAGGATACTCCGGAGATTCGGGGCATGGTCGCCAAGGTCCGTCATCTGGTGGACGTGGAGGAAATATAATGTTGAATTTGAGCAATCTTTCACCCCATCCCGGCTCTCGTAAACCCAAGAAGCGGGTGGGTCGCGGACCCGGCACCGGCCATGGTAAGACCTCCGGCCGGGGTCATAAAGGCTACAAGGCCCGTTCCGGCAGCGGCATCAAGCCAGGTTTTGAAGGCGGCCAGATGCCCCTGCAGCGGCGAATCCCCAAACGCGGCTTCCGCAATCCCTTTCGCAAGGTTTACGCCGTAGTCAACGTGCAGGACCTGAATCGGTTTGAAGCCAATGCTCAGGTTGACCGCGCCGCCCTGGTGGCTGCCGGGCTGGTTTCGGCCAAGGAGCAGGGGATCAAGATCCTGGGTGACGGTGAGTTGACCGTGGCGTTGCAGGTTAGTGTGGACAAAGTCAGCGACTCTGCCCGCAGTAAAATTGAAGCCGCCGGCGGTTCGGTAACCGCTGCGGCCTGAGGGGTAATTAATGCAGGCAGGTGTTGGTAGTGCCGCCGGAATTCCGGAGCTGCGCCGGAGAATTTTCTTTACGCTGGCCATGCTCGCGGTATATCGGGCCGGGGTGCAAGTGCCCACGCCCGGGGTCAACGGCGAGGCGATAACTGCTTTTTTTGAGCAGGTCGGTGGACTGTTTGATATGTTCAACATGTTCTCCGGTGGGGCTTTGGAAAACTTTTCCATCTTTGCCCTGGGGATCATGCCCTATATCAGTGCCTCCATTATCTTTCAGCTGCTCACCGTGGTGGTGCCCTACCTGGAGGCCCTGAAGAAGGAAGGGGAGTCCGGCCGGCAGAAGATCACCCAGTACACCCGTTATGCCACCATCGGCCTGGCCATGATCCAGGGGATAATCATCAGTATCGGCCTGGAAGGGATGACCGCTCCGGGCGAACTTCCCATCGTCATTGAGCCGGGCTGGGGATTTCGGCTGACGACCATGATTACCCTGACCTGTGGCACCGCCTTTGTCATGTGGCTGGGTGAACAGATGACCGAGCGGGGGATCGGCAACGGCATCTCGCTGATTATCTACGCCGGGATTCTGGCCAGTATGCCCGCCGCCATCGCCAACACCTTCCAGATGGCCGGCACCGGCGAATTGCCCATGGTATTTCTGCCCCTGCTGCTGGTTATGGTGCTGGCGGTTACCGGCTTCATAGTCTTTGTGGAAACCGCCCAGCGGCGGATTCCGGTGCAGTACGCCAAACGTATGGTCGGTCGCCGGATGTACGGCGGCCAGCAGTCGCATCTGCCGCTGAAAGTGAACATGGCCGGGGTTATTCCGGCAATTTTTGCCTCCTCGCTGATGATGTTTCCGGAAACCATGGGGAACTTTATTCACATCGACTGGGTGCAGCGGGCCAGTGCCTTCATGGCCTGGGGGAGCCTGCCGCATACGGTGGTTTTTGTCGTTTTTTTGATTTTCTTCTGCTTTTTCTATGTGGCGGTGACTTTTAATCCCGTCGATGTGGCGGATAATCTGAAGCGTAATGGTGGCTTTGTCCCCGGGGTCAGGCCCGGCAAGAAGACCGCTGATTTCCTGGACAAGGTGATTACCCGCCTGACCGTGGTCGGGGCGGCTTACATGAGTGCCATCTGCGTATTGCCGACGGTATTGATCAACGAATTCAACGTCCCCTTTTACTTCGGCGGTACGGCCCTGCTCATTGTAGTGGTGGTTTCCATCGACACCATCGGGCAGATTGAATCTCATACCATGATGCGTAATTACGATGGTTTCCTCAAGCAGGGCCGTTTCAAAGGAAGGCGTTAACGGGGCGGTCGATTGATGGCAAAAGCGGCGGTCCTGAAGTCGGCGGCGGAAATTGAGATCATGGCGGAGGCCAATCGGATTGTGGCCGGTGCCCTGGCCATGCTCCGGGAACGGATTAAGCCTGGGGTGAGCACGGCCCAGCTTGACGCCTGGGCCGAAGAATATGCCCGCGGCCGCGGAGGAGTGCCGGCATTCAAGGGCTATCGCGGCTTTCCCGGTAGCCTCTGTGTATCGGTCAATGAACAGGTGGTGCATGGCATTCCCTCACCCAAAGTTACTTTGCGGGAGGGGGACATTGTCAGCATCGACTTTGGCGTGAAATGGCAGGGCTTCTACGGCGATGCCGCCATCACCGTGCCGGTGGGGGAAGTATCCTCCCGGGTCAGGGAGTTGCTGCTGGTTACCCAGGAATCGCTGGAGCGTGCCATAGCCCAGGTCCAGGTAGGCAAGCGAATCAATGACATTTCGCGGGCTGTCCAGGACTACGTGGAAGAGCAGGGGTTTTCGGTGGTGCGCCAGTTTGTCGGCCACGGGATCGGCAGCCAGTTGCACGAACCGCCGGAAATACCTAACTACGTGCGCAGCAACGGCTCACCCCGCCTGGTGGCGGGCATGGTGTTGGCCATTGAACCCATGGTTAACATGGGCACTGCGGACGTTAAGATACTCTCCGATGGCTGGACGGTTATTACTACGGACCGGAAATTCTCGGCCCACTTTGAACATTCGGTGGCAGTGACCGATAATGGCCCGCGGGTACTAAGTACTTTATGAGTCCCGGCGGGCAGGTTGCAAAAAATAAGCGGCATTTTTTTTTATTTAGAGTATAGTGCCAAATTTTCAATTTGCCGACCGCTGATGTCGGCCTGCGGAGTAGACAGATAGTTATGTCGAAGGAAGAACCGATTACGGTCGAAGGGACCATCATCGAGCCGTTGCCCAACGCCATGTTTCGCGTTGAACTGGACAACGGTCATCGGGTGCTGGCCCATATATCTGGTAAAATGCGAATGCATTTCATTAAAATACTGCCCGGTGATCGGGTCACGGTGGAGCTTTCTCCCTATGATCTGACCCGCGGTCGGGTGACCTTTCGCTCCAAGAACAAGCGATAGGTTGGTTAACTTTACGAGGTGCGGTCATGAAAGTTCAGGCTTCCGTCAAAAAGATATGCAGCGAATGCCGAGTCTTCAAACGCAAAGGCGTATTGCGGGTTTCTTGTAAGATCAAGAAGCACAAGCAGCGTCAGGGATAATTTTTTGGTAACGGAGGAAAACCTTGGCACGTATAGCTGGTGTTGATATTCCCAAAAACAAGCACATGGAAGTGGCGCTGACCTACATTTACGGGATCGGCCGTCCTTCCGCCCGCAGGATCCTGGATCTGGCCAAACTGCCCTACGATCGTAACAGCGACGAATTGACCGATAACGAGGTCGCCGAAGTACGGCGGATTATCGAAGAGGATTATGTTGTTGAAGGTGATCGTCGTCGTGAGGTCGGGATGGATATCAAGCGGTTGATGGACCTGGGATGTTACCGTGGGTTGCGTCACCGTAAAGGTCTGCCATGCCGCGGCCAGCGGACCAGTACCAACGCGCGGACCCGTAAAGGACCTCGTCGCGCTGCGGTCAAGACCAAGAAGTAGCAGGTAAGATCAAAAGGAACGTAATCAGGAGCAGCAATGGCTAAGCCCAAAACCGCGCGTCCGAAGAAAAGGGACAAGAAAAATATCCCCGAGGGGATCTGCTTTATTAAATCAACCTTCAACAACACCATCGTTACCTTTGCCGACCAGCGTGGTAACGTGATTTCCTGGTGCAGTTCCGGCTGCCTTGGCTTTAAGGGATCGCGCAAGAGCACTCCTTTTGCAGCCCAGAACGCGGTGGAAACCGCGGTGAAAAAGGCCCAGGAGCACGGGTTGCGTAAGGTTGAAGTGCGGGTCAACGGTCCGGGGCCGGGCCGCGAATCGGCGATTCGTGCCCTGCAGGTGGCGGGGATTGAGGTTAACTATATCCGCGACATGACCACCCTGCCCCATAACGGGTGCAAGCCCCCCAAACGACGTCGCGTCTAGTAAAAGCTGCTGCAGCAGCGCAACATCGGGCGATCGGCCCGGCTTGCGTACCTGAGGTACGCGGCGCCGGACCGCTTGCCCGTATTTGCACTGCTGCAACAGCTTTTACTCCACAGTGAGCGACCGGGTGCTAACTGGGTTGGCAATGGATGCTGGGTTGGCGTTGTCGAAGATTTGAGATTATTCAGTATTACTAAGACGTAAGCTTAGGAGAAACAAAGTGGCCAGATATACAGGTGCGGTTTGCCGGCAGTGTCGGCGGGAAAAATTGAAGCTCTTTTTGAAAGGAGACCGCTGTTACTCCGACAAGTGCTCGTTTGAACGCCGGTCTTATGCTCCCGGCCAACACGGCCAGGCGCGTTTGCGGAAGGTGTCCGACTATGCTCTGCAGCTGCGCGAGAAACAGAAAGTAAAACGGATTTACGGCATGCTGGAAGATCAGTTTCGCCGTTACTTCGATGAGGCTGAGCGCCGCCGTGGGGTAACTGGTGAGATTTTGCTGCAGATGCTGGAATCCCGGCTGGATAATGTGGTCTACCGGCTGGGCTTTGCTGCCTCCCGTAATCAGGCCCGTCATCTGGTGCGGCATAATCACTTTTTGCTCAACGGTCGCAAGGTCAATATTCCCTCCCTGCAGGTCAAGGTTGGCGATGTAATCACCCTGCGGGAAAAATCCCGAGAGGTGGAAGCCATCAAGGAAAGCCTGGCCGCCGTGGCCCGGCGTGGGGTGCCTACCTGGTTGGAACTCAACCAGGATGCCTTCAGCGGCACGGTTAAAAGCGCTCCGGATCGTCAGGAACTGACCATGCCGATTCAAGAGCAGCTGATTGTCGAGCTTTACTCCAAGTAATTGCTGACCAGCCGACCCCTTCTAATCTCAGCCAGGGAAGAGCAGGACTGAAATGACGAAAGAGAACGATACATTTTATCGCAACTGGCATGACCTGATTTTTCCGGAAAAGCTTGAGGTTGACCAGGATACCCATACTGCAAGCTTCGGAAAATTTATCTGTCAGCCGCTGGAGCGTGGCTTTGCCACCACCATCGGCAACTCCCTGCGGCGGATTCTGCTGTCGTCCATTCGTGGGGCGGCCATTACCTCGGTGAAAATTGAGGGGGTGCTGCATGAACTCTCCACCATCCCGGGGATCAAGGAAGACGCCACCGAGATTATTCTGAACCTAAAAGAAGTGCGCCTGCGCCTGCACTCCGGCGAGGCCAAAACGGTTCGGATTGAGAAGAAGAAAAAAGGGGTGGTAACCGCCGGCGACATTATTGGCGATCCTCAGGTTGAGGTAATGAACCCCGAACAGCATATCTGCACCATCACCGGAGACGGCAAGTTTGATGCCGAACTGGAAGTTGACTGGGGCAAGGGTTATGTGCCGGCGGAGCGCAACAAGCGTGAAGATCAGCCCATTGGCGTGATTCCCCTGGATTCCGTCTTTACCCCCATCCGCAACGTTAGGGTAATCACCAGTCAGGCCCGGGTCGGTCAGCAGACCGACTACGACAAGCTTACCCTGGAGATTACCACCGACGG
Organism: Desulfurivibrio alkaliphilus AHT 2; assembly: GCF_000092205.1. Taxonomy (GTDB): domain Bacteria; phylum Desulfobacterota; class Desulfobulbia; order Desulfobulbales; family Desulfurivibrionaceae; genus Desulfurivibrio; species Desulfurivibrio alkaliphilus. Next base: position 1,683,467 of record NC_014216.1, on the reverse strand, counting down.
CAGCATCCTGCCCGAGGATGCCTTGGCCTATGCCGCCAAGATTCTCAAGGAGCAGATGCAGGTCTTCATCAACTTCGATGAGAGTGCCGTGGTACCGGTGAAAAAGGAGAAAGAGAGCGGCGAGCAGCCCCAGCTCAACGAGAATCTATACCGCAGCGTAGAGGATCTGGAGCTTTCGGTACGCTCGGCCAACTGTTTGCGTAACGCCGAGATTCGCCATATCGGCGAGCTGGTGCAAAAGACCGAGGCCGAGATGCTGAAAACCAAGAACTTCGGCCGTAAGTCTTTAAACGAGATCAAGCAACTGCTCTCCGAGATGGATCTCTACCTGGGTATGAAGATCGATGGCTGGGAACCGCCAGCTGATGAGCCTGAAGAAGAGTAAACGTTCTGAGGTTAGGGCGCGAGACGGTTCAACGCATACACTGAGCCGGCCGGATCAACAGATGAACGGGTCTGCTGAAAGAATTAGTGGAATGAATTTATAAGCGGTCTTTGTGAGGATATAATCATGCGACATAGAAAAAGCGGCAATCGCCTTTCTCGTACCACCCCGCACCGGCAAGCGATGATACGCAACATGGTGACTTCACTGCTCCAGCATGAGCGGATCGTTACCACGGTTGCCAAGGCCAAGGAGGTGCGCAAGGTGGCCGACAAGATGATCACGCTGGGCAAGCGCGGCGATCTTCATGCCCGCCGGCAGGCTCTGGCGGTGGTTCGCGACAAGAAAGTGGTGGCGAAACTCTTTGATACCCTGAGCCAGGAGTATAAAGAGCGGGCCGGCGGTTACACCCGGATTATCCGAACCGGCCAACGGGTGGGCGATGCTGCTTCCATGGCGATCCTGGAAATGGTGAATTACCAGGAGAAGGAAGACCAGGCATCAGAAGCCGCCGCGGCAGAATAAGCCCCAGCGGCCATGGATAGGGCAAGCCAGCTTGCCCCAGATCGCAACAAAAGCCGGCATAGACTGCCGGCTTTTGTTGTTTGTGGCTTAACCCTTCAGCAGCCCGGCTGAAGGTCTATTTTTACCGAGATCAACCCTGTTAACCGATGGATAATTCTACCGACCGCATCACCATTACCTGCAACGGCCAGCCGCGCCAGGTAGCCGCCGGCAGCACGGTGGCTACCTTGATCCGCGATTTGGCATTGGAGCCGCAGCAAGTGGCGGCGGAACTCGACGGCCGGGTGCTCAACCCGGAGGAACTGGCGGTAACCGAACTGTCGGCCGGAGCGCGGTTGGAACTGATTCGTTTTGTGGGAGGAGGTTGAGATGTTGAACATTGCCGGCCGGAATTTTCGCTCCCGGCTTTTCACCGGCACCGGCAAGTTCTCTTCGGCCGCCGTGATGAGGGCGGCCCTTGAGGCCTCCGGCAGCGAAATGGTAACCGTGGCTCTGCGCCGGGTGGACCTGGCTGACCCTGCCGATGATATTATGAGCGTACTCGATCGGGAGCGCTTCTTTTTCCTTCCCAACACCTCGGGTGCCCGTGATGCCGCCGAGGCCGTGCGCCTGGCCAAACTGGCCCGGGCGGTGGGGGGAACCAACTGGTTGAAACTGGAAGTTACCCCCGACCCCCGCACGCTGTTGCCCGATCCGGTGGAGACCCTCAAGGCCACCGAGCAACTGGTGGCCGACGGCTTTGTGGTGCTGCCCTACATAAACGCTGATCCCATCCTGGCCCTGCGTCTGCAAGATGTTGGGGCGGCGGCGGTGATGCCTCTGGGATCACCCATCGGCACCAACCAGGGACTGCAAACCCGGTTGCAGGTGGAGATTATCATCGAGCAGGCCAGGGTACCGGTGGTGGTGGATGCCGGCTTGGGGCTGCCTTCCCACGCCGCCGAGGCCATGGAGCTGGGGGCCGACGCGGTGTTGGTCAACACGGCTATTGCGGTGGCCTCCGACCCGGTAATGATGGCCCGGGCCTTTGCCGCCGCCGTTGATGCCGGACGCCTGGCCTATGAGGCCGGCCCGGGCGAGCGTCGGTCACAGGCCGAGGCCTCTTCCCCTGTGCAGGGGCTTGATTTCTTACGTGATGAATAACGTTACCGGCCAAGCTGTGCCGCCTTTCCGCCTTCCCGAGTTCAGCCAACTGCAAGCCCGCATTGCCGCCAGTACGCCGGCCGACGTGGAACGGGCCTTGCGCCGGCCCCGCCGCAGTGACACAGATCTGGCGGCCCTGCTCTCAGCGGCGGCCGAACCCCGCCTGGCGGAAATGGCAGACCTGGCCGGACGTTTGACCCGGCAGCGTTTCGGCCGGGTGATCCAGCTTTACGCCCCGCTTTATCTTTCCAGCTTCTGTGCCAACCGCTGCCTTTACTGCGGGTTTTCGGTGGAAAACCGTATTGAGCGACGGGTGTTGGCCCTGGAAGAGGCGGAAAAAGAGGCCCTTATCCTGGCCCGCCGAGGGTTCAGCCATATCCTGCTGGTAGCCGGTGAGGCGCCGGCCCGGCTGGGGGTCGACTATCTGGCCGAACTGGCCACTCGCCTACGCCACCGCTTTGCCTCCATCGCCATTGAAGTGCAACCCCTGACCAGGGATGAGTACGCCCGGCTCTTTGCCGCCGGGATCACCGGGGTGGCGGTTTACCAGGAAACCTACGATCGGCGCACCTACGACCAGGTTCATATCGCCGGCCTTAAAGCCGACTACGATCGCCGGCTGGAGATTCCCGCCCGGGTGGCCCTGGCCGGTATGCGCGAAGTCGGCCTGGGGGCTCTGCTGGGCCTGGCCGACTGGCGAGCCGAGGGGCTGGCGCTGGGGTTACACCTGGCTTATCTGCGCAAGCTGGCCTGGCGCACGGCGGTAACCATTTCCTTTCCTCGCCTGCGCCCGGCCGCCGGCGGCTTCGCCCCGTTGGTACCGGTCAGTGAAAAAAATCTCAGCCAACTGCTGTTTGCCCTGCGCCTTTTTGACGAGGATGTGGGGCTGGTGCTCTCCACCCGCGAGGAGGTCCGTTTCCGGGACGGCATGATCGGCCTTGCCCCAACACGTTATTCCGCTGGCTCCTGCACCATTCCCGGCGGCTACGGCGATACCGGCGCCACCGGCGAGCAATTTTCCATTGGCGATTCGCGCAGCATCGAAGAGGTGGCCGCCGCCATTCGGGCCAAGGGCTTCGATCCGGTCCGCAAAGACTGGGATGCGGTGTTCCAGCAAGCCGGCTCTCAGCAGTAACCGGGCCAGGGCCGGATAAGCTTGCCATGCGCTTGATTCTTTGCTAAAACTTGTCGGCGCTGCACAAAAAACAGCGGCCTCCAACTTAACTTCGCTTTGTCGCTTATGCCCCTTTCATCATATAAATAAAAAGGAGTCGAGCAATGGCTGATCTGAAAAAGATGTACACCACCATCCTGGGCGATCACTTCCCCATGGACATGACCATCACCTTCGGTGACCAGACCATGGTTTACCGCAAACGCACCTGGAAGCTGACCCAGGATGACGGTACGGTGGAAGAGCGCGGCATTCGCTACGGCGAAAACCCCGATCAGGAGGCGGCCCTCTATGAGTTGGTGGGTGGTAACCTGACCCTGGGCGATTGCCGCTTTATCGAGCCGGGCCATGGCCTGGTCAGCGGTATCAAGGCCGCCGACATGCTGCAGGTGGGCAAGCATCCGGGTAAGATCAACCTCACCGACATCGACAACGGCCTCAATATCATCAAGTACCTGATGGACCGGCCGGCGGCGGTGATTCTCAAGCACAACAATCCCTGTGGCGCGGCCTACGGTAAAGACCTGGCCGACGCCTTCAACCGGGCCAACCGGGCCGACCGCATCGCCGCCTTCGGCGGGGCGGTGGTCCTCAACCGTCCCTGCGACAAGGCCACCGCCGAACTGCTGAGCCAGAACTACCTGGAGGTGGTCTGCGCCCCGGAATTTGACCAGGGTACCCTGGAGATTTTAGGTCAGCGTAAAAACCTGCGGGTGGTGCGGATCGACCGCCTCGACCGGCTGGCGGAATTTGAAAAATTCCGTTTTGTCGACTTCAAAAGCCTGATCGACGGCGGCCTGATCGTTCAGCAGTCGGCGGTTAATTCCATCCGCAGCGCGGCGGATCTCAAGCCGGCGGCGGCCACTTGGAAGGGTGAGGAGTACAAGGTGGAGCGGGAGCCCGACGCCCGGGAGATCGACGACATGATCTTCGGCTGGGCGGTGGAACACGGGGTGACTTCCAACTCGGTGATCTACGTTAAAGACGGCTGCACGGTGGGAATCGGCACCGGTGAGCAGGATCGGGTCGGGGTGGCGGAGATCGCCGTGCACAAGGCGTATGTAAAATATGCCGACCTGCTCTGCTTCGACACCCACGGCATTCCGTACGCTCAACTGGCCTTGGAGATTCAGCAGGGCAAACGGGACAAGGCCCAGCAGGAAGAGATCGACGCCAGGACCAAGGCCGACCGGGCCGGCCTGCCCGGCTCGGTGATGATCTCCGACGCCTTCTTCCCCTTCCGCGACGGGGCCGATGTCGGCATCAACCAGGGGGTTTCCGCCATCCTCCAGGCCGGCGGTTCGGCCCGGGATTTCGAAACCATCGTCGCCTGCAACGAGGCCGACCCCAAGGTGGCCATGAAGTTCACCGGCCAGCGCTCTTTCAAGCACTAACAGTAAGGTAAGTGGTCATGGGGTGCCGCAACCGGATGCGCCCCATGACCACTTGCCCGTGCCCCCCTTGCTCAGTTACCTCGGTTTAGTTGGTGGATCAACGCCCCTCTTCTTGTACGAAGTTCCACCGCCAGGGGCATTTGCCCCAAGGCGTGAGTGGAGCAGCTCAGGCAGGGGTCGTAGCAGCGCAACACCGCTTCGATGCGGTTGAGCAGTCCCTCCCTGATCTCCTTATTCTCGGCGATTTCCCTGCTTTCCGCCCGCTTTCCGCTTTCCCCGTCATTTTCCCCGTTACCGTTGATGAAGGCCCGGGCCGCCTGCTTTAACCCTCGCTGGATGGCCAGGCTGTTGTGGCCGGTGGCGATCATCATGTTAACCGCGCTGATTCGCCCCTGCTCATCAATCCGGTAGTGGTGGATCAGGGTGCCCCGCGGTGCTTCACAGATTCCCACCCCTTCCGGGGCGTTGGCCCCGGCGGTGGCTCGGACCCGGGGGTCGTAAATGGTGTCGTCGGCCAGCAATTGTTGGATTTTCTCCAGCCCGTGGATAATCTCGATCAAGCGGGCGTAGTGGTAGTGAAAGGAACTGGTCACCGGCCCTTGGGGGGATAGTTCCCGGAAGGCCGCCAAGGCCTCGTCGGCCAGGGGGGTGCCGCAGCGCCGGGCGGCATTGAGCCGGGCCAGGGGCCCCACCCGGTACAGGCCGGCTTCCGGCCCCTGGGGGCGGTGGTAGGGGGATTTGAGATAGCTGTCAGCTTCGCTCTGTTCCGCCAGCTGCTGCTGGTAGCGCAGCGGGTCCGCTTCGCTGAACAGTTCCTCTCCTTGCTGGTCGAGCAGGCGCAGGGGGCCGTCGTAGTATTCCAGTTGTCCCGCCTCCCCGGCCAGGGCCAGCCAGCCGCTGGGAAAGTTGGCGAAATGGGCGATTTCGGCGGTGAAATTCTCCAGCACCCCTTGCAGGAGAACCAGGTTGTTTTGGGCCGCCTGCAGCATGCCCGGCAGTTCGGCGGCGATGGCCGCGCCGTTTTCCCGGCTTAAAGGGCGGCTGACCCCGCCGGGCACCACCCAGTCGGGGTGAATCCTTTTACCGGCCAGCCGTTCGATGAGCTGCTGGCCGAAGCGGCGCAGGGCGATACCCTCTTTGGCCACCTCGGGCCGGGCGGCGGCCAGGCCGAAAATGTTGCGCTGTTCCGGCGCGGCATCCATCCCCAGCAGCAGATCCGGCGAGGCCAGGTGAAAGAAACTCAAGGCGTGGGACTGCACCAGTTGGCCGTAGTTGAGCAGTTGGCGCAGCCGCACCGCCGCCGGAGGAATCCGCACCGCCAGCAACTCGTCGCAGGCCTTGGCCGAGGCCAGCAGATGACTAACCGGGCAAATCCCGCAGGTGCGGGCGGTAAGCGATGGCATTTCCGCCAGTGGCCGCCCCACGCAAAAGGCTTCAAAACCCCGCAACTGGGTGACATGCAGGCGGCAATCCTCCACCAGGCCCCGGTCGTCCAGGGTGATGGTGATCCGGGCGTGGCCCTCGATACGGGTGACCGGGTCGATGGTGATGGTTTTGGGCAATTTCCTTCCTCGATATAGATATAAGGGTAATCGTCAGCCGAATTTGAGGGTTGGTAGCTCGGACAGCGTTTCCCCATCCAGCACCGCCGTCAAGGCCCGGACAATGGCCGCCGGCGGCGGTGGGCAGCCGGGCAGAAACAGGTCCACCGCAATCACCCGGTGCAGCGGCAGGCTGTGTGTCAGCAGTGGCGGCACATTGCGGTCGGGCGGGGCCGCCGCCGGGCCGTCGGCTTGTTGCCGGTAGACCAGATCCAGCAGTTGCTCATTATCCAGCCGGTTGCGCAGCGCCGGTACATTGCCTTGGCAGGCGCAGTCGCCCAGGGCCACCACCAGCCGGCTGTGCGCCCGCACCAGCCGGGCCTTGGCCTCATCCTCGGGGGTGCTCACTGCTCCTTCCAGCAGGGCCAGATCCACCCGGTCGGGAAACTCCTTGCGATCCACCAGGGGGCTGTAGGCCAACTCCAGCCGGGGCGCCAGTTCCAGCAGCAGCTCATCCATGTCCAGAAAGGACATGTGGCAGCCGGAGCACCCATCCAACCAAACCGTGGCTACTCGCAACCTGCCGCTCATCTCTCTTCCTCTTCTTTGCGCATGGCGGTTAATAGCGGCAGGTGCAGATGGCGCTTAACCATCTCGCCGGTCGCCTTGCCCTTTTCAAATAACGCCCCGGTGGGGCAGACCTGGACGCACTTGCCGCAGGCGGTGCAACTTTCCGCCTCGCCCCAGGGCTGGTTAAGGTCGCTGATGATCGCCGCCTTAAGCCCCCGGCCCATCACATCCCAGGTGTGGGCCCCCTCGATCTCGCCGCAGACCCGCACGCAGCGGGTGCAGAGCACGCAGCGGTTGCGGTCCAGTCCGAAACGGGGGTGGGAGGCATCCACTTCCCGCCGGGGGTAAAGGGCGGGAATTTCCAGATGATCCACCCCCAGTTGCAGGGCCAGTTCCTGCAGCTCGCAGTGGCCGTTGACCACGCAGACGGCGCAGACGTGATTGCCCTCGGCCAGCATCAGTTCCAGGATCAATCGCCGCCGGCGACGAAGCTCGGGGGTGTCGGTGGTCACCCGCATCCCCTCTGCCGGATGGGTGACGCAGGCCGGCAGCGGCCGGGGGGCGCCCTCCACCTCAACCATGCAGATACGGCAACCGCCCACCGGGTGCAAGCCGTTGAGGTGGCAGAGGGTGGGAATAAAAATCCCGTTTTCCTGCGCCACTTCCAGGATGGTCTGGTTTTCATCGGCGCCGCAGTCCCGTCCGTCGATCTGCAGGGTGATTACCCGCCCGCCGCTCATTTTTTTACCTCTTGTGGCCCTTGTTGTGGGCTTTGGCTGCCATCGGTCTCATTGCTCTTTCCGGTATTGTCGACCAGCAACTGCTCATATTCCCGCCGGAAAAAGCGCAGGGTGCTGAGCACCGGGTTGGCCGCGCTCTGACCCAGGCCGCAGAGGCTGGTCTGTTGCAGCAGGTGGCAGAGTTCCTCCAGTTGCCCCAGGTCGGCGGCGGTTCCCTCGCCACGGCCGATCTTTTCCAGCAGCAGCAGCACCTGGGTGGTGCCCACCCGGCAGGGGGCGCACTTGCCGCACGATTCTTCGACGCAAAACTCCATGAAAAAACGGGCCACATCCACCATGGCGGCCCCCTCATCCATGATGATCATGCCGCCGGAGCCCATGATGGAGCCTTCCGCCTGCAGCGACTCGTAATCCACCGGCAGGTGAAAATGTTCCGCCGGAATGCAGCCGCCGGAGGGGCCACCGGTCTGCACCGCTTTAATGCCGCCCACCTCCCCGCTGCCCATTTCATGGACGATCTCATGGATGCTGATGCCCATGGGCACTTCGATCAGGCCGGTGTTTTTAATTTTGCCGGCCAGGGCAAAGACCTTGGTGCCCTTGCTTTTTTCGGTGCCCAGGGCGGCAAACCAGTCGGCGCCGCGATTGATGATGGCGGCCACATTGGCCAGGGTTTCCACGTTGTTGATCAGGGTGGGGCAGCCCCAGAGACCGTGCTCGGCGGGGTAGGGCGGCCGGGGCCGGGGCTGGCCGCGGCGCCCTTCGATGGAGGCCAGAAGAGCGGTTTCCTCGCCGCAGACAAAGGCCCCGGCCCCCAGGCGGATTTCCACCTGGAAGTTGAAGGCGCTGCCGCCGATGTTGCGGCCCAGCAGCCCCCGTTTTTCCGCCTGAACGATGGCCTTGCGCAGCCGTTCCACCGCCAGGGGGTATTCGGCCCTTACATAAAGGTAGCCGAAATCGGCTCCCACCGCGTAGGCGGCAATGGCCATCCCTTCCAGCACCCGGTGGGGGGCGCATTCCAGCACGCTGCGGTCCATGAAGGCGCCGGGGTCGCCCTCGTCGGCGTTGCAGATTACGTACTTGCGCGGGCCGTCGGGTCGGTCCGCCGCGGTGGCGCCGGCGCTTTGCCGGCTGCTGCGCCCGGCCTGGGGAACAAAGGCGCCAGCCTTGGCCACAGTGGACCACTTCAGGCCGACGGGGTAGCCGCCGCCGCCGCGGCCCCGCAAGCCACTGCGGGTGATCTCATCGATGATCTCCACCGGGCGGCGATGGTGCAGGCAATCGAGCAGGGCCCGGTAGCCGCCGGCGGCCAGGTAGGACTCGATTCGTTCCGGGTCGATGTTTTCAAACTGCTCCAGCACCACCTTGACCTGGCGGCGGAAAAACGGTGCGCTGAGGTCGCATCTTTTGGCCGCCAGAGAAGAAGCGGTGGAACCGGCGGCAACAGTGGGCGGATCACTTTTTTGTTGTTCCAGGTAAGCGACCAGGGCCGGGGCATCGGCCGGGGTCAGCTCTTTAAACAGAAACGCTGTTTCCGCGCCGGCTCCGGAATTTTCGGCCGGAACCGGTCCTGATTGCACCATCACCAGTGGCCCCCGTGAGCAAAGCCCCATGCAGCCCACCCCCTCAATCCGCAAATTTGCCTCGGGCCTGGCCGCCGCCTCTTGCTCGATGGCCTTCAGCACCTCCCGGCTGCCGCAGGATAGACAGCCGCTGGCGGTGCAGACCCCGATTCGGTGCTTGGCAGCGCTTTTGGCTTGCAGTTCCTCGGCGGCAATGCGTTGCAGTTCTTCCGGGTTCATGGCTGTTCCTCATCGCTACCCGGCCCCGCGCTGTTTAGCCCTGCCAGTTGCCGGTGAATAGCGCTCTCCTCGGCCTGGCCCACCACCTGATCGTCGATCACCACCGCCGGGGCCTGGCCGCAGGCACCCACGCAGCGGGCGGTGAGCAGGGAAAGGCGGCCGTCGGCGGTGGTTTCGCCGGGGCTTACCTGTTGTTCGCGGCTGATGGTTTGCAGCAACCGGTCGGCGCCCTTGATGTAACAGGCGGTGCCCAGGCAGACCACGCAGGTGTGGCGCCCTTTGGGTTTGAGGTGAAAAAAATGATAAAAGGTGACCACCCCGTAGATCTTGCTCAACGGCAGTTGCAGGGCGGCGCCGATGGCCCGCATGGCGGCTTCATCGATGTAGCCGTAGGCGCGCTGCACGGCATGCAGGGCCTCGATTAAACCGCCGGCGCGGTAGCCGTTGCGGCGCATGGCGGCCTCCACCGGCCGCCAGCGTTTATCGGCGGCGGTGTTGGTAACTGGCCGGGGGGCGGATGGCATATTTTTCTCCGCTAACGCATGCTTCCCCATGGCTGAAAAAACTTGCCCTGGGATTTCCATCTTTAAGTAGGTGGGCGGGGAGGCAATGACCATGTCTTGCCTCCCTTGGCATACCTGTTAGGAAATAATTCTAGCGGAGGAGGGTATGGGTGTCAATGGCCCGCCAGCGTTCAGCGGCGTTTGCCGCCTTTGCGCGGTTCGCTGCGATTGGTGCGGGGGTAGCGGCGGACTCCGGTGCGGGGCCGTGGCGGTTTGCCCGCCCGGCCACTGGGGCCGGCCTTTGCCTTGGCGCCCTCGGGCAGAGGCTCGCCGTCGGGGCGCAGGTAGAGCTGGCGGCTGCGAATCCAGACCTTTTCCAGGTGCCGCACCAGAGGCTGGGGCAGATCGTGGGGCAAATCGACCAGGCTGAAAAAATCGTAAATCTTGATGGCGCCGATCTCGCGACTGCTGAGGTTGGCCTCGTTGGTGATGGCCCCGACGATGTTGCCCGGCTCCACTCCGTGCTGGCGGCCAACTTCAATGCGGTAGCGCCGCCACTGATCATGACTCCGGTCGTGCTGGCGCTCTTGGTCCCGTTCCCGGGAATGCTCACGGCGCTGCGGCTCCCGTTCCCATTTTTTGCCGCCGCCGGCCAAGGCGGAATCGTCTTCCCGGGATGACGCTCGGCCCTCCGGTTCGGCCGGGGCCTGCAGGGGGCGCTCCTGCTGGAGCAGCCAGCTTAAGGCGGCGGCGATCCGCCGGGGGTCGACGTCTTGCTCCTGCTGGTAGTCGTCGATCAACTCTTCAAAAAAATCCAGTTCCTGCTGGGCCATTACCTCGCTGATCTTTTCCTTGAAGAGGCTGACCCGCCGGTCGCTGATATCCTGGCGGCTGGGCAGGCTGATGGGGGCGATCTTCTGGCCGCTGGCCTGCTCGATGGCCGCCAGCAGCCGCCGCTCCCGCGGGGTAACGAAGATGATCGCCTTGCCCTGCCGCCCGGCCCGGCCGGTGCGGCCGATGCGGTGGATGTACGATTCGGTGTCGTAGGGCACATCGTAGTTGATCACGTGGGTGATCCGCGCCACATCCAGGCCCCGGGCGGCCACGTCGGTGGCCACCACGATATCCAGGGCGCCGCTTTTAACCTGTTCGATGGTCTTTTCCCGCATCTGCTGGGTCATGTCGCCGTTTAAGGCGGCGGCGGCAAAGCCCCGGGCCTCCAGCTTCTCGGCCAGTTCCACGGTGGCCACCTTAGTGCGGACAAAGACCAGCACCGCCTCGAACTCCTCGGCTTCCAGCAGGCGGGTCAAGGCGTCCAGCTTGTGCAAACCCTTGACCGCCCAGAACTGCTGGGTGATGGCGGCCATACTGGTGGTGGTGCGCTTGATTTTGATCTCCACCGGGTTTTTCAAATGCCGGTGGGCGATCTTGCGCACCGCCGTCGGCATGGTGGCGGAGAAGAGCGCCACCTGGCGCTCCTTGGGGGCGTGCTCCAAGATCTGTTCCACGGCGTCGATGAAGCCCATCTTGAGCATCTCGTCGGCCTCGTCCACCACCACCGCGCTGAGCCGCTCCAGCCTCAGGGTGCCCCGGCGCAGGTGGTCCTGGATACGACCCGGGGTGCCCACCACCACCTGGGCGCCGCGTTGCAGGCGGCGCAACTGCAGGGTCATGTTCTGGCCGCCGTACAGCGGCAGCACCTGGAAGCCGGGCAGGTGGCGGGCGAAGCTCTGCATGGCCTCGGCCACCTGCAGGGCCAGCTCCCGGGTGGGGGCCAACACCAGCAGTTGGGGATATTTTTTGTCGACCTCCAGTTGGCTGAGCAGGGGCAGGGAGAAGGCGGCGGTCTTGCCGGTGCCGGTCTGGGCCTGCCCCAGCAGATCGCGCCCGGCCAGCAGCGGCGGAATGCTTTCGGCCTGAATGGGAGTGGGGGTTTCAAAGCCAAGCTCATCCACCGCCCGGTGAATGGCCGGCGCCAGGGGCAACTGGGAGAAACTAAGAATATCCGTGAGAATGTCCGAATCAGTCATGGTAACCTTAAAAAAAGAAGTGGAGGGGTGGAGGGGGATAACCGTAACACCACATACTACTTTATTTGCCGGCAATAGAGAAGCGGAAAAGCAACCGATCATGGTGGCCATGGGTAAGGGGGCCTGCCTGCCGGCAGTGCTTGCCGTGGTTTTGAAAAAAGGCTAAGTTGATCCTTTTTCGTTAACATTTTCCCTGGCGGTGGCAGAGCAATGAGCTTGGCATGTTTTAAGGCTTACGATATCCGGGGGCGGGTACCCTCGGAGTTGGACGAGGAACTGGCCCGCCGCATCGGCCTGGCCTACGCGGCGGTGGTGGCGCCGCCGGGGCCGGTGGCGGTGGGGTGGGATATCCGGCTAAGCGGCCCTTCCCTGGCCCGGGCGTTGATTGACGGTCTTAATCGGGGGGGCGTGGATACCCTGGAGCTGGGCCAAGTGATCACCGAGGTGGTTTACCATGCCGCCGGCCGGGAAGGGGTAGGGGGCGGCATCATGGTCACCGCCAGCCATAACCCGGCGGATTACAACGGCATGAAGCTGGTGCGCCGGGGGGGCGTTCCGGTCAGCGGCGACAGCGGGCTTAACGAGATTGCGGCGTTGGTGGAGCAAGGAGAAGCGGCATCGGCGATGCCGGGGGAAGCAGCACCGGTATCGCAACCGGGGCGCAACCGCCCTTGGGAGGTCACCGCCGACTACGTTGCCCGGCTGTTGGAACTGGTCAGGGTGGATCGCCTCAAGCCCCTGCACCTGTTGGTCAATGCCGGCAACGGCGCCGCCGGGCCGATTTTCGACGCCATTGCCGCCCGGCTGCCCCTGCAAGTCAGCCGGATCAACCACCAGCCCGACGGCACTTTCCCCAACGGGGTGCCCAACCCGCTGTTGCCGACCAACCGGGAGGCCACCGCCGAGGCCGTCCGCCGCCACGGTGCCGATCTGGGGGTGGCCTGGGACGGCGACGGCGATCGCTGCTTTTTCTTCGACGAGCAGGGTAACTTTATTGAAGGCTATTACCTGGTGGGCCTGCTGGCGGCGCAGATACTGCGGCACAGCCCAGGCGCCAAAATCATCCACGACCCCCGGCTCTACTGGAACACCGTGGAGCTGGTGGAGCAGGCCGGCGGCGTGCCGGTGGCGAGCAAGACCGGCCACGCTTTCATCAAGGAGCGGATGCGGGCGGAAAACGCGGTCTATGGCGGCGAGATGTCCGCCCACCATTATTTCCGGGATTTCGCCTATTGCGACTCCGGCATGCTTCCCTGGCTGCTGGTGGTCGAACAACTCTCCTCGACCGACCGGCCCTTGTCCGCCCTGGTGGCGGAGCGGATCAACCGCTACCCCTGCAGCGGCGAGCTTAACTTCCGCCTTGCCGACCCGGCCGCCGCAAGGGCCGCAGTGACCCAATATTACCGCGAATTCGGGCCGGCGGAAGATTACACCGACGGCCTGAGCATGGATTTCGGTGCCTGGCGCTTTAACCTGCGCTCCTCCAACACCGAACCCCTGTTGCGCCTCAACGTGGAAACCCGGGGCGATGCCGCCCTGTTGCAGGAGCAGGTGGCGCGCCTGCAAGCCTTGATTCTTTCGGCAGGAGAAAAACAATGCTGATTCCCGTAATTCTCTCCGGCGGCTCCGGCACCCGGCTCTGGCCTCTGTCCCGCGAGCTTTATCCCAAGCAACTGCTGCCCCTGGCCGGTGAGCTGACCATGCTCCAGGAAACGGTGCGCCGCCTCGATGGTATTGATGGCCCCGGCGAGCCCCTGCCGCTGGCTCCCCCGCTGGTGATCTGCAACGAGGAACACCGCTTTCTGGTGGCCGAACAACTGCGCCGGATCGGGGTCGAGCAGGCCACCATCCTGCTGGAGCCGGTGGGGCGCAATACCGCCCCCGCCGTCACCTTGGCGGCCTTGAGCGCCGAGGCGGAGGATATTCTGTTGGTGATGCCGGCGGACCACGTGATCAAGGATCAGCTTGCGTTGCAGGCGGCGATCCGGCAAGGGCTGGCGCCGGCCAAGGCCGGCCGGCTGGTCACCTTCGGTATCGTGCCGGCGGCGGCGGAAACCGGCTACGGCTACATCAAGAAAGGCGAGGCCGCCGGCGATGCTTTCGCCATCGAACAGTTCGTGGAAAAACCCGATGCCGCCACGGCCCGCCGTTACCTGGCCAGCGGCGAATACCTGTGGAACAGCGGCATGTTTCTCTTCAGCGCCCGAACCTGGCTGGCCCGGCTGGAAGAGCAGGCGCCGGAAATGCTGGCGGCTTGCCGCCGGGCCTGGGCCGCCGGTAGTCGGGACCATGATTTTTTCCGGGTGGGCAAAGAGGATTTTGCCGCCTGCCCGGCGGATTCCATCGACTACGCGGTTATGGAAAAGGCCGGCGAGCAGGCGGTGGTGATTCCGCTGGCGGCGGGCTGGTCCGACGTGGGTTCCTGGTCGGCCTTGTGGGAGGTGCAGCCCCACGATGAACAGGGCAACGCCTGCCAGGGCGATGTCATGCTCTACCAGAGCGCCAACTCCTACTTTTACGCCCAGGAGCGCCTGCTGGTGGGGATCGGGGTGGAAAACCTGGTGGTGGTGGAAACCGCCGACACCGTCCTGGTGGCCCACAAAGACCGGGTGCAGGAGGTCAAGCAGATCGTCGGCGAACTCAAGGCCCGCAACCGTTGCGAACACCTTACCCACCGCCGGGTTTACCGCCCCTGGGGCAGTTACGAAGGGATCGACCGGGGCGAGCGTTACCAGGTGAAACGGATCACCGTCAACCCCGGCGCCTCCCTGTCGCTGCAGATGCACCACCATCGCGCCGAACACTGGGTGGTGGTGCGCGGCACGGCCCGGATCACCAGGGGCGAGGAGGTGATGCTGGTGGGCGAAAACCAATCCACCTACATCCCTCTGGGCACCCCGCACCGGCTGGAAAACCCCGGCAATATCCCGGTGGAGATGATCGAAGTGCAGTCGGGCAGCTACCTGGGCGAGGATGATATCGTGCGCTTTGAAGATAACTACGGGCGATTGTGAGGTTTTTTGGGGCGGGTTTGGCAATGGGGGCAAAAGGTTGGGAAAGGCCGAGAAAGGCAGGGCAAAGCGGGGCAAGGCAGATAAGGGGGCTGATGATCATGCAGAAAGTTAATGATGGTGGCAGGAAAATCGGCGGGAGTGAAGGGGGGAACGGGTGGCGGCGGCCTGGTGGTCGACCGGGGCGGTGGCGCCGGAGCCTGTGGCTTTGTTTGCTGCTGCTGGCCTTCGCCGGTTGGGGACCGGCGGCGGGGCCGGCCTTGGCTTCCCTGGCCGGCCAAGTCAATATCAACACCGCCGGGATGGCCGAGTTGCAGGAGCTGCCCTTTATCGGCGAGGTTCGGGCTCGGGCCATCGTCGATCTGCGCCGGGAGCAAGGGCCGTTTAGCGAGATCGAGGAGTTGCTGGCCAGCCCGGCCATCGGCCCCCGCACCCTGGAGGCGATTCGCCCCTACCTGGCCCTCTCCGGCTTGTCCACCCTTGATCGTGCCTCGGCGGATGAGGCTGTGGCGGATGAATCCGGCGCGTTGCTCGAGCCGCCGCCTGCCGGCGCCGATGGCCGGCCGGGAACACCGGCCGCGACCGATGAAACGGCCACGCCGGAAGCCCCGGCTTTGGCGGAAACCTTCAGCCTCCGGCGGGTGATAATCACCCGCCCCGGCGAGATCCAGGTGCTTTGCGACCAGGAATACTACCCCGCCCTGCTGCACCTGCTGCAAGGCGCGGCCCGGCGGGTGGAACTGGCCATGTTCGTCTTCCGGGCCACCGAGGCGGCGGGCAACCGCCCGGCCCGCATCGCCGAGGAACTGATCAACGCCGGCCGGCGCGGGGTGGAGGTAAAGGTCATCCTGGAACATTCGGCCTACGACGAAGAGCTTACCCAAGAGCACCGCCGCCTGGCCCGCAACCTGCGCCAGGGCGGGGTAGAGGTACGCTTCGGCCCCCGCGACACCACCACCCACAACAAGATCATCCTGATCGACGAACGTTTCACCCTGCTGGGCAGCCACAACCTCACCCATGCCGCACTGAGCCGCAACCACGAATGCTCCCTGCTCATCGACAGCCGTGAACTGGCCGCCCGCCTAAGCGCCTACCTCAGCCAGTTGCCCGCCAGTTAACCGGTCGGTGAAATTAATAAGCGGTGCGGTTTGCCTTTTAATCCACGTTGCGGAAAATCCGCTCCCGGGCGATTTCCAGCTCCAGGCTGGCCAGTGGCAGGGAGTGGGGCAGGGGCTGGTCGGCGATGAAGTCTCGCAGTTCCCAGAGGCCGGCCTGGTTGCGGCGGTAAAGCTCCATGCTGCGGCGGTCGGGGTCGATGAACAGGAATTCCTGCAGGGAGGGCAGGCGGCGGTAATAGGATGCCTTCTCCTTGCGGTCGAAGATTTCGTTGGAGGGTGAAAGAACCTCGGCCAGGAAAATCGGCGAGCACATGTACTGTTCGGCCCGGTGGTCGGCGGAGTCGCAGGTGACCATTACATCGGGGTAAAAATAAACCTCGTCGGCAACCACCTGCAGCCACATGTCCGCCATGTAGACCCGGCAGGGGGTGCCTTCCAGGGCGCGGTCAAGTTCGGCAAATAGGTTACCGGTCACGGTCACATGCCGCCGCGAGGCCCCGCCCATGGCGTACAGTTCACCACCGATAAACTCGTGTTTTTCCTGCTGGGGCGGTTCCCATTGCAGGTACTCGGCCGCCGTCATCAATTGTAGCGGTTGTGCTTGGCCCACCTTGCTACCTCCCTGTTTTGGGTGCTAGAACATGATCTTAGCGAAAGGGCGGGTGGGTGTCAACGCCGTTTGCTTCAGGCGCCGATTATTGCCAGCCGTTGGCTTTTGAAATCGATGGCCTGGTGCAGGGTGTTAAGCTCAAATTTCTCCCTGGCCGCCGGTTCTTGCTCATGGAGGAGGATGCCCATTAATTCAGCAAAAAAGTGACGGGCATCTTTCACCCGGTAACGCAGTGCGGCCTTGTTCGGATGGGGCCGATGAAACGTGGCACGGAGGCCATTGTTCCCGGGCCACCAGGTCCCCATAATTTGGAAAGCCCGAAGCTCTTTCGCCTTTGGGGTAGCATCAGCAGGCTGGATGGTTCTCCTGTTGGCGCCAAGGCCGAATTTTTGCCAGTGTCTGAGACAGGGCTTCTTTTGCCTTGGCAGCATCATAATCCATCTGCAAACCAATCCAGAACTCCTCGGACATACCGAAGAACCGTGACAGGCGAAGGCCGGTATCCATGGTAACCGCACGAGTCCCGGCCACAATCTCACCGATGCGCCGTTGTGGCACCCCGATTTCCTTAGCCAATCGGTATTGTGTAATCCCCATGGGTTTCAAAAACTCTTCCAGCAATATTTCTCCGGGATGGGGATAGGGAACTTTGCGCATGATCTACACTCCGTCTTAATGATAATCGACAATCTCAACACTTGCGGGGCCTTCCGGCGTCCACACGAAACAAATCCTAATCTGCCCATTAACGCGAACACTGTGCTGCCCGGTCCGGTTGCCTTTCAGTGCTTCTAAGCGATTGCCTGGCGGCACCCGCAGATCGTCAAGTGTAACCGCCCGGTTCAGCATTGCCAGTTTACGCATCGCAACAGACTCGATATTCACGAACCGCTTGACCCGTTGACCAGCGAAAAGACATTGCGTATCAGGACATTTGAACGATTTTATCGGCATGATTCATGCTAACGACACGAGATAGTATTGTCAAGCGTCTTTATATTTAAAAATAGCGGGCGGGGATCTGCAGAATATTGTCCGCCAAAAACTCTATTTTCTCTGAATTGTTAACCACAATACCGATATCGGCGCCGGTATCCGCCAAAAAGTTTCTCAAGGCGGTCAGGCTTCTCCGGTTAATCTGGTGGCCGAGTTTTACTTCGATGGGGATTATGCCGAAGGGGCCGTCGATGATCAGGTCGATCTCCGCTTTATCCCTTGTCCGGTAGAAATGAAACTCCAGCCCCGGGGTTAAGGTGCACTGAAATCCCCGGACGATCTCTTCGATCACGAAAGCCTCGAAGGAGTTGCCGGCGGCGGGGTGGACAAGCAGGGAGTCCAGGTCGTGGATTTTCAACAAATGATGAAGGATGCCCTGGTCCCGAAAAAACCCCTTGGGCATCTTCTGGACTTTTTTCAGCCGGTTTTTCTCGTAACTGGGTAAATTACGCCAGATAAAGGTGTTGTGTAGAATATCCAGGTATTCTTTAACGGTGACGGAGCTTATCTCCAGGGCCCTGGCAATTTCCGACCGGTTCAGGATATTGCCGGACTGAAAAGAGAGGCTTTGGATAAACAGACGAAAAGTGTGACGGTTGATTCTGGGAAAAAGTTGGCCGATGTCCCTTCTGATGTAGTCGGAAAAATACTCATCCATCCAGAGGCCGTGGAAGTCCGGGATATTGGCGCCTTTGATTCTCGGCTCCGGGTATCCCCCCAACAGCCATTGATCATCGACTTCCTGCCGACTCAGCACCGGCTGCAGGTTCGCCAACGCCTGGAGGTCCGGCCCCTTTTGCGTCAGAAGGTGGTAAATCGGCGCCAGCGGCCTTTCATGCAGTTCGCTGCCTTTAAAGGGCCATAGTTCAACGGTGGCAATCCGCCCGGCCAGGCTCTCTGCAAGCCCTTTGACAATCTCCGGAGAACTTGAGCCGGTGAGGATGAACCTGCCTGCCTCTTCCCGGTCTTGGTCGATCACGCCCCGCAGGACTTTGAACAGGTCGGGAAACTGCTGGGCTTCGTCAATAATGGTTTTTTCCGTCTGGCGGCTGAAAAAACCCAGCGGGTCGGAAGTGATAAGTTGATAATCGTCCGGCCGTTCAAGATCGTAATATTTCCAGTCGGGGCGAATATCCTGCACCAGGGTGGACTTGCCGCACTGGCGGGGCCCGATAACGGCAACAACCGGAAACATGGCCAGCAACCGGTCGATCTTTTCACTCAAAGCGCGCTTTTTTGCCATAGTATTTAAACACTACCTTTAAATACTACGGGTGTCAACGTGAAAACTCTCTAACGGTAGAACATTGAAAATTCGGGTTGCAAATCCGAGTTTTCAATGTTAGAAGGTCCTGATGATCCCCCGCCATCGCTATAGGAAGGCCATCAGCGTCGCCATTGAACGATCTCCGGTCTGCGCCCTGCTTGGCCCCAGGCAGTGCGGCAAGACCACTTTGGCCCGGATGATGGCCCAAAGCTATTCCGCCCACTACTTCGACTTGGAATCGGAAGCGGATCGGCGGCGGCTGCAAAACCCGGAGTTGATGCTGGGGCCGCTGTCCGGGCTGGTCATCTTGGACGAAATTCAAATTGTGCCGGAACTTTTCAACTCCTTGCGGGTGCTGGTTGATCGGCCGGACAATGGGGCTCGCTACCTCATCCTGGGCAGCGCCTCCCCGCAGATTATTAAAGGGGTTTCCGAAACCCTGGCCGGTCGGATCGAATTCGTTGATCTGGCCGGCTTCGATTTGGCCGAGATCCCCCATGGGCAGGAGGAGCGCCTTTGGTTGCGCGGCGGCTTTCCCCGCTCTTTTCTGGCCGCCTCGGAAGCGGATAGCCTGGCCTGGCGGGAAGGCTTTATCCGCACCTTTCTTGAGCGCGATATTCCCCAGTTGGGCATCTCTATTCCGGCAGCGGCCATGCGCCGTTTCTGGACCATGCTGGCCCACCTGCACGGCCAGACCTGGAACGCCTCCGAGTTGGGGCGCTCCATGGGGCTTAGCGACAAAACCGTGCGCGCCTATCTGGATATCCTTACCGGCACCTACATGGTCAGGCAACTGCAGCCCTGGCACGAAAACATCGGCAAGCGCCAAGTAAAAGCCCCCAAAATTTTTCTTCGTGACTCCGGCCTGTTGCACAGCCTGCTCAGTATCGACGATCTTTCCGCGCTGTTGGGGCACCCCCGCCTTGGCGCCTCCTGGGAAGGATTTGCTCTGGAGCAGGTGCTGACTCTGGTTGGCCCGGATCAGGCCTGGTTCTGGGCCACCCATGCCGGCGCGGAGCTGGACCTGCTTATCTTCGCCGGGGGCAAACGCTACGGGGTGGAATTTAAGTTCAGCGAGGCACCCAAAATCACCAAGTCCATGCACAGTGCCTTGGTTGACCTGAACTTGGCCCACCTCTGGGTGGTGTATCCGGGAGCGCACAGTTATCCGGTTCACGACAGGATTTCGGTGGTCCCTTTGGGCATGGTGGAAGGCGAAATAAAAACTTTTTAGAGGCGGACAGGACAATTTAATCCACGTTGCGGAAAATCCGCGAGGCTCCGCCCATCGATTTTTGGGGTCAGACTCCAATTTTTCTCCGCTTTCTCTCTCTGCCGTCCAGATACCTCTTGAGCGCCTCTTCCGACGACAGCCAGTTGCGCCCCTCCTTGTGGGCTTCAAGCTTGCCGGCGCGGGCCAAAAGATTGAGATACTTGGAAGAAAACGATGAGCGCTTGGCAAGCTCGGCTAAGGGGATGAAATGTTCTCTGGCCCTCTGGTCCGGTGTGAGCACTTTAAGATAGATATCGAGTGATCGAAGCACCGCCTGGGCAATGAAGCGTACGAAGGGGCCATGGTTACCCCGGTCGGCCTCGCCCAGGGTCCGGTAGTACTTTTTTCGATCGGTTTTCAGGACAACCGCCAATGGAAAGCCGGCCTGGATCAAGACAACATTCATGGCGAGCCTGGAGGTCCGGCCGTTGCCGTCAAAAAAAGGATGAATGTGGGCAAGCCGGTGGTGCAACAAGGCCGCCAGCTCAACCGGGTGCAGGCTTTTCCTGTCTTGCCGCACCCAATCTACAAGCTCCCGCATCAACCGGGGAACCTCCACTGCTTCGGGCGGCAGATGATCGGCCCCGCCTATGATTACATTGCTGTTTCGGTACCGGCCGGCCCATTCTCTATCGAGGTCGCGCATCACAATCTGGTTGAATTCCCTGATCAGTCGCTCGGAAAACGTGGCGCGCCTGTTCTTGTCCACCGCTTCGTATAAATACTCCAGGGCCTCAGCGTGACTTTTCGCCTCAAGATGGTCCTTGAGTGGCTTGCCTTTGATCGTCAGGCCTTCGCTTATTACCCAGAAGGTTTCTTTGAGGGTCAGGCTGTTCCCCTCGATGGCATTGGAATTGTAGGTCATTTCCAAGCCGAACTTCTCCTTGAGCTTTCGAACAGCAGCCTTGGGGAGCGGTCGATATGAATTCAACCGTAATAATTTCTCGTCAAGACGGTTTGTTGTTTTTGGGTCCAAATACACCATAACTGCCACCGGTTCTTAATATGGTTTGTTGGTTTTTTTGCACTATGCCATATTAAGGACCAGGCGCCAAGTCGAAACCGGTTCAACATCGCAAAAAACATTCAAGAATCCTCCCCGGCCGCCGATACGTCCTTTGAAACCCAAGAGTCGGCCCCGTCGGGCCAAGACGCCTGCGCCGGGCCTGAACGGTAGGAATATCCACTATAAAGCGCGGTAAAAGGAGGTGATGGGGCGCGCTACGCAAGTGAGAAAAAAACGAAAACCAAACAATCAGATCAAAGCGGGGGAAAGGATTCCCTCACAATCAACCACACATGGACGGAGGATTAAACCATGAGCTTGAAAATCAACACCAACATCGCGGCAATGAACGCCCACAACAACATGCAGAAGACCAGCGGCAACCTCAACACCTCGCTGGAGCGTCTCTCCTCGGGTCTGCGCATCAACCGCGCCGCCGACGACGCCTCCGGCATGGCCATTGCCGACTCTCTGCGTTCCCAGTCTCTGGGTTTGGGCCAGGCCATCCGGAACGCCAACGACGGTATCGCCATGGTGCAGACCGCCGATGGTGCCCTGGAGGAATCCATCAACATCGTCAACACCATTAAGACCAAAGCCATCCAGGCCGCCCAGGACGGCCAGACCCAGGAATCCCGGGCCGCCATCCAGGCCGATGTCAACCGGCTGATGGAACAGCTCGACAACATCGCCCGGACCACCGCCTTCAACAACCAGAAGCTGCTTAGCGGCGCCTTCACCAACAAGGCCTTCCAGATCGGTGCCTACGCCCAGGAGACGGTAAACTTTTCCATCGCCTCCAGCGAATCCACCAAGATCGGCCATGTTACCTCGTCCCAGTTGAACTTTTCCGAAGCTGGTACCTCTTCGCTGTCGCTTTATTCCAGCATCGAGAACCGCACCTACAACCTCAACACCGTGGATGTGCGTTACGACAACAGCCGGGAGAACTCCCTGGGCGCGGTGGCCGATGAGATCAACAAGCTCAGCGACCAGTTGGGTATCACCGCCAACGCCGTGGTGCGCACCACTACCGACGAGAATATCGAAAAAGGTCAGACCGGCGTGTTTTCCATCAACGGGGTCAATATCGGTTCCATCTCCGTGCAGGAAAATGACGCCGACGGCGCCTTGGTGGCGGCCATTAACCAGAAAAGCAACCAGCACGGCGTTTTCGCCTCCGTTGACTTTGAAGGTAAGATGACCCTGACCTCCATGGACGGCCGGGCCATTTCGGTGACCGCCGATGATGCTACCCGTGGTGTATTGGGCGGTACCGAAGATATGTCCACCCTGGGTCATATTCAGCTTACCCAGATGGGCGCGGCCGAGATCATGGTCTATGACCGCAACGATCTGGACGGCGATCTGGTTTCGGTGGTGGGTAACCTGCGGGTGGATACCCTCAATGTCAACGAAGAAGACGGGATGTTGCTGAACACCAACTCGGAGTTGGCGGCCGGTTCGCGGATTGCCGCCAATTCCCAGATTTCGGTGGAGTTCGCCAATGGATATATGCTGGATACGGATGTCGCCGCGACAGACCTGGTGCTGGCCGCCGGTTCGGTCTTGAAAGCGGGCACGGTGATCGGGGATGGTTCCGATCTGACCAGCGCCATTACCATTGAAGAGATCGACGGCACGACAGGCGTTATCACCGCCGGCAGCGGCTCCGTGTTGATCGGTAAGATCGATTTGGCCGCCAATACGGATATTTTCGGCAAGGCCACCCTCTCGGCAACGGTCGATGCGACCGGGGATGATGATGTGATCGGCGCCGGTTCGGTGTTGGAGGTTGGTAGTGATTTGACCGTTGACGCTGATGGAAGTGGTATCACCTTTACCTCGGGCACCATTTTCAGCCAGCAGGATTATGAAGGTTTGTTGGCTGCGGTTGACGCTGCAACTGGTGGTGATGCTAATGCCAGCTATACCGGGGGTGCCTACACCGTGCTGAGCGATGGCAGCTATCAGTTGACCGAGAACTTGGAGATAACTGCAGCAGCTGGCGCTGGTGCTGTTGCTGTCGAACACGACTTCGCCAACGAGGTGGTAGTCGGCAGCAATATGACCACCCTTGATGATGTAACACTGAAGTTGGCAGTTGGCAGCGTCCTCCATACCGACAGCGTAATTGAAAGCAGCGCATTGGAGCTTTCCAGGCTGGAGGTTGACGGTGCGTCCATGGATATCGTTGCTGGCTCGGAACTTGCGACCGGCACCATCATGGGCGCCGGCTCGGAATTTGACGACGACGACGACCAGTTTGTCCTCGCTTCCGACGCGGTGGTGGGCCCCAACTTCACCTTGGCGTCTGATACCACCAACTCTGATGTTGCGGCCGGCTCCACCCTGACTCTGGCCAACTCCTTCACCCTGGAAGACGGGGCGTACACCCTGGCGGCCCAGGGCGAGCAGATGACCCTGGCGCAGGGTTCGCGGCTCAACACCGACTCGGAGATTGCCGACGGCTCCACCCTGGGCGGCACTGCCACCCTGCTCTCCGATGCCCAGGTACGGGGCGACGGCATGATCGTGGCCAAGGGCTCGGAACTCAACACCGGTTCGGTGATCAAGGCCGGCACCACCATGACCTTCGATCTCTATGACGGTGGCGAACTGGTAGCCGCCGCCGGTACCGTGCTGGACAACGACTTCGTGGTCGGCGCCGACAAGCTGACCATCGAGCGCAATATCAGCCTCGCTGCCGATTCGGTGATCACCGCCCACTCCACCCTGGCGCCCTCCGGTGTACTTGCCGACGTGGCCGCCGGCGAGATGGGCGACACCGTCCTGGCCCGCCTCTCCGACGTTGATGTAACCAGCCAGGAAGGCGCCCAGCAGGCCATTGCCATCGCCGACGCGGCCCTGAAGTCGCTGAACAAGGTCCGCGCCGACCTGGGTTCGGTCCAGAACCAGTTGACCTCCACCATCTCCAACATCTCGGTGACCCGGGTCAACATCACTGCGGCTGAAAGTGGCATCCGCGACGTGGACTTCGCCGAGGAAGCGGCCAACTTCAGCAAGTTCCAGGTGCTGAACCAGGCCGGCTCCTTCGCCATGGCCCAGGCCAACGCCACGGCCCAGAACGTACTCAGCCTGCTCCAGGGCTAAGCGGCATAACCCAAAAAACCTAAACCGGGGGCCGGGCATCCGCCCGCCCCCGCTTCCCGAAGGAAAAAGGGGGACAGTTTTCAAAACTGTCCCCCTTTTTCTGATGGAGGTTGTGATGAGTACTTTGTCCGTGCGTATTGATGAGGATCTGGTTGCGGCCGCACGTAAGGCCGCCAAGGCGGAGTTCCGTACCGTGCAAGGCCAGGTGGAGTTCTGGGCCAAAGTGGGGCGGGCTGCATTGGACAACCCGGATTTACCCGCCTCGTTCATCGAGGCCGTCGGCCCTCACGAAAACTTCTAGCGCGATTTAAAGCGCTAACCCATCGCCCAGCGGCATCGTTTATTTCGGGACATAAACACTGAAAAAGAGGTTCAAAGCTTGAAACTTCGCATCATGGCCGCCACTTCCTGCGCCGGCCAGACCGAGACCTTGCTGCGGCGCTGGTTTTCTTCGCCGGCATATACCAGGGCGGAGGCAGTTGGGGGGGTGGGGGCTTTGGCGGCGAAGGTTTGCAGGCCCTTGAAGTAATCGCCGCTGATGGTCGCTCCCGCCTTGATCTCCACGGGAAACAAATCCGGGCCGGCGGCCAGCAGGAGGTCCACCTCGTTGCCCCGGACGTCTCTCCAGAAGTAAAGATTGCTCCTTTTTCCCCTATTGAAGCGGTATTTCAGAGCTTCGACCACCACCATGTTTTCAAACAGGTTGCCCTTAAGGGGGTGCCGGTTGATGTGCAACTCGTTTTCCGCCCCCAGCAGGTAAGAGGCCAGACCCACATCATAGAAATAGAGCTTGGGGGTTTTCACCTGGCGCTTGGAGATATTGACATGCCAGGGTTGCAGCAGAAACACCACATAACTGGCTTCCAGCAGGGTCAGCCAGCTACGGGCCGTGGTATGAGAAACGCCGGTGTCGTTGCCCAGGCTCTGCAGGTTGAGCAACTGGCCGACCCGACCGGCACAAAGGCGGACAAATTTTTCAAACAGAGCCAAGTCCTTGATGGCCATCAGTTGCCGAATATCGCGTTCGACATAGGTTTCCATGTAGTCGCCCAAGGTCCGGGTCGGATCAAGGCCGGCATCGTAAATGCGGGGGTAGAAGCCGGTGAGCAGGGTCTGGTCGATTCCGGTCTCGATCTTCGCCTGCGCAAGCTCTTCCATGCTTAGCGGCAGCAGTTTCAGCAGGGTGGTCCGTCCCGCCAGAGACTGGGTAATGGTGCTCATCACCTCAAACTGCTGGCTCCCGGTTAAGATGAAACGGCCCGGCTCCCGGCTTTGATCGACCAATGCCTGCAGGTAAGAGGACAGTTCGGGCACCCGCTGCACTTCATCCAGAATAAGCCCCTTGGGGTGTGAGGCCAAAAAACCCCGGGGGTCGGTACGGGCAAATTCGCGTAAATCCGGCATCTCCAGGTTAACATAAGCGTAATCTGGAAACACCGCCCGGCACAGGGTGGTCTTGCCGCTTTGCCGCGGGCCGGTAACGGTGACAACCGGATATTGCCCGGCCAGTTTTTTCAGGATGGGCTGAAGTATTCGAGGGATCATAAATCACTTAGTAAACGAAGTCGGGGAAATCTGCAACCCGAACTTTCAGATTTCCCCAACAAGTGTTTGTGTGAATTAAAGGCCAAGGCCCATGGGGCAGCCTCAGGGGCGGCGGCCGTTACTCCGGCCATTGCCCCGGCCACCCCAGCCGTTGCCCCGGCCCTGCTCCCGCTCCTCGGTGGCCTTTTTGCGGTAGCTTAAGGCGGCATAGCCCAGCAGTTGTTCCACTTCGGTGGTGAAGTCGCGGCCCGGGCGGATGGTAAGATCATTGGAGGCGGCCACTTCCACCTCGCCCCGGTCGGGGAAGAGCAGGTTGAGGGAGACCGGGCAGGGGCCGTGGTGGCGCTGGATGCTTTTTTTCACCGCCTCGATCTTGGGGCGGTCCACCTTGTCGGCCTTGAGCCGGATCATCACCCGGTCGGTGTACTTCACCTGGGCCTCGCTCAAGCCGTCCACCGTGTCGGCGATCATCTTCACCCCGTTTTCCTCCTTCTGCACCTTGCCCTGGATCACGATGGGTTCATCGCCGGCCAGCAGGTGGGCGCATTCGGCGTAGGTGTTGGGGAAGACCACCACCTCCACCGAATCCACCGTGTCTTCCAGGGTGACGAAGGCCATGGCATCGCCCTTTTTGCTGCGGTGGTTCTTGAACTGGCGGATCAGGCCGCCGATTCTGGCCGGCTGGTTGTCCGGCCATTCCGCCAGGCCGTGCAGGTCGGTGTCGGTGAGCGCCGCCAGCTCCCGGCGGTGCTTGTCCAGCGGGTGGCCGGTGAGATAAAAACCCACTGTTTCCTTTTCAAAGAGCAGCTTCTGTTTCTCCTCCCACTCCGGCATCTCCGGCAGCTCGATCTCGGTGGCCCGTTCGGCCTGATCGGTGGGCATGGCGGCAAAAAGGGAGATTTGGCCGCTCAATTTATCCCGCTGGGCGGCCTGGGCCTGGTCCAGGGCCCGGTCTAAAATGGCCTCCAGTTGCGAACGCTTGGCGCCCAGGGAATCAAAGGCCCCGGCCCGGATCAGGCTTTCAATCACCCGGCGGTTAACCTTGCGACCATCCACCCGTTGGCAGAAGTCCACCAGCGACTTGTAGGGGCCGTCGGCCTCGCGGATCTCGATGATCGATTCCAGTGCTGCCCCGCCGACGTTTTTCACCGCCGCCAGGCCGAAGCGGATGCGGTCGTCGATGACCGTGAAGTCCCGGAAGGACTCGTTGATGTCCGGCGGCAGCACCTCGATCTCGTGTTCCTTGCACTCGTTGATGTAGCGCACCACCTTGTCGGTGTTGCCCATGTCGCAGGAGAGCAGGGCGGCCATGAACTGGGCCGGGTAGTGGGCCTTGAGCCAGGCGGTCTGGTAGGCCACCAAGGCGTAGGCCGCACTGTGGCTCTTGTTGAAGCCGTAGCCGGCGAACTTGGCCATCAAATCAAAGATGTATTCGGCCTTCTTGGGGTCGATATTGTTTTTGGCGCAGCCGGCCATGAACTTGTCTTTCTCGGCATCCATCACCGCGGCGATCTTTTTGCCCATGGCCCGCCGCAGGTTGTCGGCATCGCCCAGCGAGTAGCCGGCCAGCACGTTGGCAATCTTCATCACCTGTTCCTGGTAGACGATCACCCCGTAGGTTTCCTGCAGGATCGGCTCCAACTGGGGCAGGGGGTACTTGGCCACCATGCGGCCGTGCTTGGTGTTGACGAAATCATCCACCATCCCCGACTCCAGCGGGCCGGGGCGGTACAGGGCCACCAGGGCGATGAGGTCGGAAAACTGCTCGGGTTTCATCTTCATCAGCAAGGAGCGCATGCCGGAGCTTTCCAACTGGAAGACCCCCAGGGCGTCGCCCTTGCAGAGCAGGTCGTAGGTTTTGGGATCGTCGGTGGCAATGGCGCCGATGTCGATCTCCCGGCCCAGGTCGCCCTTGATCAGCTTGCAGGCCCGGTCGATGACGGTGAGGGTCTTAAGCCCGAGAAAGTCGAACTTGATCAGCCCGGTCATCTCGGTGTGCTTCATGTCGTACTGGGTCAGCACCTCGCCCTTGGGGCCCTTGCACAGCGGTAGGTACTCCACCATGGGTTTGGGCGAGATCACCACCCCGGCGGCGTGGGTGGAGGTGTGCCGCTGCAGCCCTTCCAGTACCCGGGCGGCGTTGAGCAGTTCGGCCACCGGCGGTTCGCGCTTCATCAGGTCGCCCAGCCGGGGCTCCTTGTCGATGGCCTTGTCCAGGGTGATCCCCAGCTCTTCGGGGATCAGCTTGGCGATCCGGTCCACCTCGCCGTAAGGCATACCCAGCGCCCGGCCCACGTCGCGCACCACCGCCCGGGCCTTCATGGAGCCGTAGGTAACGATCTGGGCCACGTGCTCGGCGCCGCCATATTTCTGCTGCACGTACTCGATGACCTCGCCGCGCCGCTCCTGGCAGAAATCGACATCGAAGTCGGGCATGGACTTGCGCTCGATATTCAAAAATCGCTCAAAGATCAGGCCATAGGGCATGGGGTCGATGTCGGTGATCCGCATCGCCCAGGCTACCAGGCTGCCGGCCCCCGAGCCCCGGCCCGGCCCCACCGGAATCTCGTGGTCCTTGGCCCAGTTGATGAAATCGGCGACGATCAGAAAATAGCCGGGAAAGCCCATCTTGATGATCACGTCGATCTCATGTTCCAGCCGTGCCCGGTATTCTTCTTCCTGCTCCGGGGTCAGCTCGGTTAAGCGGCGGATCTCGGTGAAACGTTTTTCCAGGCCCTCCCGGGCGTCCTTGCTGAACACGCTTTCTAAAGTTTCCCCCTCGGGGATCGGGAAGTGGGGAAAGTGGTGGCTGCTGAGATCCAGCTCCACGTTGCAGCGTGCCGCCACCTTCACCGTTTCGGCGATGGCCTCGGGGCAGTGGCTGAAGCTTTTTTTCATCTCGGCGGGAGACTTAAAAAAAAGCTCGTCGGTGGAAAAGCGGAACCGGCCCTGGTCGGCCATGGTCTTGCCGGTCTGGATGCAGAGCAGCACCTCGTGGGCCTGGGCCTCTTCCCGGTTGAGGTAGTGGCAGTCGTTGGTGGCCACCAGCGGCAGCTTGAGTTCGGCGGCCAGCTTTTTGAGCCCGTCGTTGACCGTCTGCTGCTCGGCGATCTTGTTTTCCTGCAGCTCCAGGTAGAGCCGGTCGGGAAAAAGTTTTTGCAGCTTGCCGGCGGCGGCCTTGGCGCCGTCGTAATCGCCCCGGGTGAGTAGCATCGGCAGCTGGCCGTGGAGGCAGGCGGTGAGGGCGATCAGCCCTTGGTTGTGGCGGCTGAGCAGTTCGTAATCGATGCGGGGCTTGTAGTGGAAGCCTTCAAACTGGGCGCAGGAGGCCAGTTTCATCAAGTTCTGGTAGCCCTCGTTGTTCATCGCCAGCAACACCAGGTGGTGGGCGGCGGCCCCGGCGCTTTTGGCGCTTTTATCCCGCCGGTCGGCAGGGGCCACGTAAAACTCGCAGCCGATGATGGGCTTGATGCCGGCCTTTTTGGCCTTAACGTAAAATTCCAGGGCCCCGAACATCGCCCCGTGGTCGGTGATGGCCACCGCCTCCATGCCGTATTCCTTGCACTGGGCCAGCAGGCGGTCCAAACGGATGGCCCCGTCCAGCATGCTGTACTGGGTATGCACATGCAGATGCACAAACCCGGCGTCGGGCACGGCCGTGGTGGTATCAGCTTCCGGCATGGCTAGAGCTCTTTGGCCTCGTCGATGAGCATAATGGGGATTTCGTCGCGGATTTCA
Source organism: Desulfurivibrio alkaliphilus AHT 2 (assembly GCF_000092205.1). Taxonomy (GTDB): domain Bacteria; phylum Desulfobacterota; class Desulfobulbia; order Desulfobulbales; family Desulfurivibrionaceae; genus Desulfurivibrio; species Desulfurivibrio alkaliphilus. The sequence goes on along the minus strand of NC_014216.1, from coordinate 1,653,979 downwards.
TACAGCAGTTTGCACTTGTCGCAAACCAGGCCGCTTTCCTGTTCGTTGAGCTTGACCGGCCCCTTGCACTTGGGGCAGGCCAGGATTTCCAGCAGTTGCGGGTTCAGCATTTGGGGGCCTTTATTGTTGCTCGAAGAGGGGGGTGCTCAGGTAGCGTTCGCCGGTGTCGCAGATCACGGTGACGATTCTTTTGCCCCGGTTTTCCGGGCGCTGGGCCAGCCGTATGGCGGCCAACACGTTGGCGCCCGAGGAGATGCCGCACAGGATTCCTTCCTCCACCGCCACTTGGCGGGCGGCGGCAAAGGCCTCGTCGTTGGTGATGGTGATTACCTCGTCGATGACCGTGGTGTTCAAGGTGGCGGGGATAAAACCGGCGCCGATGCCCTGGATCTTGTGGGGGCCGGGCTGGCCGCCGGAGATCACCGGCGAGTCGGCGGGTTCCACCGCCACCGCCTTGAAATTCGGCAGCCTGGCCTTGCAGACCTCGCCCACCCCGGTGATGGTGCCGCCGGTGCCCACCCCGGCCACGAAGATGTCCAGCTGGCCGCCGGTGGCCCGCCAGATCTCCTCGGCGGTGGTTTGGCGATGGATCTCCGGGTTGGCGGGGTTGCTGAACTGGTCGGGCATAAAGCTGTCGGCGGTGGCCTCGGCCAGTTCCCGGGCCTTGGCGATGGCGCCTTTCATGCCCTCGGCGCCGGGGGTCAGCACCAGCTCGGCGCCGAAATGCTTGAGCAAGGCCCGTCGCTCCAGGCTCATGGTCTCGGGCATGGTCAAAATCAGGCGCAACCCCTTGGCGGCGCAGAGAAAGGCCAGGGCGATGCCGGTGTTGCCGCTGGTGGGTTCGATGATCACGGTATCCGGCCCCACCCGGCCATCCCGCTCCGCCGCCGCCAGCATGGCCCGGCCAATCCGGTCCTTAACGCTGAAGGCCGGGTTGCGCGACTCCAGCTTAACCAGAATCTCGGCCCCGCTGTCCGCCCCCAGCCTGTGCAGCCGCACCAAAGGAGTATCGCCCACCAGGGCGCTGAATTCATTGATTTCGTCGCTCATCACACAATTCCTTTCGGGATTATTTCCGGGTGTTGGTTCGTTTGCAGGAAAGTGCACAAAATACCCCAAAAGCCACCAAAGGTAAATGCGGGATTATCCAAAACGCAGGCAACAAGAAAGCCGCGTGAACCCTGGACGGGGGCCGTGAAACCCGGTAGCGACGGGTTCGCCCGCCGCCGGGCGCATGGATGCGCAGGAGGCGGCGGGCGCCTCGGAGGCCGACAGGATGTCGGCCGAGAATGAGTCGCTACCGGGTTTCACGGCCCCCACCCCGGTGCCATAACCCCGATATAATGTTCTTTAGGCTACCGCTTGGCCAATAAGTAGATGCCGTAGGTCGCCCGCAGGTTGGGGAGAAAGGTGACCACGTTGCCGTAGCGGTCGTGGTGGTCGGTGTTGATGGCCGTTTCCCGCTTGATCAGCCAGCCCATCTTTTTGAGAAAACGTTGAAAATCAGCGATACTGATGATGCGGATATTGGGGGTGTTGTACCATTCAAAGGGAAGTTGCTTGGAAATCGGCACCCGGCCGTGCCAGCAGATCTGCCAGCGGTTTTTCCAGTGGCTGAAGTTGGGGAAACTCACCACCACCTGGTGGCCGATATCGAGCAAAGTGTGCAGTAACTGGGCCGGGGCGTAGACCTGCTGCAGGGTCTGGCTCAGGACCACGTAATCGAAGGTGCCGGCGGCGTAATCCTGCACCTCCTCGGTGATGTTGCCCTGCAGCACGGTCAAACCCTTTTCGATGCCGCGCAACACTTTGGCCTCCACCATTTCAATGCCGGTGCCTTCCACGTTCTTGGTCTGCTTGAGGTGATATAGCAGATCACCCTCGCCGCAGCCCAAATCCAGCACCTTGCTGCCCGGCTCGATCCAGGAAGCGATCACCGATAAATCAAAACGCATCGGTTGGGCGCTGTTTTCGCTCCCCCCGGTTGGTTGCTCAGGGCTTGACATAGCGTACTTTTTCCAGGAAGTTGGTGATCAGCCGGCTTAAGCGCTGGTTGGGGATCAGAAAGGCGTCGTGGCCGCAGTCCGCCTTGATTTCGCAGAAACTGACGTCCCGGTTGTTTTTCTTCAGTGCCCGCACCAACTCACGCGACTGGTAGGTGGGGTAGAGCCAGTCGGAGGTGAAAGAGACAACCAGGAAGCTGGCTTGGGCCCTGGCAAAAATTTTCACCGCCGAGTCGCCTTCGGCCCGCCGCTCGAGGTCGAAATAGTCCGCCGCCTTGGTGACGTAGAGAAAGGAGTTGGCGTCGAAACGCTGCACGAACTTGCTGCCCTGGTGGCGCAGGTAGCTTTCCACCTGGAAGTCGATATCGTCGAACTGGAAGGAAAAATCCTCTTTTTCCTGCAGCCGCCGGCCGAACTTGCGGCGCAGGGCCTCGTCGGAAAGGTAGGTGACATGCCCGATCATCCGGGCCACCGCCAGGCCGGTGGCGGGCTTGTCGCCGTCGTAGTAATGGCCCTTGTTCCAGTTGGGATCGGCCATGATGGCCTGGCGGGCGATCTCGTTGAAGGCAATAGCCAGGGCCGAGTGGCGCATGGTGGTGGCGAGAGCGATCACCCCGTTGACCCGGTCGGGGAAGCGCAGGCTCCACTCCAGGGCCTGCATGCCGCCCAGCGAGCCGCCCACCACCGCCAGCAGGCGTTCAACCCCCAGGTGATCAAGCAATCTTTTTTGCACCTCCACCATGTCGCCTACGGTGACCACCGGAAAGTCCAGCCCGTAGGGCTTGCCGGTAGTCGGGTTGGTGGAGCAGGGGCCGGTGGTGCCGCCGCAACTGCCCAAGATGCTTGAGCTGATCACAAAATAACGGTCGGTGTCGATCCCTTTGCCGGGGCCGATCATGGTCTCCCACCAGCCGGGCTTGGTGTCGTTCTTGCTGTAATAGCCGGCGGCGTGGCAGTCGCCGGAGAGGGCGTGCAGCACCAGCACCGCGTTGTCCTTGCCGGGGGAGAGCTCGCCGTAGGTTTCGTAGGCCACGGTCACCGGCCCCAGCCGGGTGCCGCTTTCAAGCACCAGGGCATCGTCGGGTTTTTCGGCGAAGGTGTAATGTTTTTTGGTCACGATGCCGACGGAGGGGCCGGCGGCATCGCGGACGGTATATTCGCTCATGGGTTGTTACGTTAAACCAGAAGCTGAGACATCACTTCGCATTTCTTGCACACCACCATCTTTTCCTTCCAGTTCTTGCGGGCCTGGCATTCGCAGATGGTGCCGTTGATGAACCAGCACATCTTGCCGGCCCGGAACTCCCAGGCGGGGCATTTTTTCTTGCGGGAAGGCGGGCATTTTTTTACCGTCCAGCAGGGTTTGGGGGCCTTTTCGTGCAACTCGCGCTGGCGTGAGAGCAGAAAGTACATCTGGCGCTCCACATGGGGCGGAATCGAACGCCAGCCCTGCTCGTAGCTGTGGATGGCCTTGATGGAAGTTCCCAGCAGTTCGGCGATCTCCTTCTGGGTCTTACTGAGTTTTTTTCGGGCCCTGTGAAATTCCGCGCTCTCCATGTGCTTACCTCGTCTGCTGAGCTTGATGGGTAAGGGCTGCCGGCGACTGCCAAACTGAACTTAATGGAACGAAGTATAATCCATTATTTTAGCCAAAGCCACCATTCAACCACTCTTTTCTGCTTTCTTTTTCCATGATGACGAATATCCCTTATTGTAGGCAGTTATACCACGTCGTCGACGGGAAAGAAAGTTCATTCTAAAAAAAGTGAAGAAGGTGGCGCGGCTGTTGCTTATTTTTTGATTTCTAAACGGCGATATTGGACCGCTTCGGCGATATGGGCGGGGGCCAACTCCCGGCTTTCGGCCAGGTCGGCAATGGTGCGGGCTATTTTTAAGATCCGGTGATAGGCCCGGGCGGAGAGCCCGAAGCGGCGCACCGCCTCTTCCAGCAGGCGCCGGGAGGTGGCATCCACCCGGCAGTGCTGCTCCAGGTCGGCGGGCTTCATGCGGCTGTTGTAAAAGGCGGTTTTGCGGCGGGGAAAGCGTTTTCGCTGAATTTCGTGGACCCGGTCCACCCGCCGCCGGATGTCGGCGGACGATTCCGCCGGCCGGTGGTCGCTCATCTCGGCAAATTTCACCGCCGTCACCTCGATATAGAGGTCGATCCGGTCCAGCAAAGGGCCGGAAAGCCGATGGCGGTAGCGCTGAACCTGGGCCGGAGTGCAGGAACACTCATGGCTTTCGGTACCCGGGTAATGGCCGCAGGGGCAGGGGTTGAGGGCCGCCACCAGCATAAAGGAAGCGGGAAAGCTCAGACTCTGCTGGGCCCGGGCGATGGTAACCCGACCGTCTTCCAGCGGCTGGCGTAGGCCTTCCAGCACGTTTTTGCGAAACTCCGGCAGCTCATCCAAAAAGAGAATGCCGTGGTGGGCCAGTGAAACCTGGCCGGGGCGGGGCATTTTGCCGCCACCGATGAGGCCGGCGTCGGAAACCGTGTGGTGGGGGGCGCGAAAGGGGCGGGTTTGTAACAGGCCGCAACCGGGGAGCAGCTCGCCGGCCACGCTGTAGATCTTGGTGGTTTCCAGGGCCTCTTCAAAGGAGAGCTCGGGCAAAATGGTGGGCAGCCGCCGGGCCAGCATGGTCTTGCCGCTGCCCGGCGGGCCTTGCAGCAGGATATTGTGGTGGCCGGCGGCGGCAATCTCCAACGCCCTTTTGGTGTATTCCTGTCCCCGCACCTCGGCGAAATCCACCCCGTAATCCGGGGTCTGGTTATACTGGTCGGTAAATTCCACCGGTGGGCTGGGGCGATTGCCGCTGATCATATCCACCGCCTCGCCCAAAGAATCCGCCGTCAGCAGCTTGATCCCCTGCACCATGGCCGCTTCCGCCGCGTTGGCCCGAGGTACCATCACCGCCTCCAGCCCGGCCTGGCGAGCCGCCAGCACCATGGGCAGGATGCCGGGGGTTGGCCGCAACCCCCCATCCAGGGAAAGCTCACCAATGAAACAGCAGCCGGCCACCTGCTCCGGCTTGATCAGCTCGCCGGCGGCCAGAATTCCCATGGCAATGGGCAGGTCGTAGCCGGTGCCGCCCTTTTTCAAATCCGCCGGGGCCAGGTTGATGGTAATCCGCCGGGCGGGAAACTCGTAGCCGCTGTTTTTCACCGCCGCCTTGACCCGCTCCTTGCTCTCCCGCACCGCCCCTTCGGCCAACCCCACGGTGGTGAAGACCGGCAGCCCCCGGGCAATGTCCACCTCCACATCCACCAGCAGTCCGTCCACCCCTACCACTGCCCCGCTTTTCACCTTGGCCAGCATTTTTTGAATTGCTCCTCTTTTTTATTAGGCCAAATGGTCCAGCGCCTTGGCCCCTTTCAGGAAGAAAAAGCCCGCCACCGCCGCCGAGAACAGGGCCGCCAGCAGCAAGGCGGCCAGCAGCAGCGGCAGGTCTCCTGGCGCCGGGGCTCCGTGGCGCAGCCAGTTGCGCAGCAGGCGCCAGGCCGGGTAGGTGCTGGCGGCAATGGTGGCAATGATCAGGCTCATGGCGCTGAGCAGATAAAGCCAGGCCCCCCAGCCGCCCAGGGTGGCGGCCCGGTTTTCCGCCTTGAAGTCGGCGTAGATGGAGCCGAAACCCAGGGCCAGAGCCGGCAGGGCCCAGGCCAAAGGTAACACCAGGGCCAAGGCGATCCACCACATGGGGCCGGTTACCCCCAGCAAGTGGTTGGAGAGCAGGATCAGCAGCAGGGCCAGAAAAGTAAAGGGTGGCAGGTAAAAAAGGTATTTGCGCAGCAGGTAAGAACGCATGCTTAAGGGCGAGCTTTGCAGCAGCACCATGGCCCCGCCTTCGGCACTGACGGCCGGGAAGACGAACCGGGCCGCGAGAGAGGCGCAAACAAAGGTGCTGAGGCCGATATTGAGAAAGGCGATCAGGTTGGCCAGGTATTCTTCCTGAATAAAGGCCCGGTCTAAAGGCAGAATTTTAAAATTGTACAGGTAAACAATAATCAGGGCGCCCACCATGAAAAACTGGGCCCACTCGGTGGAATCCCGGAGCAGGGTTTTGGCCTCCTTGTGAAAGATCCGCCGCCAGGGCTGGGGCCGGTAGCTGGTTAAGCGGCCTGCAAAACGCCGACCGCCGCCGAAGGACTCGCACGATTTGCTGTAACCCCGGAAAAACCAGCGGTTCATGGCCGCCTCCCCCAAAAAGAACAGGGCCACCGGTGTCAGCAGCAGTACCGCCAGCAGCAGCAGGTCCAACTCTCGGTCCAGCAGATAAAGGGAGAGCAGGTTGGCGCTCCAGGCCGGGGGCAAATACCCGGCGGCAGGCGCCGACAGGGCCGAGAGATATTCGATGAAATGGCCGTAATTGTCGGGGTTGACCAGCTCTTCGGGGCGCAACAGCCGGAACATCAGGTAGATCAGAATGCCGAAGCAAATGGACAGATAAAGCACGATATCCTTGGTACGCCGGGCGGGGAAGAGGTTGACCAAAATAATGGTAAACAGCAGCCCGGCCCCGGTGGCGGACAAAATTGTGGCCAGCAGGGTGGGAACCAGCAGCGGCCAGTAGAGGTGGCCGGCCCCGAACACTTGCCCGTAGGCCAGCAGAAGAGGGAGCATAAACAAAAAGAGCATCCAGCCGGTATAAAAGCTGGTGGTCAGGTAGCGCATGGTGAAAATACGGGCCGGCGGCAGCGGGGCGGCAAAGACGATCTCGTTGTCTTTGGAAAGAAAGATGGTGGAAACCGAGGTAACCATGGCGGAAAACATGACCATGGCAAAGAGCAGAATCCAGGCCATTTCAAAAATTTTCAAACTGAGGATAATCCCCAGTTCGCTTTGGGCCTGGAAGTAGGTAATTACCCTTATGGCCAGCAGATACAGGGCCACGGCCACGGCAAGGCTGAAGAGCAGGATGCCCAGCCCCTTGCCGCCGGGCCGGCCGCCGGGAAGCAAATAATGGCGGGCGCTGAGCAGGAATGGACGCAGCAGATTAAACATGGCCGGTGATCGGGGTGAAATGGGTATTAATGTTTGTTAGCGCTGACGGGGCATTATGGAGTAATTGGGGCAACTTGTCAATGCGTCGTTGCTGAACGCTTACTGGTCCTGCAGGGCGCCGATTACCGCCTGCAACTCGTGGGAGCCGGTGAGTTCCAGGAAAATATCCTCCAGGTCGCCCTTCTGTCCCCGGGCCTGGGCCCGAAGCTGCTCCATGTCGCCCAGGGCCTTGAGGCGGCCGTTAACGATAATCCCGATGCGATGGCAGAGTTCCTGGGCCACCTCCAAAGAGTGGGTGGAGAGAAAAACGGTGTTGCCGGCGGCGGCATGCTGCTTGAAAATTTCTTTTACCAGCCGGGCACTTTTGGGGTCCAGCCCCACCATGGGTTCGTCCACCACAATCAAAGGCGGTTCCAGCATGAAGGCGGCGGTGATGATCAGTTTCTGCTTCATGCCATGTGAATAGCTTTCCACCAGGTGATCCTGCCATTGTTCAAGATCGAAAAGGCGCAGCAGGCGGGGGGCGTTGCGCTGGAAGGTCTCCGGCGGCAGCCGGTACAGACCGGCCATGAACTGGAGAAACTCCTGGCCGGTGAGTTTTTCATATAAAAAGGGGCGGTCGGGGATGTAGCCGGTGTGGGATTTGCCCCAGGCCGGGTCGGCGGCCAGATCACGACCCATGATCCTGACGCTGCCGTCATCGGGTTTGAGCAGGCCCACCAGCATGCGGATGGTGGTGGTCTTGCCGGCCCCGTTGGGGCCCAGAAAGCCGAAAATCTCGCCGGCGCCCACCGTTAGGTCCAAGTCCTTGACCGCCTGGTGGGCGCCGAAGCGTTTACTTAGCCCGCTTACTTCCAGGATCGGGGTATTTGGTTTTTCATTAACGGTCATGGTTTCTCTTAGGGTGAGGTTTGCAGGCGCAGTTTCCCTAACAGTGCGCCCAACCGTACCATTTCGGCGGTTTCGCCGGTGACCAGGCGGATGTGGGTCAGGCCGGCGGGTAGTTCGTTTAAGGTGGTGTCCACGCTGTACCATTTTTCGCCCAGGCAGACCTCGTTCCAGGCGTGGTAGTAAAAGCGGTCATCCAGGTAGACCAGGCCGGCGGCGATCCTGGTGGGCAGCCCCACAGCCCGGGCCAGGGCGGCAAACAGGGTGGCGTGCTCGTTGCAGTCGCCCACCCGGCTTTCCAGCACGCTCAAGGCGTCGGGGATGCCCATTACCGGGCGTTGTTCCATTTCCCGGTGGACCCAGGCGGCCAGTTTTGCCACCTGGTCGGCCGGGGTTTGGGCTTGGGCCACGATGCGGTGAGCCAGGGCGGCCAGTTCCGGGTCGTCGCTCTGCACGTGGGGGGTGGCGGCCAGGGCGGCTTTTATTTGCTGAGCGTTTCGTTGGTGAGGTTGCGCTTCGCCGCCGGAACCTTCCCAGGGAGCCGCCGGGGCGCAGGGATAGGTTTCAGGTGGCGGAGGCCATTGTTCACGCTGGATGGTCAGGAGATTGTCGGTCAGTTGCTGGCGGCCGCCGATCAGGTCCAGATCCTGGCCCAGGTCCAGTTCCACCTCTTCAGCCAGCAGCAGGCGGTATTGCATTTGCCGGCGTTGCGCCAGGTCGGCGGGCAGGCGTCCTTCCAGGGGGACCGCCACCGAGGTTAAAATTTCCGGGCCGGCGGCGGGGATGTCGGTGGCCCGGAATTCCGGCTCAGCCAGGAACACAAAGCCTGCCGGCGACTGCTCCTTGACCATCCGGCCCTGGTCGTTGAGCCAGACGTTGATCCGCATGCCGGCAAAGGTTTCACTGAAGCGGTGCAGGTTATGAATCCGCCCCTCGATTACCTCACGTTCCCGGCCCCGGTATTCCAAAATCCGTTCGTGGCCGGCCAGGGAAACGGGGTCGAAATAGCTGACCCGCAGCCGATCGCCGGGGCTCAGGTCCGGGGGCAGCAGGTAGGCTCGCTGGTTGGTGGCGATCCGCGGCGCTTCCCGCAGGGCGATCCGCTCCCGGCGGACCCCGCTCCTGGGGGTGTCCAGTTCCAGCAGCAAAGTCAGCCCGTCCGGCCCCTCCATCCGGCCCCGGGCCCTGGTTTCGGCAAAGGGGGAGAGCAGGGTGAAGTCGAAATCCTGCAGCAGGTGAGCGTTGTCCAGCCGGGCGGTTAGCCGCAGGCGCACCGGGTGCTGTTCATCGAGGATATTGAGCAGCAGGTAGGCTTCCTGCTCCAGCAGCATCTCTTCTTCGGCGCCGGGGGTTAAGCGGCTGCGGACAAAGCCGATGCGCTCCCCCTGGAAATAGACTCCGGCGAAGCTGGTTTCCCGGTCACGTTCCAGGGCGGCGGTTTCCCGCAGTTGCAGCTCTTCCACCAGGTAGTCCCGGCCCAGCAGCAGGCCCAGCAAGACCAGCCAGAGCAGCAGTATTCCCAGGCGCCATATGATCGGTATGTTCAACGCCAGTTTCACTGTTCGTAACCGTTCATCAGGGGTGCTAACCTTACAGGTATAACGGGCCGTAAGCGAACAGCAGTGCCGCAGGTTTGGTCTTGCAGCCAGGCGTAGCGTACCCCCTGTACGTAACCCTGGCTGATCGCCCGAAAATGCGGTGCTGCTGTTCGCTTACCACTGTTCGTATATCAATTTGCCGCAGTCGGTCAGGTCGTAGCCGCCCAGGCCGGTGACCGTGTCGCGGAATTCCCGGTTGTCGGCGATCAGTTCCAGCACTGCCTCCACCTTGGGGTCGGCGGCGTGGGCGGTGGGGATGATCAGGTCGTAGCGCTCCCGGGCCACCGGGATGAAGTCCAGATCCAGGGCCCGGGCGGCGGCCATGATCGCCAGGCCGGTGTCGGCGTTGCCGCCGGCCACCGCCGAGGCCACGGTCATGTGGGTGTACTCCTCGCGGTGGTAGCCGGTGACCTCTTCCGGGGCAATGCCCAGTTTGTTCAGATGCAGGTCGGTGAGAATACGGGTGCCGGCGCCCCGCTGGCGATTGATGAAGCTGATATCATCCCGCTTGAGGTCGGCAAAGCCGCTGATTCCCTTGGGGTTGCCCTTGGGCACCAGCAAGCCCTGCTCCCGCCAGGCCAGGTTGACCAGCTTAAGCGGCACGTCGGCGAGGATTTTTTTGATAAAGGGCACGTTGTATTCGCCGCTGGCCTCGTCCAGCAGGTGACTGCCGGCCAGGTGCGCCTCGCCCCGCTTGATGGCCATGATCCCGCCCATGCTGCCCACGTGGGAGGAGGATAGGCGGGTCAGCGGCCGGCGGCGGTGCAGCAGGTTGGCGATGACATCGAGGATATTGTCGTGGCTGCCGATGAAGACCAGGGTGTTGGCGATTTCCTTGAGCGTGCGCAACAGGTCGATCTGCACCTCGGCCCCGGCGGCGATCCCTTCGCTGGCTGCCGGTACGGTAAGGATGCCGTCGGCCTGGACCAGGGTCATCACCGCCCCGGCCCCGTGTCCGGTGGGGGTGGCGATCAGCTTTTCACCCACTTGGCCCAGCTTGACCCGAACAAAATCGATGGTGCCCAGCTTGGAGGGCAGGGGTCTGGACATCAGGGCGGTCACCGCCGGCTCCTCGTCCCCGTCGCGGCCCAGCCACTGGTCCACCAGGGCCTTGCCGAACAGGCGCAGGGTCAGCACCGCCGATACCGGGTAGCCCGGCAGGCCGATCACCGGCTTGTTGTTGACAATGGCCAGGATCACCGGCTTGCCCGGCTTGATGTTGACCCCGTGCACCACCACCGTACCCAACTGTGCCAGCACCTGGGCGGTGAAGTCGCGGCTGCCGGCCGAGGCGCCGGCGTTGATCACCACCAGGTCAAAGGCGGGGTTGGTGGTGACCGCTTCCAGCTTGCGGCGCAGCAGTTCGGGGTCGTCGCGGACAATCTCCTGGCGGTGGGCCTGCGCCCCCCACTGACTCAGGTAGCCAGCCAAAATGCGGCTGTTAAATTCAATGATGTTGCCGGGCTTAAGCTGCTCACCGGGTTGGACGATTTCGCTGCCGGTGGGAATCACCGCCACCGCCGGGGGAATCTTGATCATGATCTCCGCCACTCCGGTGGCCAGCAGGGCGCCCAGGTCGATGGGGCGCACCACGTGGTTTTCCGGCAGTAGCAGCTCGCTGATCACGATATCCTCGCCGATGGTTCGCACATGCTGCCAGGGCGGGGCCGGGGCGATGATCTCCACCGCGCCGTCGGACAAAGCGTGCACGTCCTCGATCATGATCACCGCGTTGCAGCCTTCGGGCAGGGCGTTGCCGGTGTTGACCGGAGTGAAGCGGCCGGCCTCCAGCAGCCGAGGCCGGGCCTCGCTGGCCCCGATGGTGTCGCGGAAATCAACGGCGATCCCGTCCATGGCGGCGGAATTGTAAAAAGGTGCCGAGTTGGGGGCATAGACCGCCCGAGCGGTGATCCGCCCCAGGGCCTGGTCCACCGGGATCAGCTCCTCCCGGGCCCGGATGCAGCCATTTTCCTCCAGAGCAATTTGCCAGCGCTGCCGCGCTTCTTCCAGGGGGAGATTGTCAACGTAGATATTGCGTCGCATGGGGGTCCCTTACAAGATTTGGTGCCCCGTGACCGCTTACTATCCAAAGATCGCAAGCGTTCACCAAGGCCAATAACTGCTGATATAACGGGCCGTAAACGTTCAGCAGTGCCGCAGGTTCGGGCAAGCAGCCAGGCGCAGCGTACCCCAGGTACGTAAGCCTGGCTGATCGCCCGAAGATGCGGTGCTGCTGGACGTTTACCAAAGATCCGGGGTGTCGAAGTTATATACCGCAACCTGGCTGCCGCTGTCCAGTCCCTGGCGGTGCGCGTCGATGATGATCCAGCCGTGGGCCCGGACCAGGGTGGAGAGGGCACTGGATTTGCCCAGCACCGGCGTGGCGACCAGGTCGCCTGTGGGGGAAGTTTGTAGTTTTACTGGCACCAGGTCGGTGCGGCCGGCGGCGGAGTTGAGGTTGCGTTGGAGGGTGGCGGTGGCCACCGGACTGGGAATCCTTATGGGGTCAGCGGCGGTTTCGGTAGGGGTGATAGAATGGCGCCGGCCGCCGAGGCCGGCCAGCAGGGGTCTGACCAGCAGGGCAAAAGAGGCCGCTGCCGACACCGGGTGGCCCGGCAGGCCGAAGACCGGCTTAGGCCCATGGGCGGCGATGATCACCGGTTTGCCGGGTTTGACCGCCACCCCGTGGATTAAAATGCCGGGAGAGGTCAATTTCCCCAGTACCCGCTCACCCAGGTCGCCCACCCCCACCGAGGTGCCGCCGGAAAACATGATCAGGTCGCACTCCGCCAGGGCTTGTTGCATTTGCGCCACGAAATCGTCTTCCCGGTCGCCCACGATGCCGTAGTTGATCCCGACGGCCCCTTGGCTTTGCACCATGGCCAGCAGACCGGCCATGTTCATGTCCCGGATCTTGCCCGGCGGCGGGGTTTGTTCGGGGGGGACGATTTCATCGCCGGTGGAGATGATTCCCACCCGGGGCCGGGCGAACACCTGTAGTCGCCCCAGGCCAAGCCCGGCCAAAAGCCCCAGGTCGCAGGGCCGGAAGCGGTGGCCGGCGGGCAGCAGTTCCTCCCCGGTCTGCACATCGTCGCCCCGGGCGATGATGTTGCCACCCGGGGCCACCGGTTTGACCACCTCCAGCAGGTTGTCACCGGCCGGTACCGTGTGTTCCAGCATCACCACCGCGTCACAGCCCGGCGGCAGCAGGCCGCCGGTGGCGATACGGTAACATTCGGTGGGGGCCGGGCCGGCGGTGGGCATCTCGCCCATCTTCACCTCGCCGCTGATGGTGAGATAGGCCGGCAGGTTGGCCGAGGCCCCGTAGGTGTCGGCGGCCCGCACGGCATAACCGTCCATCACCGAACGGGGGTGGACCGGCAATTCTTCCGGCGCGTAAAGCGGTTGGGCGCTGATCCGCCCCAAGGCCTCGTCAGCTTCTATTTCCTCCACCGCCGGGCCGGGGTGGGCGGCCATCAGCCGTTTCAACACCTCGAACACCTCAGCCAGCGGTGCGGCTCCGCTCCGCCCCAGCATATCGAGGTTCGGAGCGGGAGCGGTATGATGATCGGATTTATTCATGAAAACCCCATGACCACAGTTGCGTTGAAAAACTCGCAGTAATCAGGGGGTAAACGGGCGGGTTCGGCGGTAAGTTGCACCTGCACCTGGGCGTCATAAAGGATGGTTCCTTGGCGTAAAAAGCAAACAAGGTGCCGCCGACCAACCGCTAAAAACAACCCAACTGGCACTGGTTGATGCGGATATCGAGAAAATCGGCCAAACTTCCCACCTCCCGGGCCGCCACCCCCAACTCGGCGGCAATGCCTCGGGCGGCGGCACAGGAAACCCGGTTGTCGCGGCTCTGCAGCCGCAGGCGGGTTTCAATCTGCCGGCGCACCTCTTCGGGCAGTCCGGCTATCTTACGCTCTGAGCAGCGTTTAGAGCAACTGTTTTTCATGGTGCACCTCGCACGTGACTTTATGGAGCCGGTTGCTCGGCGGGCTTTTCCGGGGTGGGGTGGTAACCCTTTTCCACTGCCAGTATATCAAGAAAACAGGTTCTGGCATTTTCCAGCAGCGGGCTGGGGCTGTGTAGCGGCGCGTTGTCGTCGCGCCGGTCGATGGTTTTCAGGTAACCTTTGCAAGCTTCGCAGTGATAGATTTTGTAGGCCTGGTCGTTGCCCACCAGCAGGTAGCCCAGGCGTTCAAAATCCATGTTGCCGCAATGGGGGCAGCCCATTCGCTTGAAATGCCAGCGCAGATCGCAGGGCAGGCAGAGCAGATAGCGTCGGCCGTGCTCGGCGGAACTCAACTCCGCCAGGTCCGGCTCCCGGCGACAGATCGGGCAGTGGCCCCGTTCATTGGTAATCAGCTCGGCCAGCTCTGCCTGGTAGCGGTGTCCGGCCCGGCGCCGGAAGGGGGCGGCGGCCCAGTGCAGCAGTTGCAGCAGGGTGTGTTCGTCCAGCTCCCGCTCGTAAGCCCACTGCTGCATGGTGGAGGTCAGCGCCTGTACGGCGGTGCGGGCCTCGCCCGGCTTGCCTTTGTCCGGAGCGGCGCCGGCAAACCATTCCTGGACGGGATCCAGGGCCGGCTGGTCGGCCAACGCCGGGGCGGTTGCCAGGTGCGGGGTCAGGGGGTCGTCGGGGAAATGCTGCCGGAACAACTCGCAAACCTGGCGCAGGTTGGTGGCCAGGGCCAGGAGATCAAACTCCACCAGCCCCATCTCCTCCAGCGAACCGTTGTTGCCCAGTTGCCGGATGGCCTCGCTCACCGCCGGCGCCGCCGGCGTTACTTGCGATTTCAACTCCCCGGTGCAGGTGTTGACCCAATCATCCAACTGGCGGCAGTAGGCAACCAGTTCCGGTGGGGCGGCGGGCAACTCGGTCCGCCGCAGATCCACCGGCTGGTCCTGCCTTGGGGTGGTCGTGGTTGCGTTCATAATGCTCCTTGTAATTCCGTTGCAAAAGCCATCCCAGGCCGTTTGAGGAGGGCCGTTAGGCCCGCTTTTTATATACCTGCTCGTACCAGCGGCCGTGGTTTTCCTTCATGTACTCTTCGGAAATCTCGCCACTGATCATGCCGCCGATGGCCTCGTTGGAAACCGGGTTGAGCAGGGCCAGGTAAATATGGCCGATGGCTGCCGCCACCCCGATGGCCATGAACAGGGCGTGCAGCGGGTACATGATGGTGGGCGGCGCGGCGCTGAGCCACAGAAACAGACCGCTGATGATCAGCCCCAGGCCGCAGACGATCTGGATCATGGAGTTGATCTTCTCGCCGCCGTTATAGAACCCCTGGGGCGGGATTTCCTTTTTGATGCCGAAAAACTTGGCCGGGAAGGCCTTTAAAAAGGCGGCATCGGCGCTGGTGAAGTTGAACACCTCGCTCAGCCAGGCGCCGACCTCCCGGGGCCGCATCAACAACGGCAGCACCACCGCGATCATTAAAAATACCGCCGCCACCCGGTGCACCACCATGGCCCCTTCCATGCTGCCGAAAAGCGGAATCATCCAGTCCAGGGCGCTGCCGAACTGGAGGTAGCCGGTGGTCGCCAGGGTGATGAAGCTGATGGCATACAGCCAGTGGCTGACCCGGATCGTGGCGCTGAAACGTTTAACCATTCTTTTGCTGCTCATCGTCGTAGCCTCCTTCCTCCAGTTTCGCGCTTTCCTTCAGTTTCATGGCATTCCGCCGGGAAATAATGAAGGCCAGACCGGTGGCCGCCAGGCTGGCGCCGATCAGGGCGCTGCCGAAGGGTTGCACCACATCTTTCCACAGGCCCAGGGTGAAGGGCAGGCGGGGATCTTCCGGCAACCCGTATTTTTCCGGGGCATCGGGCAAAATGTAAATCACCCCCAGCCCGCCCAGCTCATCCTTGCCGTAAATGCGGGAGTTGGGGTAGAGTTTTCGCGCCTGGGCCAGCCGTTCATCGGCCAGAGCGGCCATGTCTTCCCAGGTGCCGTACACGATGGCCCGGGGCACGCAGGTCTTGGCGCAGGCCGGCTCCCGGCCGTTGCTGATGCGGTCGTAGCAGAAGGTGCATTTCTTCATCTTCTGGGCCACCTCATCAACTTTCGGGATATCGAAGGGGCAGAACTGCACGCAGTGGCCGCAGCCGATGCAGTTTTCCTCGATCCGCCGAATGGTACCGTTCTCTTCCTGGACCAGGGCCTCGTTGGGGCAGGCCTTGAGGCAGCCGGCATCGCCGCAGTGCATGCAGGTCGCCTTGCGGAAATGCCAGGCCAGTTCACCGCGGCCCTTTTTCTCCTCGTAAAACCTGATCATCGTCCAACGGCCCGGGGAAAGGTCGTCGTGGGACTGGTAGCTGCCGGTGAAGGCACCGATTTCCCCCGGCAGCTGGTTCCAGCGCTTGCAGGAAACCTGGCAGCCCCGACAGGCGGTACAACGGGTTATGTCGATCAGTCTTGCCATTCTGCTCATGATGTCACCTTTCTGATGTCCACAAGGAACGCCTTGTATTCAGGGATCGAGGTATTGGCGTCGCCCACGTGGGGGGTGAGGTTGTTGGCAATATCGCCGGTCACCAGGCCCTGAAAGCCGAAGTGCCAGGTCAGGCCCACCTGGTGGACATTGCGACCGTTGATCTCGAACATGTGCGACCGGGGGGTGACCATGGCCATGGCCCGGGCCTTGCCGCGGGCGGAGACCAGTTCCACCATCTCGCCGTTACTGATGTTCCGTTCCCGGGCCAGATCTTCGCCGATTTCCACAAACGAAGAGGGCATCAGCTCGGCCAGCCAGGGCATGTTGCGGCTTAGAGCACCGGTGTGCCAGTGCTCGCAGACCCGCCAGGTGGAGCAGATCAGCGGAAATTGTTCAAAGTCGCCCAGCGATTTGTCGCCGTCGGTGCCGGTAAAATAGGCCGGGTTGTTCTGGCGGCGGTTGAAGACGTTGTGGGTGGGGCTCTCCACCGGCTCGTAATGCTCGGGCAGCGGCCCGTCGTTCAAGGCGCCGATGGCGAACAGCCGGGATTCGCGCTCGGTGAGCATGATAAAGGGTTTTTTGCCCAACGGGGCGTCCGGCGGCATGGTGGGGGCGAAGTCCGGCACGTCGTAACCGGTCCATTTGGCGCCGTCCCACCACAGGTACCGGCGCTCCTCCGACCAGGGGTTGCCGTCGGGGTCGGCGGAACAGCGGTTGTAGATGATCCGCCGGTTGGCTGGCCAGGCAAAGCCCCAGCCCGGATGCGCACCCCAGCCGCCGGGGTCGTCCAGCACCCGGTTCTGGGTGCGGTTGCCCAGCTCTTCGGTGTACATCCCGGAATAGATCCAGTTGCCGCAGGCGGTGGAGCCGTCGTCCTGCAGGGCGCCGAAGCCGGGCACCAGCTTGTCGGTGGTCAGGTTTTTGCCGTTGATCTCCCGCATCACCGCATCGATGAAATCGGTCTGGCTGCGCTGCGGATCGGGGTAGTCCCAGGTCAGCTGCTTAATCGGCGCGTCCTGGGCCAGGTCACTGGCAGCATAGAGCGCCTTCAGGCGCTTGACCAGTCGGTCGAGGATGAATGATTCCTGGCGGACGTTGCCCGGGCCGTCCACCGCCTTCCAGCGGTACTGGATCAGCCTTCCGCTGTGGGTGAGCGACCCTTCCTTTTCCAGGAAGGTGGTCACCGGCAGCAGGAAAACCTCGGTGTCTATGGCGGCGGGGTTGGCGCCGGGGCGTTTCCAGAAGGCGCTGGTCTCGTTTTCGAAAGGATCGAGGCATACCAGCCATTTGAGGTTTTCCACCGCCTTTGATTCCATGGTGGAATGGGGTCCGGAAACCACCGGGTTCTGCCCCCAGACAAAAAGCCCTTCCAGCTCTTTATGGTTGTACAGATTTTCAAACAGGGCCATGTGGGAATAGTTCTTGCCCGCCTGGGCCTTGGGCAGAAAATCGTAGGCGAAATCGTTGTCCGGATTGGCAGCCTCACCGTACCAGGCCTTGAGCAGGCTGGCGATCCACTTGGGCCGGTTGCTCCAGAAAGCGGGTGCGGCCGGTGTGGTGGCGTTGTAGGCCTCCAGGGTCGGTTGGCCGGTGGTGGGGCAGGGCATGTAGCCCGGCAGCAGGTGGAAGAGGCAGGCCATGTCGGTGGAGCCCTGGACGTTGGAATGCCCCCGCAGGGCGTTGACCCCGCCACCGGGCAGGCCCATGTTGCCCAGCAGGGTCTGGATAATGGCCATGCAGCGCACGTTCTGGGAGCCCGAGGTGAACTGGGTCTGGCCCATGGCGTACAGGATGGAGCCGGCCTTGCCCACCTGGCCGGTGGAGCTGAACAGCTCGTAAACCTGGCGCAGTTTGTCCACCGGGGCGCCGCAGGTGCTGGCCACCGCTTCCACCGTGTAGCGGGAGTAATGGCGTTTCATGAGCTGGAAGACCGAACGGGGGTGCTGCAGGGTCATGTCCTTGCGGACATTGCCCTGCTCGTCTCGCTCGTAATCCCAGCTGGTGCGGTCGGTGTAGGCGCGGCGGCCCTCGTCGTAGCCGGTGAAGAGCCCGGTTTCCGGGTCGAAGCTGAAACCCTCCTTGATGATGGAGGCGGCGTTGGAGTAGTGGGCGATAAAGTCCTTATGATACTGCTCGTTTTCCAGAATATAGTTGATCATCCCGCAGTAGAAGGCCAGGTTGGTGCCGCTGCGGATCGGGCAGTAGAGATCGGCCCGAGCCGAAGTCCGGGTAAAGCGGGGATCGACGCTGATGATTTTGGCCCCACGATTGTCGCGGGCCTCTTGCAGCCAGGAAAATGATACGGGATGGTTTTCGGCGGCGTTGCTGCCGCAGATCAGGGCGACATCGGTGTTCTTGAAGTCCACCCAGTGGTTGGTCATTGCACCTCTACCGAACGTGGCCCCCAGACCGGCGACCGTCGAACTGTGTCATATTCGTGCCTGGTGTTCGATATAATTCACCCCCAGGCCCCGCATCAGTTTGGAAATAAGGTAAAGATCCTCGTTGTTGAGGATGGAACTGCCCAGGCTGCCGATGGCCTCGGTGCGGTTGACCGTCACCCCGCCGGTGGTGCGCTGGAAGGTGCGGTCCCGGGTGTCCTTGACCAGGCTGGCGATGCGCTCGATGGCCCAGTCCCAGGAGCGGATCTCCCAGCGGTCGGAACCCGGGGCGCGATGCAGGACGTTGGTGACCCGTTCGGGATTGTCATGGGTCTGCTGAACCGCCGCTCCTTTGGAGCAGTTGGAGCCCCGGTTGCTGGGGTTGTCCGGATCACCTTCGGTGTGGATCAGCTTGCCGTCCACCACCTGGGCGATTACCCCGCAGCCGCCCGAACAAAAACAGCAGATCGAAGGGTACTCCCGGGCCTGGGCAATCCGCAGCTTGCTGCCGGCGGCGTAAGCCTTGGTCCCGGCCAGACCAACCCCGCCGGCGGCCACCGCCCCGGCCCCGGCCCCCGCCAGTTTCAGCAGGTTTCTTCTAGACAGTTTCATCGCTTCAGGCCTCCTTGACTGTGGTTAAAATGGCATGGTGTTCGCAATGCTTCACCCATGCCTTCTGCAAACCATGTACCAATTACCGTGGGGGTAAGTGATGGCGTGTGTAAACAATAAGTTAAGGCGGGGGCGGGCGGTTGGACAAGGCGCTGCGGGAATTGAAACTTTGTATACTTTTGGCGTTGGGTGTATACTTTTGATGCAGTGTGGCCGTTCAGCAGGAGGGGAACGTCAAGGTCTTTGGTTTTGGCAACGCGGTTGGGGCAAAAATACCGGCACTGTGGAGAAGCATTTATAAATGAAGGGCACGGTTTATATCTGTGACGACGAAGAGGGAATGCTGCGCTACCTGCGCAAAAGCGTTTCTGAATGGGGTTATGAAGTAAAAACCCACTCCTCGGCCTTGGCGCTGCTGCGCTCCCTGGCGGAAGATGGGCCGCGGGGCGGGGTGCTGCTGCTGGATATCCGCATGCCGGAGATGGACGGCCTGGAGGTGTTGAGCCGGGTTAAAGCACTGCGCCCGGAGCTGGGGGTGGTCATGATGACCGGCTACGGCACCATCGACTCGGCGGTGGAGGCCATCAAGCTGGGCGCCTTTGATTACCTGACCAAGCCCTTTTCCGAAGAGCGGCTGGCGGCGGTGATCGGGCATTGCCTGGAAAATAGTCGCTTGCGGGAGGAAGGTGGCGATACCACCGGCCCCTGCCCGTCGGCCCCGGCCGAGGAACTGGTGTTTGCCAGCCCCCGTTTTCGCGAAACCTTTGAACTGGCCCAGCGGGCCGCCGCCGGTGACGTCAACGTGCTGCTCCAGGGCGAGAGCGGCACCGGCAAGGAGTTGATCGCCGCGGAGATCCACCGGGCCGGGCCCCGCGCCCGGCGCTGTTTCCTGGCCCTCAACTGCGCGGCCTTGAACGACAATCTGCTGGAAAGCCAGCTTTTCGGGCACCGCAAAGGGGCCTTTACCGGGGCCGACAGCAGCCGCCGGGGCCTGCTGGAAGAGGCCGACAGCGGCACCCTGTTCCTCGATGAGGTGGCGGAACTGAGCACCCACTTGCAGGCCAAGTTGCTGCGGGTACTCCAGGACGGCGAATTCATCCCGGTGGGGGCCACCCGGGCGAGGCGGGTGGATGTCCGTTTTGTCGCCGCCACCAATAAAGATCTTGAGCAACTGGTGGCCAAGGGCGAGTTTCGCGAGGATCTCTATTACCGCCTCAACGTTTTTTCCCTGTATTTGCCCCCCCTGCGGGAACGCCCCGAGGATGTGCCCTTGCTGGCCCGCCACTTTCTCGACCGGGCCTCCGCCCGTCTGGGGCGCGAGGTCGACCGGATCAGCGATGCGGCTCTGAAGGTGCTGACCCGCTATTCCTGGCCGGGCAACGTCCGGGAGTTGCGCAACGTCATCGAACGCGGCGCCATTATCGCCCGGGGCCGCAGCCTGACTCCGGACGACCTGCCGGAGCACGTCAAGCGGCCGCAGCCGGGGGTGGCCGGCACCGCTCCCGTCACCCTGGCCGAGGCCGAGCGCCGCCAGGTGGCCAGTATCCTGGAACGGGCCGGCTGGAACAAAAGCCAAGCCGCCCGCATGCTGGGCATCACCCGCCGCACCCTGGATCGCAAGATCCTCGACTACGGCCTCACCCCGGCCCCGTGATCAGTTACTTTGTAACCGTTCACCAGGGGTAATAACTTATCGGTCTAACGGGCCGTAATCGTTCAGCAGTGGCGCAGATTCGGGTAAGCAGCCAGGCGCCGCGTACACCGGGTACTCAAGCCTGGCTGATCGCCCGAAGGTGCGGTGCTGCTGAACGATTACGTTACTTTGAACAGTCGTAAGGAGTATCATGCCTCGTTTGTTTTTCTTCCTCTGCCTGTTGTTGATCTTGCTGCCCGGTACCGGCCGGGCCGGGGAGATCGTGCTGGGCATGTCCACCGCCCTTTCCGGCCCCACCGCCGAGCTGGGACAGGCCATGCGGGACGGGGTGGAACTGGGCCTG
Source organism: Desulfurivibrio alkaliphilus AHT 2 (assembly GCF_000092205.1). Taxonomy (GTDB): domain Bacteria; phylum Desulfobacterota; class Desulfobulbia; order Desulfobulbales; family Desulfurivibrionaceae; genus Desulfurivibrio; species Desulfurivibrio alkaliphilus. The sequence continues at coordinate 1,633,054 of NC_014216.1, read as the reverse complement.
GAGCGGGTCAATCAGCAGGGCGGGATCAACGGACAGCGTCTGCGCCTGATCGCCCTGGATGACGGCTATGAACCGGCCCGCACCGCCCCCAACATGCGGCGGCTGATCGAAGAGGAAAAGGTGCTGGCGATCATCGGCAACGTCGGCACTCCCACCGCCATCGCCGCCCTGCCGCTGGTCCGTGAGCACCGGGTGCTCTACTTTGCCCCCTTTACCGGTGCCGGGGTATTGCGGCATGAGCCGCCCGAGCGCTATGTCATCAATTTCCGAGCCAGCTACGGCCAGGAGATCGCCACCATGATCCGGGCGCTGGTGGAAGACGCCGGTCTGGCCCCGGAGGAGATCGCCTTTTTCACCCAGCGCGACGGCTACGGCGACGCCGGCTTTGCCGGCGGACTGGCGGCCTTGCGCCGCCACGGGTTGACCGATGAACGCCAGGTTCTCCATGTCCGCTATCCCCGCAACACCCTGGCGGTGGAAAACGCTCTGGCCGATATCCTGCTGGCGGAGCGGACGCCCCGGGCCATCATCATGGTGGGCGCCTACGCCCCCTGTGCCAAGTTCATCCGGCTGGCCCGCCAGGCCGGCCTGAACAGCCTGATGCTCAACGTTTCCTTTGTCGGCGGTGATTTTCTGGCCCGGGAGCTGGGGCCGGAGATTGAAGGGGTGGTGGTTACCCAGGTGGTGCCCCACCCCCGGCAGCGCGAGTTACCGCTGGTGGCCGATTTCCGGCGCGATATCGAGACCTATGTGCAGGATATGGCTCCCAGTTTCCCGGCCTTGGAGGGTTATATCGCCATGCGGCTGTTGGCCGTGGCCTTGGCGGAAATCGATGGTGAACCCAGCCGCGAGGGCCTGGTCGAAGCCCTGGAGGCCTTGGGGGAGTTTGACCTGGGCCTGGGCCGCAAGCTGTTCCTGGGGCCAAAGCGCCATCAGGCCAGTAACCAGGTCTGGCCCACGGTGTTGCGGGCCGGGGGGCTGGAACCCCTGGATGAAACCGGCATTGCCGCCCTGGTCCCGGTGGCGCCATGAGCGAGCCCATGAGTGAGCCCATGGACGAGCATGGAAAAGGGCAAGAGCATCGTCGGACCATCACCTTCCTGGTCTGGACCCTGGTGGCCATCGGGCTGCTGGCCGGGGCCTTCACCAACGGCCTGATGGTCTGGACCCTGCTGGACCTTAACCGTGAACGGCTGCAACTGCTGGAAGAGGACTGGCAACTGGGCGAGTTGGCCGCCCGGCTGCAGCGGCTGGGCCAGGAGGTCGACAGTGACCTGACCTTGCTGCTGCAGGGTTTGGCCGCCGCCGATTCAGCCTCCTCGTCGGCCGCCTTCAATGCCGCGGTGGCCGACCTGCGCCATGAGCTGGAGGATTATCGCGGCATGCCCGCCCTGGCCGATCTGTCGGCGGCCGCCGCCGAGCTGACGGTGTTGCACAGCCGGGCGATGGAGTGGCGCCGCCGTTATCGGCCGGTGGCCGACGACCAGCAGGAAAAAAGAACCTTGGGCCGGGTGCGCCTGGTGCTGGAGGAGATGCGGGCGGCGGCGGAAACCCTGGAAGGCCGGCAGCGCCTGGCCGAGGCTTTGGCATTGCGCCGCTGGCGGCAAGCCGGGGTGGAGCAGGCCCCGGCCCTGGCCCAGGAATTTCTGGAGCAGCACGCCCGGAGAGGGCCCCGCAGCGGCCCGTTAATGATCAAGGAGATTCGCAGCGAGTTGGCCGAACTCTCCCGCCTGGTGGAAACTCTGGCCGGCGAGGATCAGCTTGATCACCTGGCCGACCTGCGGGACAATCAACTCAAGCAGGTGCTGGAGCGCTTGGAGCGCCAGCTTTTGTTGTTGGCGGAGGAAAACGGCCCGGTGGCGGGCCTGGAGGGGGAAAAGGTGGCCGCCCTGCGGGAGTTGATTTTCGGCCGTGGTTATGCGGTGCTGCCCGAATATCAGACCATCCAGCCCGGGGAGGGCGGGTTGTTCCGGCTCAGCGGCGATGTGCTGCAACTGCGGCGGGAACGGGAGGCTTTGCAGATGCGGGCCCGGGATCTGTTTGCCCGAACCGAGCGGATTTACCCGGTGTTGGCCGATCTGACCCGGGCGCGCAGCGCCGCCATGACCGACCACGCCGAGGCCATGCTGGCCCGGGTGATGCTCAACTTGTTGCTGCTCAGCATCCTGGTGCTGGGCGGTTTTCTCGGCCTGGGCTGGTTGATCGGCCGACGGGTGAACAACCAGGTGCGGACCATGACCCGGCTGCGGCGAGACAACGAGCTGATCCTGCAGTCCGCCGGCGAAGGGATTCTGGGGCTGGATGCCGCCGGACGGGTTTCTTTTGTCAACCCGGCCGGTTCCCGGCTGCTGGGTGGTGAGGCGATGGAAATCAGCGGCCGCTGTTTCGATCATATCGTCTCCCGGCCGGGAGTAGATAGCGGCTGCGGACCACATTCCTCGGTGCTGGCGCAGGTTCTGGGCCGGGGGCAAAGCGTGCACGAAGACGATTATCTTATCCAGCGCCTGGACGGCAGCCGCTTCCCCGGCGAATTCACCGCCAATCCCATTTACAACGAGCAGGGCGAAATCGAAGGCGCGGTGGTTACCTTCCTGGATATCACCGAGCGCCGGCAGGCCGCCCGGGCCCTGGAACGTACCTGCCTGGAACTGGATGAACTCAATCGCAGCCTGGAGGCCAAGGTGGCGGCTCGGACCCGCGACCTGGAAGAGAAGAACCGCGAACTGCTCCAGGCCCAGGAAGAGCTGGTACGCAAGGAAAAGCTGGCGGCCATCGGCCTGCTGGGCGCCGGGGTGGCCCACGAGATCAACAACCCGGCGGCCATCATCCGCGGCAACATGGAGATTATCCGCCGGCGCCTGGCCGGGGGTGACGGGACCGGGGAGGTCGCCGAGGAAGTGGCCGAGGAAGTGGCGGAGATCCTCAAAAACACCGAGCGTATTTCCCGGATCACCCGCAGCCTCCTGCTCTTTGCCAGGGAAGAAGAAGAGGCGGCGGCCCCGGCCGAGGAGGTGCGGGTCAATGAGTTGCTGGATGAAATCGTCGCCCAGGCCGCCCACCAGGTTGACTGCGCCGGCCTGGAGGTGAAGCGCGATTACGACCGGCAGTTGCCGCCGCTGTTGGTCGACCAGGAAAAACTGCGCCAGTTGTTCACCAACCTGGTGATCAACGCCGTCCAGGCCATGGAAGGGCAGGGGCGGCTGCAGTTGCTCACCCGGCTGGCGACCGGCGAGGTGGAAGCAGATGGCAGTAAGGGCGACTGGCTGGAGGTGGTGGTGGGCGATACGGGGCCGGGGATCGCGGCGCCGGCCCGGGGTGAGATTTTCAATCCTTTCTATACCACCAAAAAGAGCGGTGCCGGCCTTGGGCTGGCGGTTTCCTACGGCATTGTCCAGGCCCTGGGCGGTGAGATCACGGTGGACAGCCAGCCCGGCCGGGGCACCTCAATCAAGGTCCGCCTGCCGGTGTAATCGTTCAGCGGCACCGCATCTTCGGACGATCAGCCAGGCTTACGTACAGGGGGTACGCTGCGCCTGTCTGCAAGACCAAACCTGCGGCACGGCTGAACGATTACAGCCCGTTAAACCGGCAGGTTAGCACCCCTGGTGAACGGTTAAGCGTCACTAACCAACCACCCAGACCGCCACCTGTTCGGCCATCAGCAAAACGCGGTCGGAAACCCCGCGGAACAACCCTTTTTTGGCCTCGGCGCCGCGGCGGCCCAGGACGATGGTGCCGTAGCCGTCGATCAGGGCCTGGCGGACGATCTGGCGGCTGGGCTCGAAGCCCTTGCTGGTCTCCAGCTCATGGATGCGCTGGGCGGGGAAGCCGGCCTCGCTGAGGATCCGGCGGGGGGCATGAAAGATATTATCCGCCTGTTCCAGGTGCATAGTGCACCATTCCCGGCCCCAGCGCCGGTAACAGTCCTCGGGCCAGCTTTGGGGGCGTTCGGCCAGAATGGCGGTGGAGTGAAAAAGGGTGATTTCCGCCGTGGGGTGCTCATGGAGCATGAAGGCCAGGTGGTCCACTGCCAACAGGGCGTAAGGACTGCCATCCACCGGCACCAGGAAGCGGTGGGAGTCGATTTTACCATCGATGATCCATTGGGGAATGTCGTGGCATTTTTCCAGCAGACTGACCGACACCCCACCCAGCAACAGCTCTTCCAGCTTGGTCATCCCCCGGCGGCCCACCACCAGGGCGTCGAACATCCCCCGCCGGGCCTCGGCGGCGATATCGGCGGCCAGGTTGCCGCCACTGATCTTTACTTCTTCCTCAATCCTCTCCGGGGCCACCCCTTTAGCGGCCAGAAAACCGGCGGCCTGGTGCAGGAAGCCCTTGTGGCTCACCAGCTTTTGCCGGGCGGTGGGGCTCAGCATGTTGACTCGCTCCGCCTCGCTGAGCCACTCGCTGCCCGGCGGCAGGTGTACCCCGGGCACCAGGCTGAAGAGCTTGAAATGCACCTCCGGCCGGGCGGCAAACAGCCCCGCCAGATAGTGCAGGGCGTTGCGGCTGTGGATGGAGCCGTCGATGGCCACCAGCAGTTTGTGGCCGGCACCTGAAACTGAATCGGTATTCATAATCCGTCAGCATAGCATTGCCGCAAGCTACGGCCAAGCAAAAAAAAACAGTCGACCGCCGTTCACCAAGGGTGGTAACTGGTTGCAATAACGGGGTGTTAAGTGACGATTACCGGGGGTTGGGATACTGGCAGGGCAGGCCCTGGTAGTTGGTGAAGATCAGCTTGTCGCCCAGGCTTTGCAGGTAGTCCGGGGTCAGTGGAATTTTGCCCCGGCCTTCGGGGGCATCCAGGGCGAAGGTGGGGGTGGCCAGGCCCGAGGTGTGGCCAATCAGCTCCCGCATAATGGCCAGGCCCTGTTCCACCGGGGTGCGGAAGTGGTCGGTGCCCCGGCTTAAATCGCCCTGGAACAGGTAGTAGGGCTTAACCCGGATTTTCAGTAACCCGCGCATCAATTCCCGGATGGTGGCGGCATCGTCGTTGACGCCCTTGAGCAACACCGTCTGGTTACCCAAAGGGATACCGGCGTCGGCCAGTCGTTGGCAGGCCCGGGCCGCCTCCGGGGTGATCTCCCGGGGGTGGTTGAAGTGGGTGTTGATAAAAAGGGGGTGAAACTTTTTCAGCGCCGCCGCCAGTTTCAGCGTAACCCGCTGGGGCAGGGTACAGGGCACCCGGCTGCCCAGGCGGATTATTTCCAGGTGCCGAATGCGCCGCAGCCGGGTGAGCAGCGGTATCAGCCGGCCATCGGGCAGCAGCAGCGGATCGCCGCCGGAGATCAGGACGTCGTGGATGGCGGGGGTTTGTTCAAGATAAGCCAGGGCCGCATCCAGTTGCGCCGCCGAGCCAGCGGCCGCCATCTCCCTGGTGCCCACCTTGCGTTTGCGGGTGCAAAAACGGCAGTACATGGCGCACTGGCCGGTGACCAGCAGCAGGGCCCGGTCCCGGTATTTGTGGACCAGGCCGGGAACCGGGCTGTAATCTTCTTCTCCCAGGGGGTCGGCCGGGCAGACGGTATCCTCCAACTCCCGAACATCCGGCACCGCCTGCCGCCAGATGGGATCCCCCGGCTGGTTAATCAGGCTCAGGTAATAGGGGTTGATCCGCAGCGGGTAGCGCGCAGTTACCGCTTTCAGCGGCGCCGGGTCAAGCCCGAAGCGGTCGGCCAGCGCTTGCGGACAGGTAATGGAGGCGGCCAGCAGCCGCTGCCAGCGGGGCCATTGGGGGGTAGTGGTGGCAGAAGTTTGCATGGACATAAGCCAATTCTAATTTCAAATTTAAATTTAGTCACAACACCGTAATCGTGCAGCAGTGCCGCAGATTGCGGCAAGCGGTTCGGCGCCGCGTACCCCAGGTACGCAAGCCGGGCCGATCGCCGCAAGGTGCGGTGCTGCTGCACGATTACGACTTGGGGCTGAATAGCTGGCAGTGTATGCCGGAGTTGCTGAACACCACCAGGGCCGGGTTCTGGGCCGACTTGAAACCCATGGCCCGGCAACCGTAAGGGGTGGCCTGTTCGTGGGTAATATAGAAGTGGCGGCAGTGGAAGCAATATGGCCGCTGCTGGGCGTTGGTCGTGCTCATTGGACACCGCCTTCAATTTTTTCCGGTGTCCGGCTGGCCTGGCTGGCCCGGCTGGGTTGACCGGCGGGGGCTTGGCCGAGTTTTTGCCGCATCCCTTCCAGGAGTACGAAGCGGCCCAATGGCACCACCGGGCAGGGAAAACTGCCGACAAAAACCGGGTTTTCGCACAGGCCGCCGGAAAGATAGATCTTGTCCGGCTCCCCGGCAAAGCGCCAGGAGTTGCGGGCGATTCCCCGGATCAGGCGGGCCACCGCCTCGGCCTCGGGCACCCCGTTGACCACCGCGTCGAAGATCTCACTAAGCCCCAGAACGCCGCAGGTCACCGGAAAGCTGCGCTCGGGCAGCGGCATGGTCCGGCAGTCCAGTTGGTAGTAACGCTCCAGCAGCTCGATGGTAAAGCCCATGGAGGCGCCGCATTCAGCGTTCCAGCCCATGTCGGCCAGCTTGCCTTGCCGGTAGCGGACGAACTTGATGTCCCGGCTGCCGCAGTCCAGCAACAGGAAGTCCGCCTCGCCAATCAGGGCCTCGCCGCCCCGGGCCAGCGCGGTCAGTTCGTTGACCTGAAGGTGCCCGAAGCGGCGGGCGTTATGGCCGGTGGCCAGGTCCACCCGGAAATCTCCGGGCAACTCCCGGGTGGCGATAATGCGGGGCTGGGTGGCGGCTTGTCCAAGGTCCAAAATCTTGCTGTAAGAGGTGCCGAAATCGCCCAGAATCATGATGCTGCTCCGGTTAGTTCAAAAAAGGCCTGGATTTTAGCCCGGGCGCTGCCCCCTCCCAACTGGTCGGCGTCCAGGTAAAGGGCCATGGGATGGCGGGCGGCCAGAAAACGGGCCAGAGCGGTTTTGGGGCAGAAGCTCTGGGCGTAAAAGACGGTGGGGATTTCCGGGTTAAAATGGCTTTCCAGGTCGTGGTCGGCAGGGGTCTTATTTTCCATGCAGCGGGTCCAGCCGTAAATGTGGGTCTGGGCGGGAAACAGCTCCAGCAGGGAAAAATCCCGCGGCGGCACCCCCCAGAAGCCGGCCCGGGGCGGGCAAGAGGGTGGGGCCGAGGCCGGAGGCTGGGCCAGTTTGACCCCGGCGGTGATGCGTTGCATCTTTTCCGGCAGGGGCAGGGCGCTGCGGCAGAGAGGATTACCCAGCGGTTGCCGGTCCTGGTTGTCGCAGGCCACCACCGGGATGGTCAGTTCGGCGGCCAGCAGCCGGGCGGTATAGCGGGCGCCGTCGCACTTGCCGGCGCCGGTGTCGATGAAGACGGCATCCAGCGGCAATTGCCGGGCATTGGCACAAACGGTGCGCAGGATGGCGCAATATACCCCGGGCAGCAGTTCGGCGGCTTCCGGGTTGGCCGCCACCAGGGGTTCGTCAAGGTCGTAAATCGTCACCTGCTGCCGGTTTAACCGGGTAATCAGGCTGCGGGGCGGTACCCCTACAATACCGGCCTTTTTGATCTTTGCCCAGTCAACCTGATTTGCCTCGATTGGCGGCTTGGAGTTCGGCAAGTTGTTGTGAAAACGATGGAGCGACATAAGTGTAACCGTTCACCAGGGGTGCTAAACTGTCGATCTAACGGGCCGTAAGCGAACAGCCGTGCCGCAGGTTCGGGCAAGCAGCCAGGCGCAACGTACCCCCTGTACGTAAGCCTGGCTGATCGCCCGAAGATGCGGTGCGGCTGTTCGCTTACACATAGGTTAAGTGTCTTGGCGCAGGATAAAGTAAAAGCCCAGGGAGCCGGCCAGCAGGTGCACCAACCAGGCCGCCAGAGCCGGTGAGAGGTGCCCGGCACTGGCCAGGGCCTGGCAGATGCTCCACAGGCCCCAGACGGCGAAGGCCATGATGCAACTGGCGGGCACGGCCAGGGCCAGGTCGCGGCCCCGGCCCCGGTGCATGGCCAGCAGCAGTGGAATGCCCACCAGCAGCAGGGGCAGGCCCAGGAAGATATAAGAGATTTTTTGCTGCAACTCAAGCCTTGCTTCATACCGCCGGGGGCTGTCCTCCGGGGCCAGGGCCCGGGCCAGCAGTTCGCTTAAGGGGCGTTCGGCCAGGGCGTAGGGGGGCAGGAAAAAATCTTCCGGGCGTTCCGGCAGTTCAATGGTCATTTCGTTGAAGATGGTGGTTCGGTACTGGTCATCGGCGGTCAGAACCTTAAGCTGACCGTCAAGCAGGGTCCAGCGGCCAGCTTCCCAGTGAGCTATGGCCGCCGTAAGCAGCCTGGCCAACTGGTACTCCTCGTTCCAGGCGGTAAAAGAAAAATCCGGCAACCCGGAGGCGGGGTCATCGGGTTGGGCAAAGGAGTAAATCCCCTTGGCCCCCCGGTAGTAGATGCGACCGTTGCGCTCAATGCCCTCGGGGGTCTGCTGGCGCACCTCCTCGTACCAGAGCCGGTTGGTTTCCGCCAGGGTCGGGGGCAGCAACCACTGGCCGGCGGCCAAGGCCAGGCCGCTGAAGAACAGGGCCGCCAGCAGCAGGGGGCGAATAATCCGGCGCACACTCAACCCCCCGGACTTAAGAGCCATCAGTTCGTTGTGGCGATTGAGCACCCCCAGGGTGATGATCCCGGCCAGCAGCAGGCAGACGGGGATCAACTGTTCAAAGATCAGGGGGATCTTGAGCAGCAAATAGGTGATCGCGGTGCCGATGCCCAGGCCGGCATCAAGAAAGCTGTCCACCCGTTCAAAAAAGTCGATCAGCAGATAGATGGCCACCAGGCCGCCCAGCACCAGGGCCAGGTTGCGGGTAAACTGCCAAAAGAGATAGCGGTCCAGCAGCATGATCATGCCGGTCTCCTTTGGTTCGCCGGGCGGTTCGTCGGGCGCAGGCGCTGCAGCAGGTTGGAACCTGCTTCCAGGGTCCGTTCCAGCCAGGGGTTGCCCAACTCCAAAGCGGTTTTTCTGGTCAGGTAAACGGTAAAGATGGCGAACACCAGGTTGGGCAGCCACATGGCCGGGCCCAGGGGCAGCTGGCCTCCTTCCGCCAGGGTCTTGGCGGCGGTGAGCAGAACGTAATAAGCAATGAAGGAAAGCAGGCCCAGCGGCACGCCCAGGGCCTGGTGGGGGGTGCGGCTGAGCAGGGTCAGGGTTATCCCCAGCATGGCCAGGATAAAGGCGCCGGCCGGCAGCACCAGCCGCTGATGGTATTCGATCAGGTAGGTTTTATAGCGGGAGTGTTCCGGGCCCAGCTTGGCGGCGGTTTGCCGTAGTTCGTCCTGGGTCATGCCGTGTCTGCCGGTGCGATCGGCAAAGGCGGCGGGTGGGGTCAGGGGGATTTCCAGGTGGTAGCGGCCGAAATGGATGGTCTGGGTTTTCTCCTGGACGGCTCGATGCATGGTGCCGTCGTGCAGGGTCAGCATGATCCGGCTGCCGGCGGTATCGGCCTGAAGCTGACCGTCTGGGGCCATGACCGTCACCGGGTGGTCGGGATCGCGCAAGTCGGACAGGTAGACCCCTCGCCAGGCGTTGTCGGGGGTTACCTCCTCTACATAAAGCACCACCTGCGGCAGTCCCTCGCTGAAGGTGTTTGGTCGCACGCCCTGTTCCACCTTGGTTTTGGCCAGGTGCCAGAAAAGCTGGTTGGTGGCGATGGTGCTTTTGGGGATCAGCACCGTGGCGGTAACCAAGGTGAGCAGGGCGGTGACAGCCCCCAGCAGTAGCACCGGGGGCAGCATGCGGTAAAGCCCGATGCCGCTGGCTTTCAGGGCCATGATCTCATAATCGCCATTCATCCGGGTAAAGGCGATGATTACCCCCATCATGCAGGCCATGGGCAGGGAGAAGAGCAGCAGCCGGGGAGACATGTAAAGGCAGATCCGAGCAAAATCACCCAGCCCCAGCCCCAGGGCAAAAATCTCGTCCAGCAGCGGAATCAGCCGGCCCAGGAAAAGAATGGCGTTGATCACCAACAGTGCGGCAAAAAAAGGGGCCAGCATTTCGGTGAGCAAATAGGTATAAAGCAGCAGTGGAATTTTTTTCATAAATGAAGCCGTTGACTAAACGTAAGCGTTCACCATGGGTACCAACTTATTAGCGGTAACTGATCGCTTACCTCATGATCCAGGAACCCGTCAAAGTCATTGGTTGTTGCACCGGGGTGGGGGCCGCGAAACCCGGTAGCGACTCATTGTCGGCAGTTCTGCCGACAAAAACAGACTAAGCTCGGCGGGCATCCATGCCCGCCTCCGAGGCGCCCGCCGCCTCCTGCACGTCCATGTGCCCGGCGGCGGGCGAACCCGTCGCTACCGGGTTTCGCGGCCCCCGTCCAGTTGCCAGGCGACTTTGACGTTGCCCTGCCTCATAATCCATGGTGCAGGCGGCGGGCCAGCATCATCCCGGCCACGGCCAGGAGGATGCCCAGCGTGTTGCTGATCATGACGTAGGCCGCGGCGATTTTCCATTCGCCGACCCGGATCAGGTCGAGGGTTTCCCGGGCAAACGTGGAAAAGGTGGTAAAGCCGCCCAGCAGGCCGGTGAACAAAAAGAGGCGCCATTCGTGGGTCAGACGACTGCCTTCAAGAAAATACCAGAGCAGGCCGATGGCCAGGCAGCCCAGCAGGTTGGCGGTCAAGGTGCCGACAGGGAACAGGGGGCCTCCCGGGCGCTGGGTAAAAATAAAGACCAGGTGGCGAAGCATGGCACCCAGGGCGCCGCCGGTGGCAATGGCAATAAGTTGGGTCATGATGTTATATTGCGTCCCTTCAAGGTTGCTTTTGGGGCGATTGGCGTTTTCCCGCCGCATGTTGTATCGTGCCAAGATCACTAGGGCGATTATAAACAAAAAAATATTATAACCTGATATACCGATGAGCGCACTGGTTAGAATACTCTCTTTGGCCGCCCCTCCCCCCAGCCTGGACGACAATACCGGTGACCTGGATCGCCTGCAAAGGGCGGTGACGGGGCATCCGGAATGGGGCGGCGGCGGCCTGCGGGTGCCGTACCGTTGTCTGGCGGCGGTGGCGGCGGATTTCCGGGGGTGTGGTTTCAAGGGTACGGCGGTGCTCCACGAAATTCCTCCGCCGGCAGGTTTGCCGGTCGATGAAGGGGCGGCGCCCGATTTTGAGCTGGTTGATTTCCTGCCCGCCCCGCCCGCCTGCCTGCCGGCCCTGGCCCTGGACCTTGGCACCACCCATTTGGAGGCGGTGCTGCTGGATCTGCTCAGTGGCGCCGAGTTGGCCAGGGGCAACCGGGCCAACAGCCAGATCGCCTACGGGGCCGACATTCTAAGTCGCATTCAGGCGGCGGGCCAGGGAGAGCGGTTGAGTGGCCTGGTCGAACTCCACCGGGCGGTGATTGCCGACGTCAACGTGCTGGCGACCGAACTGGCCGCCCAAATCGGGATGAAAAGTGAGCAGATTCGGGCCCTGAGCTTGGCCGGCAACACCGTCATGGGGCATTTTTTTCTGCAGCTGAACCCCTATCACCTCTGCCGGGAACCATATATTCCGGTGGTCAACGCCCCGGGGCCGGCGGCGGCGGCGGAGCTGGGGCTGGCGCTGCACCCGGCGGCGCCGGTGCACCTGTTGCCGGGGGTGGGCAGTTATTTCGGCGGCGACCTGTTGGCCGGGATTGTGGCCTGTGATCTGGACCAGGCCGAGGAGCCGGCCATGCTCATCGATGTCGGCACCAATGCCGAGGTGGTGGTGGGGTGCCGGGATTGGCTGGTGGCCTGTGCCGGGGCCGCCGGCCCGGCCCTGGAGGGAGGAGTGGCCAAAATGGGGATGCGGGCCGGGGCGGGGGTGATCGAGCGGGTAAAGATTGAGCCGACCACCGGCGAGTTGTCGTATCAGGTGATTGGTGAGCCACCGGCCGCGGAGAGGCCAGGCAAGGAGGGGGAATTTCCGGCCAACGGGCCGGAGCGCGGCTCCGAGCCGCCTCGGCCCCGGGGAATCTGCGGCTCGGGGATGATCGATCTGATGGCCGAACTTTTTATGGCGGGAATTATTGACATCCGTGGTAAATTCAGGCCGGAAAGGATGGGGGGCCGGCAATTGACCGGACCCGACGGTCTTGCCTTCGTGGTGGCCTTCCCCGAGGAGGCGGCCGGAGGCGAGGCGGTGACGGTGAGTCAGGTGGACCTGGATGCCCTGATGCGCTCCAAGGCCGCCATGTATGCCATCTTGGGCACTTTAATGGAAAAGGTGGGGCTGCCCTTCACGGCCCTTGCCTGTATTTATGTGGCCGGGGCCTTCGGGCGCCATATCAACCCGCGCCAGGCGGTGGTGCTGGGGATGATCCCCGACCTGCCCCTTGACACCTACCGGCCGGTGGGCAACAGCTCTTTGGCCGGGGCCTGCCGTTACCTGCTGGAAGCCGGGGTGCGGCGGCGCATTGCCGCTGTTGCCCGGAAAATCACCTATATCGAACTGAACGTCAATCACGAATTTATGATCCGCTTCTCAGGTTCACGCTTTATTCCGCACACCGATCGCGGTCTCTTTCCCTCGGTGGTGGTGCCGGAATAGCCGCCCAAGCGTAAGCGATCACCGATCGCCGCCGAAAGCGGCGATCGGCCCGGCTTGCGGAGGGGACAGTTTTGAAAACTGTCCCCGATTGCGCGGCACCCTGTGACCGCTTACCCCGTGGCCCCTGTGGTCAGTTACGTTAACAAATCACCCAAAACAAAAAAATAAAATATGAATAACAAAGAACTGTTACTCCGGATTTATCGTTGGATTCACCCCTATCGTGGCCGGCTGGCCCTGGCCATGGTCTGCATGGTTCTGGTGGCCGCCTTCAGCGCCGCCCAAGCCTACATGGTCAAGCCGGTGCTGGACCGGATCTTTTTCGAGCATGACCGGGCTTTGCTGGCGGTGCTGCCCCTTGCCCTGGTCCTGATCTTTCTGGGCAAGGGCGTGATGTACTATGCCTACCACTATCTGCTGGACACCGCCGGGCAGCGGGTGATCCGAGACCTGCGCAAGCAAATTTTCGCCCATATTCATGCCCAGCCCATGTCCTTTTTTCTCCGTACTCCCACCGGTGAATTGATTTCCCGGGTGATTTCCGATGTCAACCTGATCCAGGGGGCGGTATCCAAGGCCCTGGTCGGGGTGTTGAAAGAGATGGTGATGGTGGTATTCCTGGTCGGGGTTGCTTTTTACCTGGACTGGCAGTTGTCGCTGGTAACCCTGGTGCTGCTGCCGATTTCGGCGGGGGTGATCTATCATTTCGGTAAAAAATTCCGGCGCAACAGTACCGTCAACCAGCAGACCGTGGCCCTGATTTCCCGGGCCCTGCACGAAACCATCGGCGGGCAGCGGATCGTCAAGGCGTTTGGCATGGAGGAGTATGAGAAGCGGCGCTTTGGCAAACTGGTGGAAAAGCTCAACAAGATCATCGTGCGGGATATCCAGATGCGCAGTCTGCAGCACCCGGTGATGGAGATGCTGGGCGGGCTGGCCCTGGCCGGGATTATCTGGTACAGCGGCTACAAGGTGCTGGACGGCCAATCCACCCCCGGCACCTTTTTCGCTTTCCTGGCGGCGTTGCTCATGGCCTATGAGCCGGTAAAAAAATTGAGCGGCTTAAACAGCACCATCATGAAGGGGCTGGCGGCTTCGGTGCGGGTGTTTGATCTGCTGGATATCAAGCCGGCCATCACCGATGCCCCCGGCGCCAAGGTTTTGCCCCCCTTTCGGGAGCGCATTGAATTTTGCGATGTTTCTTTTAGTTACGACGGCAAAAAACCGGTGCTGCAGGAGATTAACCTCCAGGTGCCGGCGGGGCAGGTGCTGGCCATCGTCGGCCCCAGCGGTGGCGGGAAGACCACCCTGGTCAACCTGATCCCCCGTTTTTTCGATGTTACCGGCGGGCAAATCCTGATTGACGGTCAAGATCTGCGCCAGGTGACCATAGACTCCCTGCGCGACCAGATCGCCATTGTGGAGCAGCAGACCATCCTGTTCAACGATACGGTGCGGAACAATATCGTTTACGGCGACCTTGATCGTTCTGAAGAGGAAATTCTTGATGCCGTCCGGGCGGCCCATGCCTACGATTTCATCATGGCCCTGCCCGAGGGATTGGATACCCTGATCGGGGAGGGAGGAGCCCGGCTGTCCGGGGGGCAGCGGCAGCGGCTGGCCATTGCCCGGGCGCTGCTCAAAGACGCCCCGATCCTGATCCTCGATGAAGCCACCTCGGCCCTGGACACCGAAGCCGAACGGGAAGTGCAGAAAGCCCTGGAAAATCTCATGGCCCGGCGCACCACCTTTGTCATCGCCCACCGCCTGTCGACCATTAAAAATGCCGACCGGGTGATCGTGATGCAGGACGGGCAGATTGTCGAGCAGGGAGACCACCATAGCCTGCTGGCCCAGAACGGGGTTTATGCCAGCCTGCACCAGATGCAGTAAGCCCGGCGGAGGTAACCGTTCACCAGAGGTACTAACCTACAGGCATAACGGGCCGTAAGCGAACAGCAGTGCCGCAGGTTCGGGCAAGCAGCCAGGCGCAGCGTACCCCCTGTACGTAAGCCTGGCTGATCGCCCGAAGATGCGGTGCGGCTGTTCGCTTACGTGTCTTGCCGCTTGCCCGGAGCCGGGGGAATATGGTATAGGTCGGGCCATGAAGAATAATGGTTCCGTTGCCAGAAAGCAGGCTAACCCCCGGCTTGGCCCCAACCCCAACCGCAAGCGTAATTCCAAAAAAACGGCCAAGGACCGCCTGCAGGAGTTCTGGGGCGTGTTCGACAAGGAAGACAACGTCCTGGTGGTGATCAATGCCGACCCCGACGCCCTGGCCAGCGCCTTTGCCGTTAAACGGCTGCTGCGGCACCGGGTGAAAAACGTCACCATCGCCTATCCCAACGAAATCCGCCGGCTCAACAATCTGGTGATGCTGGATTTGTTGAAAATCCCCGCCGAGCGGTTGCATACGGTCAAGCTAGCGGATTACTCCAAGAAGGTAATGCTGGACTCCCAGCCCAGCCACTTGCCCAGCTTTGAGAATATCGATTTTGATGTGGTCATCGATCACCACCCCGCCACCAAGGGGTGGCTGGCCACCTTCGTCGATATCCGCAAGGAATACGGGGCCACCGCTTCGATGATGGTGGAGTACCTGCGGGCCGCCAATGCCCGGCCCTCGGTGGCACTGGCCACCGCCCTGTTTTACGCCATCAAGGTTGATACCCAGAATTTTGAAAAGCGGGTCACCCTCTCCGACGCCATTTCCTTTCGCTATCTCTTCAACCTGGCCAACCTGAACCTGGTGCGCAAGATCGAACTCTCATCCCTGCGGCGTTCGGAGCTTAACTACTTCCGCACCGCCTTGAACGAGATGAAGCTCAGCAAGCAGCGGCTGTACGCCCATGTGGGCAAGGTGCCCAGCCCCGATATTCTGGTGCTGATTGCCGACTTCTTAAAGCAGGTCCATGAAGCGGCCTGGGTTTTTGTTTCCGGCATCCACCACGATAAACTGGTGGTAATTTTCCGCTGCGACGGCTACAAAAAGAATGCGGGCCGGTTGGCGGAGAAGATTTTTGGCGGCAACGGCAGCGCCGGCGGCCACCGAGAGGCGGCCCGGGCGGAAGTGCCGCTTAAAAACATGGAAAAAGAGGCCGCCGAGATCAGCACTAACTCCCTGATCCGCCTGACCACCAAACATATGTAACAGTGCAACAAGGAGGAGCGCGATGCGGAGACTCAAGCCCGAGGTGATGGCGGTGATTCTGGCCGGCGGACGGGTGGATGAGTTGAGCGTGCTCACCGCCCATCGGCCCAAGTCCGCGGTGCCGTTCGGCGGCTTTGCCCGGGTGATCGACTTTGCCCTGAGCAACCTGATGCAGTCGGGCCTGGAGCTGGTGGCGGTGCTGAGTCAGTACCGCAGTTTCTCCCTGATCAACCACCTGGGGATCGGTGCCTCCTGGGATATGGTCGGCCGTTATCGCGGGGTTTACGTGTTGCCCCCCTACCAGGGTTTCGGTCAGAGCAGCTGGTACCGCGGCTCGGCCGATGCGGTGCGCCAGAATCTTGATTTTATCCAGTTTCATGAGCCGGAAACCGTTTTGGTGATCTCCGGCGATCACATCTATCACCAGGATTACCGTAAAATCATCGAATACCACCGGCAAAAGGATGCCGATTGCACCATGGCCTGCGTTGAGGTGCCGCGGGACAAGGCGCATCGCTTCGGGGTGGCGGAGATCGACGACGAAGACGGCGAGACCGGCGGTCGGGTGCTGCAGTACCGGGAGAAGCCGGAAAAGCCGGAGTTTACCTGGGCCTCCATGACCGTTTACTGCTTCAAACCCAAGGTGCTTTACGAACTGCTGGAGGCCAACGCCCGCGAGGATGAATCCTTTGAGTTCGGCCG
The DNA here is from genome assembly GCF_000092205.1 of Desulfurivibrio alkaliphilus AHT 2. Lineage (GTDB taxonomy): Bacteria > Desulfobacterota > Desulfobulbia > Desulfobulbales > Desulfurivibrionaceae > Desulfurivibrio > Desulfurivibrio alkaliphilus. The sequence continues at coordinate 1,616,648 of NC_014216.1, read as the reverse complement.
CGATATCCTGCCCAGGGCCATGATCGCCCACAAGAAAATTTACGGCTACAAATTCCACGGTTACTGGGGTTATACCCGGACGGTGGAAGAATACTGGCAGACCAGCATGGACCTGCTGGGACCATCTCCCCGCCTGCCCATGGATCAGTGGGGTTTGCGCACCAACCTCGATCATCGCGGCATCAGAGATTACCAGCCGCTCAAGGTGGGGGCCAAGGCGGTGGTGAGCAACAGCCTGATCTACAACGGCTGCGTGGTGGAGGGAACGGTGGAAAACTCCATCCTCTTTCCCGGGGTGCAGGTAAAAGCCGGGGCGGTGGTGCGCGACTCGGTGCTTTTTTTCGATAACGTGGTGGGGCGCCGGGCCCAGCTTGACAAGGTGGTGAGTGATGTCAATGTCACCGTCGGCGATGAGGTGCAGATCGGTTCCGGTGCGTCCGATCTGGAAGCCGGAGTTACCGTGCTCGGCTGGAATAACCAGATCCCGGCGGGGATGCTGATCGGTGCCGGTTGCACCCTTTATCCGGCCCTGGGACCGGAAAAGATGGCCCGCAACCGGATTGCCGACGGGGAGGTGGTGCGGTGATTCGACAAAAGGACGAACCGTTGGTGTTGCTGCTGGCCGGCGGGGTCGGCAGCCGGCTTAACAACCTGGTCCAGAGCCGGGCCAAGCCGGCGGTGCCCTTTGCCGGCATTTACCGGATCATCGATTTTTCCCTCAGCAACGTGATGAACTCCGGTTTTTCCCAGGTGGGGGTGCTGACTCAATACAAACCGCTGTCGCTGATGCGCCACCTTGCCAATGGCGCCGCCTGGGACCTTACCGGTCGCACCCGCGGGGTCAAGATCCTGCCGCCGCGCACCGGCTCCCGCGATTCCGACTGGTACAAGGGCACCGCCGATGCGGTACGCCAGAATATCGATTTTATCAGGGCCCACCCCAGCCCGGAGGTGATCATTCTATCCGGTGATCATATCTACAGCATGGATCTCGACGACCTGCTGCAGGCGCACCGGCGCAAGGGGGCCGACATGACGGTGGCCACCATGGTGGTGCCCAAAGAGCAGATCCACCAGTTCGGCACCGCCATCACCGATTCCGACGGCCGGGTGCTGGAGTGGGAAGAAAAGCCGGCCCATCCACGCACCGACCTGGCTTCCATGGGCATTTATGTGCTCAACACCGATTACCTGCTCAATACCTTGGAGACCTACCGGGACGATACTGATTTCGGGATGGATATCATCCCCCGGGCCATTGCCGCAGACTGGGTTTATGCCTACCCGTTTCGGGGCTACTGGCGTGATGTGGGTACCATTCAGGCCTACTGGGAGGCCAATATGGATGTGCTGCGGCCGGATTCGCCCATTGCCCCGCAAACCTGGGGGATCAGGCCCAACCCCGAGGCCGAGGGGCTGCCCTACGATCGTTGCCCGGCCCGCCTGGTGGGGGCCGGCAGGGTGCAGAATGCCCTGGTGTCCGCCGGCTGTGTTATCGAGGGGACGGTGATCAACTCGGTGCTCTCGCCCGGGGTTCGGGTGGAGGCCGGGGCGGTGGTGCGCGACTCCATCCTCTTCCACGACTGCCGGGTGGGCGCCGGGGCGGAGCTTGATCTGGTCATTCTCGACAAACGAGTCACGGTGGGAGCGGCGGCGGTGGTCGGTTGCGGCGGTAAGCGGGAGAAGAAACAGCTCAACCGGGAGCATCCCAAGCATCTGTACAGCGGTATCACCCTGGTGGGCAAAGGGGCGCAGATTCCCGCCGGGGCGGAAATCGGCCGCAACTGCATCATCGCCCCCGGGCGGAGGGCCGAGGAGTTCAACGGGCCGCTGGCCAGCGGTGGCAGCTTATAATATGAACATTTTTTAGCGCAACCCCTCCATAAATTCGGTCACCGCCGCCGGGCCGTGTTCTTCCACCAGGCGGATGGTGGCCGAGCCGATCACCGCGATCTCCGCCTTGCCTTTCAGCATCTCCACGTCGGCCCGGTTGCTGATGCCAAATCCCACCGCCAAAGGCAGGTCGGTGGCCCGGCGGCAGCGGGCGATGTAATCGTCGAACTCCCGGTCGAAGCTGGTCTGGGCGCCGGTGACCCCCCGCCGGGCCACGCAGTAGATGAACCCATCCCCGTGACCGGCCAGCTTGGCCATGCGCTCATCACTGCTTGTGGGGGCGAAGATCTGGATCGGGGCCAGCTCATGCTTGCGGCAGGCCGCCAGGTACTCTTCTCCCTCCTCGGGGGGCAGATCGGGGATGATCAGCCCCCGCACGCCCACCTTCCTGGCCTGGGCCAGAAAGTCTTCCACCCCGTACTTGAACAAAATATTGTAGTAGGTCATGAAGAGGAAGGGGATTTGGTGTTCGGCGGTCATTTCGGCGGCAAACTCCAGGCATTGCCGTACCCTGACGCCGCGGTCGATGGCCTCTTGGTTGGCCCGGAGAATTACCGGCCCGTCGGCCACCGGCTCGGAAAAGGGGATCTGCAGCTCGATGATCTCCACCCCCGCCGCCACCATTCGGGCGATCACCTCGCGGTTGACCGCAAAGGAGGGGTAACCCAGCACCAGGTGGGTCATCAGCAGGATTTCCCGGTCCGCTTTGGCTTGTCTGATTTGCTGAGTGAGGCTCATGATACCGGCTCCTTGCCGTATTCCTCGCCTTTGGCGCGGATGAACTCCCGCCAGGAAGGATCTTTGAAGGCGTGGGCGATGGTGAAGATATCCTTGTCGCCCCGGCCCGACTGGTTGATGATAATGGCGCTTTCCGGCGACAGCTCCCCGGCCTCTTTAAAGGCTTGGACAAAGGCGTGGGCTGATTCCAGGGCCGGGATGATACCCTCGCTGGCCATGGCCAGTTGCAGGGCCTCCATGACCTCGGTGTCGGTGGCGGCGGTCATCCGGACCCGGCCCCGCTCCCAGAGATCGGCCAGCATGGGCGAAACCCCGATATAGTCCAGGCCGGCGGCCACCGAGTGGGTGTCTTTCATCTGGCCGTCGTCGTCCTGTAAAAACATGGTCTTGTAGCCCTGGGCCACCCCGGGAGTAGCATCGGGGATGCCGTCGGTATCGGCGGTGGTGGGTATTGCCGCCAGCCGGGAGGCGTGCCGGCCGCTGGTCAACCCTTCGCCGCCGGCCTCCACCCCCACCAGTTCCACCTCCTCGTCGGCCAGAAAGCCCTGGAAGATGCCCATGGCGTTGGAGCCGCCGCCCACGCAGGCGTAAACCCGGGCCGGCAGGCGGCCGTGGGCGGCCAGGATCTGCTCTTTGGCCTCCTCGCCGATGATTTTTTGAAACCAGGCCACCATGGCCGGAAAGGGGTGGGGGCCGCAAACCGTGCCCATCACGTAGTGGGTGGAATCCATGTTGGCCACCCAGTCGCGGAAGGCCTCGTTGATGGCGTCTTTCAGGGTGCGGCTGCCCGAGGTCACCGGCACTACGGTGGCGCCCAGTTTCTCCATCCAGAAGACGTTGGGGCGCTGGCGCTGCACATCTTCCTCGCCCATGTAGATGGTGCATTCAAAACCGAACTTGGCGGCCATGGTGGCGGTGGCCACCCCGTGCTGGCCGGCGCCGGTTTCGGCGATCACCCGGCGTTTGCCCATGCGCTGCACCAGCAGCCCCTGGCCCATGACGTTGTTGGCCTTGTGCGCCCCGGTATGGTTGAGATCCTCGCGCTTGATGTAAATGCTGGCGCCGCCGAAGCGGCGGGTGAGGTTTTCGGCCAGGGTGAGGGGGGTGGGGCGGCAGGAGTAGCTGCCCATCAGGTCCACATACTGCCGCCAAAAGGCCGGGTCGGCCTGGGCCTCGGTAAAGAAGGCGTTGAGTTGGCGGAAGGTTTCGTGCAGGATCTCAGGCACGAAGGCCCCGCCCCAGTTTCCGTAATAACCTGGTTTCATAAGTGTTCCATGGCGCAGATGGTTAATTTGAAAAAAACAACAGGAAAGGCAATCTACTTCAAAGTGCGGCGTTTGTAAATTGTCCCGGCACTCAAGGGGCATCCAGGGCGATGCGGATTTTGGAGGCCAGGTCCTGCATGGAAAAGGGCTTTTGCAGGAAGTTGATCCCTTCTTCGAGCATTCCATTGTGGGCGATGACCTCGGCGGGGTAGCCGGACATGAACAGGCAGCGGATGTCCGGCCGGCTGGCGCGGATTTTTTCCGCCAACTCCCGACCGTTGATTTCCGGCATTACCACGTCGCTGAGCAGCAGGTCCGGTAGATCGTGCTGCTGTTGGGCCAGGGTCAGTGCCTCCCGGGGGGTGGCGGCGGCGAGGATGCGGTAGCCCAGTTCCTGGAGGATCTTGGTGGTTACCGTTAAAATAGTCGGATCATCCTCCACCAGCAGAATGGTTTCACCGCCGCCGGTTAAGGTCTCCGGGCTCTTGTCTGGGGGCGGTGTCTCTTGTTCAGCCGCCCGGTGACAGGGCAGATAGATCCGGAAAGTGGAGCCCTGCCCGGGTTCGCTGTAGAAATTGATAAACCCCTGGTTCTGTTTGATGATCCCGTAAACCGTGGCCAGCCCCAAGCCGGTACCTTTGCCGGTTTCTTTGGTGGTGAAAAAAGGCTCAAAGATATGGGTCTGGGTTTCCCGGTCCATGCCGGCCCCGTTGTCGCTGACCGTCAGCAGCACATATTCGCCGGGCAGACAGCTGGCGTGGGTGGTGCAGTATTGATCGTTCAGCACCACGTTGGCGGTGGCGATACTGATGCGGCCCTCATAGCTGATGGCGTCCCGGGCGTTGATGCAGAGGTTGGCCAGTACCTGGTCCACCTGGCCGGGGTCCATCTTCACCGGCCACAGGTCGGCCGCCGGCTGCCAGTCCAGTTCAATCTCTTCCCCGATCAGCCGCCGAAGCATTTTCAGCATGCCGGTGACCGTCTCGTTGAGATCGAGGACAATGGGGTTGGCCGTTTGTTTGCGGGCAAAGGCCAGCAGTTGCCGGGTCAGGTCGGTGGAGCGTTGGGCCGCTTCCAGGATACCGGCAAATTCTTCGTGGCCCGGCTGGCTTTCCTGAAGCCGCAGCAGCCCCAGTTCGGCATAGCCCTTGACGACGGTGAGAATATTGTTGAAATCATGGGCCACCCCACCGGCCAGGGCGCCGATGGCCTCCATTTTCTGGGCCTGGTTAAGCTGGGACTGCAGCAACTTTTCCCGCTCCCGCTGCCGCCGGCGTTCCGCCACCTCCGCCAACTCACGCTGGATCGCCGGGACCAGCCGGGCCAGCTTGTCTTTCATTACATAATCCCGGGCCCCGTGGCGCATGATCTCGGTGGCGGTTTCCTCGCCCACCGCCCCGGAAACCAGGATAAAGGGCAGTTCGGGGGCGGTGGCCCGAACCAGCTCCAAGGCTTCCAGGCCGTTGAAGCCGGGCATGGAGTAGTCTGAGATTGCCAGATCCCAGGAGTTCTGTGGCAGGGCCTGCTGCAGTTCGATGGCGTTATCCACCCGCAGGTGCTCGGGGTCGTAGCCGCCCTGTTTGAGGGCGCGAATGATCAGGGCCGCATCGTCGTCGGAATCCTCGATCAGCAGTACCCGCAGCTTGTTTTCCATCTTTTCAGCCCTGTTTCTTGGGTGGTCCCTGATTCAGCACCAGCCAGTAGACGCCGAGTTGGCGAATGGCCTCGCTGAACTGAGTGAAATCCACCGGTTTGCGGATAAAGCTGTTGGCCCGCAAAAGATAGCTTTTGAGCAGGTCCTGTTCCTCGTTGGAGGTGGTGAGCATGACCACCGGCAGCAGCTCGGTGCGCGGATCGGCCCGGATTTTTTCCAGTACCTCCAGGCCGTTGAGCTTGGGCAGGTTGATGTCCAGCAGGACCAGTTCGGGCAGCACGGCCGGATCACGGCCGGCAAACGCGCCGCGGCCGAAAAGGTAGTCCAAGGCCTCGGCCCCGTCCCTGGCCACCACCACCTCGTTTAAGATGTTGTTTTTTTTGAGGGCCCGGATGGTCAGGGCTTCATCGTCGGGATTGTCTTCCACCAGCAGGATTATTTTGTCACTCATTGCTTGCTCCATTTCTTGTTAAGGGGTTCCCCGGTCCAGGGTAAAATAAAAAACGGCCCCTTTACCTTCTTCGGCCTCAACCCAGATCAGGCCGCCGTGGCGGTGGATGATCCGCTGTACCGTGGCCAGGCCGATGCCGGTGCCTTCGAACTCCTTGGGGCTGTGCAGGCGCTGGAATGCGGTGAAGACCTTGTCGGCATAAGTCATGTCGAAGCCGGCCCCGTTATCCCGGATAAAGCAGGCGGTGCGGCCATCCTTTTGCACTGTGCCGAAGCTGATTGCCGGCTGTTCGGTCTTGCCGGTGAACTTCCAGGCGTTGCCCAGCAGGTTGTCCAATACCGCCCGCAGCAGGACCGGGTCGCCAATGACCTGTACGTTGGGCTCGATGGCCACCTCAACCTGCCGCTGGGCTTCGTTTTTCTGCAGTTCGGCAATGCTTTCAATGGCCATGGCGCTCAGGTCCACCCGGCGCCAGTTGATCTCACCCCGGGAGAGCCGGGAGAGTTGCAGCATGTCGTCGATGAGGTGGCCCATCCGCGAACAGCCGGCCCGGACCCGCCGGAGATAGTCCTGGCCGGTGTCGTCGAGTTGGTCATGGTAGTCCTCTAGCAGGGCCTGGCTGAAACCGTCAATACCTCGCAATGGGGCGCGCAGATCGTGGGAGATTGAGTAGGCGAAGGCATCCAGTTCTTTGTTGGTGGCGTTCAGCTCCTGCTCGGCCTGCCGGCGCTTGCTGATCTCCCGTTCCAGAGGGGCAAGGGCCAGATGGCGGAAAACCAGCCAGAGCATCAGGCCCAGCACGGCGGTAATGGTTAAGGAGATAAGCAGCAGCCGGTTGCGCATCTCTTGCAGAATTATTTCCGCCTGGCGGTAATCCTTGCTTAAGGTCAGGGTCAGCAGGGTTTGGTCCTGGTAGGTTACCGGGTGGCGGCGGGTGATGACAAAGGGGGATTCCGACTGCCGGGAAAAGCGGCTGAGGAGATGGCCGGTGGGAGTGTGGGCCTCGAAGAGCAGCACGTCCTCGTGGTGGGCGCTCCATTGCTGCATGAACTGCTCGACGTCGGCGAACTGGTATTTCAGCAGCGGCTCGGTCATGAAGGTGGCGGCGGCCTGCAGTTGATAATTAAGCTGGGTTTCCACCTCGGCCAGTTGAGCCTGGCGCTGCTGGTGCAGCAGCAGGTAGTTGGTCAGCCCCAGAACCAGCAGCAGTACCGCCAGCATCCCGGCGATTACCCGCCGATAGGAAAACAGCTCCGGCTGAGAGGTGGGCGGTTGTTCAGTCATCGTCGAATTCTTCGGTCAGGGCGGCCAGTTCATCGTAATCTTCCGCCGTAACCGGCCGCAGGCCGGTGAGGCCATCTTTGATGCTGCCCAATATGAGCTGCCGGTCGGGGTGCTCGTTGACGGCCAGCAGCAGTTCCCGCAACCGCTCAACCGTGCCGGTGTCCAGGTTGCTGCGGGTAGCAAAGAGGTGGTCGGGGATCGGCGGACTGACGGCCAGGGCCCTGAGCCCCCGGGGCTGGTAGTAATCGAAGACCTCATCCTTGACTCCGCCGGCGGCAAAATAGCCCCCCAGCACCCCCAGGGCCACGTCGTGGTGGGAGTTGAGAAAATCGTAACGGGCCAGGTCGGCCAATTCCACCCCGGCCCGGGCCAGCATGGCCCGGGGGACCAGATAGCTCATGGTGGAGTGGGGGTCGCCGAAGGCAAAAGATTGTCCTTTGACTTGGCCAAGTTCGTGCAGCAGTGAATCCTGGCGGACGATGATCACGCCGTGAAATAAGATTGAGCCCTTCTCCTCCAGCACCGCCAGTAGCGGTTTTTCGCCGTACTGGCGGCGCATGGCAACGTAGCCCGCCGGTCCCATGAAGGCCAGGTCGGCCTGGTTGCGACCGACCACCTCCACGTGGGTCTGATAATTCTGGGGCACCCTGATTTCCACCGGGCGATCCAGCCCGGCGGCCAGGTACTCGGCCAGTGGGGTGAAACGGTTGACCAGCTCGGTGGCCGGTAAATAGGGGTGCACCCACAAGGTAAGGTGGCCTGCTGCCGCGCCGGTCGCCTGGGTTTGAGGGTAAAAGATGAACCAGAGGCACAGCAGAGGCAACAGCAACCGCCAGCGGCCGCCAGTCGGATTATTTTTTTTACCTTGGCTGGATCGTTTGTTGATAGATTTTTCCATGCGCCTACTTTGCGGGAAAAATTATGAAAAGTCAACTTTTCTGGGTTTGCTGGGCCGGCTTTGCAGATGACACTATGTGCGGGCTGGCGGACGCTTGCCTTTACGCCTTGGTGAGCTTGCCGGCGACATTGCGGCAGCAGGCGGCAAAGTCTTCCGGGTAGTGGCCGCAGATGAAGCGTTGCTGGGCCTCGGTAAAGGCACCCATGGCATAGGGCAGCTTGGGCAGCAGGGCGTAAAGCAGGCGCTGGTCGTGGTCGGCGGCGTCCAGCCGTTTACTGTACTCGATGCTGGTTACCATGGTGGCGCCAAGGCCGGCGAGAATCTGCTGGGCCAGCAGCAGGGCGCGATCCAGGGCGGCGCGGCAGGCGGCGTCGGCCTCCAGGACATGGCCCACTTCCGCTTTGGTCATGATCTGCAGCTCCCACTGGGAGGCCTGGGCCTTGGGGACAAACAGGATAAGCTGCTCATCTTCGTGGATGATCAGCTCCGCCGGGGCCTGGCGGCGGCCGTCAATACGGCGGTTTTGCCGCAGGGCCTTGAGGTAGGCGGCAAACATTCCTTGCCCGTGACGTTTGCGAAAGGACCGGCAGCAGGCCGCCACCTGGTCGCCGGCGGCAAAGGCCGGTGGGGGCGGGACCAGGGCGTATTGCTGGTGCACCTGCTGGTGGGAGGCATGGAGGCGATAGCCGCTGCCGGAGCAGTCATAGCCGAAGTTCCAGCCCCAAAGGGTGCCGGTGAAGGGCAGCCGGTCGGCCCCGTCGGCGGCCAGCCGTTTTTGCAACTGCAGGCGCAGTTCTTCCAACTCGTCGCCGGTAAGCCCGGTGCGTTGCCACTTTGCCGGCAGGTCGAGCAGTTCCGCCAGGCGCACATAAGTCCGCTGGTAATAAAGATGGCGCAGGCCGGTCATGTCGGCGGCGGTCAGGTCGGCAATACGGTAACGTATGGCGTCCTCGGCCATGTTGGCGGCATAGTGCCCCCAGGGAATGTAGCTGTTGCGGCGTAAATATTCATAAATGTGAGTGGCAGCGCCGGGGGCGCCGTACTCGCCGACAATTTCGCTGCCGCCCTGGGCGCCGGGCCGCAGCACCATGATTCTTTTGTAATGACTGGGCAGGTGGGGGTTGTTGGCCACCGTTTCGTAAAGGTCGTGGTCATGGATCTGGGGGCGTTGGTCATCCGGCCGGAAAAGCAGGCCCTGCGGGGTTTGTTCCGGCCCCATGGCAAAGTCGCAGCTCAAAGCGGCCAGGGCCGTCAGGTCGTCGGGGTCGGTGCTGGTGGCGGCCAGGGTCAGTTGCAGGGGGCGGGGCAGCAGGGCGATGAGCCGCTCCTTGGCCGGCAGCTCCGGTTGTTTGCCGGCCAAGGCAGCCGTCAGGTCTCGTCCCAGGGAAACTTCCGGCTGCTTGGGCAGGCGGATGCTGTTAGGGTCGGCGGCCCTGGCCTCGGCCCAGGGGCGGTTGATATAGGTGACCCCGCGAAAGGTCAAGGGGTTGGGGATCTCGTAAACCGGGTCGGCCCGGGCTACCTCCACCTCGCCGGGGGGGAAATTGCGCCGGTTGTCGACGACGCAGTCGCTGTCCGCCTCCCGGCCCAGAACCTCCAGCTGGTCGTGGGCTCGGAGGTTGCGCACCCGGTAGGAGGGGTGGTGGGCCAGCACCAGGAAATTACCGTGGTGGTCAAGGAAGTCGCGTGGCACGGCTCACTCCTTCTGCCTTTACTGCTCTTTCTCCTCGGCGGGGGTTACTTCCTGGACGGTGATGGTGTAAAAAAGCTCTTCCCCGGCCAGAGGATGGTTGAAGTCCACCCGGACCTGCTCGCCTTCAATTTCCTTAACCAGGGCCGGCAGGCGGTGGGTCTGGCCGTCGCGTTCCATGTTCATGGCCAGGACCATGCCGGGCTTGATTTCCTGGTCGCCGAAACTGGCGCGCCTCACCGTGATTTCCAGTTCATCAAGGTGAGGCCCGTAGCCTTCGTCCGGGGGGATGCTGATGGTACGGGTCTGACCGGCGGTCATGCCGAGGATGGCCCGCTCCAGAGAGGGCAGAATCATTTGTTCGCCGATCCGGAAGGTCATGGGAGCGGTGTTGCTGGACGACTCAAACACCTCGCCGCTGGCCAACCGGCCTTCATACTGGATGGTTACCTGATCGTTTTCCTGTGCCTTTCGCATATTGTAAATCCTTGTTGAGAATGTATGTTCGCTGGTTTTGTTGCCACGTCGGTTCGGGCCATTATGCCGAAAAAAAACCGGGGCGGCAAGGGCTTTGCATGATAACCCGGGCGGCTCAGTTCTCCAGTCGTTCGCCCCAGATTTCCAACTTGGCGGTCAGCAGGCCCAAAGTGTGGTCATCGCCGCCACTGTCGCCGTTGCCGGGTTGCCTGCCGATGGGAAATTGGTTGACCAGCCTTTCCAGGCGCCGGCCGAAGGTAAGGATACACTTGCGCAGATGTGTGGCCAGCAGATCGAAGGGAAACGGCTTGCTGTAGTCGGTCAGGGCTTCATGCAAAATAAGCTCGAGCCTGGTCCTTTCCTCCTCGGTGCGGGTGTGGTGGGAGGGGCAGCGCTTGAGGGTGTCAACTGTTTTGCGCTGCAATTCCAAAGCGGTGATGGCTTTCTGGCCGCTCAGGGAACGCAGCAGCAATTTGAAAGAGAGCATGACCCCGCGCAAGCCCATGAAAAAATCGGCGGCCTTGGCGGCGGCCAACTGTTCCGGGTTAAGGGAGGAATCCGGGGTGGCCAGCTGCTCTTTGGTTAGAGCCGGCAGTGGCCCAGCCAGGGTGCTGTGCAGCAATTCCAGTTTGTCCAGAAAGGGTTGAATCAGGGCAATCTGCCGCTGATTTCGAGCCCGGTAGGCCAGGTCAAAAAGGATAGTGCCGTAGCGGGCGCTCAGCCGGGGCAGCTCGGTCAATAACGTAACCGTTTCGCCGCGTCGCAATTCTTTTAGTTGATTACGGAATTCCTCCAGGGTTTTAATTTCCTGGGGCGGGCGGCGGCGAAATTGCTCAATATAGGCCTTGAGCCGGTCGGCGGCGGTGAGGCCGGCCAGGCGATGCTGTTCAAGCAGGTTGCCGGCCAAAGGTGGCAGGTCGGCAAACTCCAGGGCCTTCAGTTGCTGCTCCAGGGCCGTGGCCCGGGCCAGGCAATGGGCCAGGGACGGGGTGCCGGCGGCGGCATCCTGGCGGGTAACAAACAGGAAAAAACGCAGTCCCTGGTCCAGTTCCTCCGGCTCGACCCGGCTGCTTTTTTTGGCGTAAGGCAGCAGGCCGGCCAGAGAGTAAAGCTGAAAAAGCTGTTCCCGGCCTTTAAACAGCACCCGGCAGGCGGCTTCCAGTTCCCTTAGCGGGGGTTCAAGCAGTTCGGCCTGTTTCTGAATATTGGTGGCGGCGGCTTTGGCCGCTTGGGGGGCGATGGTTCGGCGGCGGATGTCGATGGCCAGGTCGCCGTACTCATTCTCCAGCCGGGCCAGTTCATGGAGAATGGTGCGGATGCCGACCACCAACTGGTTGCGGGCCTGCTTGTAATTGTCCCGCAGGCCGTACTCCTTGAACAGCAGATCGTGGCGGTCGAAATTGACCCTTTGCCACTGGCTCAGGCGGCGGTCGCGGGACAGGGGTTCGACGGCGGTCCGCACGGCTTGCAGCAACTGCTGGATCTGCTCCAGCTCGTGGTTCAGGTGGTCCGGGTTTTTCATTTTATTATCTTATTACGGCAAATTGGCCATCGGTTGGGCGGGGCTGCCTTCTTGCGGAGCCGCCGGAGTCAGGGGGGCGCCAGGCAGGCGGCAGATATACCAGATTTTGCCGTGCTTGCCGCCCCAAAAAGAGGAAAAATATTGTTTTGATTCCATCCGCTTTGGGCTTTACTCCTTGACAGCACGGGGCGATACGCATATTCTGCTGCTTTTTGTTTGCCTTTCGCCGGCAGAGTGGTCTATGGAACTCATTTGCGAGAAATACCGGGAAAAGATGCCCGAGGACGAGGCGTATTGCCGTCGCCCCAACGAGTACTGCAAGTTCAGAACCGCCTGCATCATCCATTTTGTCGGCCAGGAGCGGCGACGGGGAGCAGCGGCGGGGCAATCTGCCGCCAACCGCCCAAAAAAGGCGACCAACAGTGAGTGAAGGAAAGCCGATGCTTAATTTCAGCAAGGGAGAACAGGGGCTGCTGCCGGCCATTGTCCAGGATCAGGCCAGCGGCGAGGTGCTGATGCTGGCCTATATTAACGAAGAATCCTGGCGGCGGACCCTGGCCACCGGCAAGGCCCACTACTGGAGCCGGTCGCGCAACAAAATCTGGCTGAAAGGGGAGAGTTCGGGCCATGTCCAGCTGATCTGCGAGATCCGGGTGGACTGCGACGCAGATACGGTGGTGTTCAAGGTTGAACAGCTGGGCCGGGCGGCCTGCCACACCGGGCATCGCAGTTGCTTTTACCGGCGTCTGAGCGCCGACGGCCAAGAGTTGGAAGTTACCGATTCCCCGGTTTTTGATCCCGCGGAGGTTTATCAGAAATGAATCAGTTGAAGCTGGGTATTCCCAAAGGCAGTCTGGAAAAGGCCACCATCGAATTGTTTGCCAAGTCGGGCTGGCAGATCAAGCTTTCATCGCGTAATTACTTTCCCGAGATCGACGACCCGGAGCTCAGTTGCTCCATCTGCCGCCCCCAGGAGATGTCCATGTACATCGAAAAGGAGGTGCTGGACGCCGGTATAACCGGCAAGGACTGGACCCTGGAAAACCGCTCCGAGGTGGTGGTGGTGGCGGACCTGGTATACTCCAAGGTCAGCCGCAAGCCCACCCGCTGGGTGCTGGCGGTACCCGGCGATTCGCCGGTGAAGCGGCCGGAAGACCTGGAGGGCAAGAAGATTGCCACCGAGCTGGTCAATTTCACCAAAGAATATTTCGCCTCCCGTAATATCAACGTGGATATCGCCTTTTCCTGGGGGGCCACCGAGGCCAAGGTGGTCTCCGGGCTGGCCGACGCCATTGTCGAGGTCACCGAGACCGAAAGCACCATCCGGGCTCATGGCCTGCGGGTGATCGAAGAGTTGATGAGTTCCAACACCCAGTTGATTGCCAGCAAAAGCGCCTGGGCCGACCCCTGGAAACGGGAAAAGATCGAAAACATCGCCCTGCTGCTGAAAGGGGCGCTACGGGCCGACCGCATCGTGGGCCTGAAGATGAACGTGCCCAAGGAAAAGCTCGAGGAGGTGGTGGGACTGTTGCCCAGCCTGCGGGGGCCCACCATCTCGCCGCTGTATCAGCAGGAATGGTTTTCGGTGGAGACGGTGATCTCCGAGCATGAGGTGCGCGATCTCATTCCCCGCCTGCTCCGAAGCGGGGCCGAAGGAATCATTGAGTATTCGCTGAACAAAGTCATTTGAAAGGTAATCGTTCAGCAGCACCGCATCTTCGGGCGATCAGCCAGGCTTACGTACTGATGTACGCTGCGCCTGTCTGCAAGACCTCACCTGCGGCACTGCTGAACGATTACGGGGAAAAATAATGATTCAGGTTGAGAAAGTCAGTTTTGTGGACAGCGTTTTCAGCCTGGCCCAGTTGCCGGTTGGGGATCTGCCGGAAATCGCCTTTGCCGGGCGCTCCAACGTGGGTAAGTCCAGCCTGCTCAACTGCCTGTTGCGGCGCAAAAATCTGGTCAAGGTCAGCGCCCGGCCCGGCAAGACCCAGAGCCTCAATTTTTATCTGGTGGGTGATCAGTTGCACCTGGTGGATCTGCCCGGCTACGGCTTTGCCCGGGTGGACAAGCGGCTCCAGGCCAAGTGGCAGGAGTTGATCACCGCCTACCTCGAAACCCGCCCCAACCTGCGCTGCGTGGTGCTGATCATCGACCTGCGCCACGCCCTGAAAGAGTCGGACCGGATGCTGGCCGGCTGGCTCCAGGCCCAGGGAATTCCCTGGCTGCCGGTCTACACCAAGAAGGACAAGCTCTCCCGCAACCAGCAGCAGCGCCAGGCCCGCCTGCTGGATGCCGCTCTGGGCGTCAGCCCCAAGGACCGCCTCCTCTTCTCCTCCCTCAGCGGCGAAGGCCGACAGGAACTGTTGGAAAGACTGGAAACTTATCTTATGAGCACTTGCCAGGGCGAATAGGGCCAACATGCAAGCCCCTTGCAGCCTGGACGGGGGCCGCGGCAACCGGTAGCGGCGGGTTCGCTGGCGGGCCGGGCGCATGGACGCGCAGGAGGCCCCCAGCGCCTCGGAGGCGGGCAGGATGCCCGCCGAGAATGAGCCGCTACCGGTTGCCGCGGCCCCCACCCCATGGCAACAACCGACTTCTACTAAATTTCACGGCGCAAGCCGGGCCGATCGCCGCAAGGTGCGGTGCTGCTGGAGGTTTACGAGTCGTCGGATTTCAGTACTGCCAGGAAGGCGCTCTGGGGGATTTCCACGTTGCCCACCGTCTTCATCTTCTTCTTGCCGGCCTTCTGTTTCTCCAGCAGTTTGCGCTTGCGGGTGATATCGCCGCCGTAACACTTGGCCAGTACGTCCTTGCGCATGGCGGCAACGGTGGTGCGGGCGATGATGTTGCCGCCGATGGCCGCCTGAATGGCGATCTTGAACATGTGGCGGGGGATCTCTTCCTTCAGTTTTTCGCAGGCGGACAGCCCCCGGGCCCGGGCGTTATCCCGGTGGACCAGTTGCGACAGGGCGTCCACCCGCTCGCCGTTGACCAGCAAGTCCATTTTCACCAGGTCCCCGGTACGGTAATCCAGTATCTCGTAGTCGAAGGAGCCGTACCCCTGGGTCAGGGACTTGAGGCGGTCGTAAAAGTCGTAGATCACCTCGCTTAGCGGCAGCTCGCAGGTGTACTCGATGCGGCCCGGCATGGGGTAGTGGTGATTGCTGTTAACCCCCCGGCGCTCCATGCAGAGGTTCATCACCGCCCCCATGTAGCGCTCCGGGATCATGATGGTGGCTTTAATGTAGGGCTCTTCCACCCGCTGGATGCTGCCCGGGTCCGGGTAATAGGCGGGGTTGTCCACCTCCACCATGGTGGAATCGTTAAGGTAGACATGGTAGTTGACCGAAGGCACGGTGAGAATCAGCGACAGGCCGAACTCCCGCTCCAGCCGTTCCTGGACCACCTCCAGGTGCAAAAGCCCCAGAAAGCCGCAGCGGAAGCCGAAACCCAGGGCGGAGGAAGAATCTTTCTGGAAGGTCAGGGAGGCGTCGTTTAGGGTCAGCTTCTCCATGGCGGTGGCCAGGTCCTCGTAATCCTCGGTGGAGACCGGGTAGATGGAGGAAAAGACCACCTGCTTGGCCGGCTGGTAGCCGGACAGTGGTTTGGCGCAGGGGTTTTCCTTCAGGGTGATGGTGTCCCCCACCTGGGCATCGGCGATGTTTTTGATCCCGGCGATAATATAACCAACCTCGCCGGCGGCAAGTTCCTTGGCCGGTTCCTTTTTAAAGCGAAAATGGCCCACCTCTTCCACCTTGTGGCTGCGGCCGGTGGAACAGAAGCTGATCTGGTCGCCCGCCTTGACCCGGCCGTTGGCCACCTTGCAGGAGATGATGGTGCCCCGGAAGGAGTCGTACTGGGCATCGAAAATCATCGCCTGCAGCGGCAGGTCCGGATCCCCGGTGGGTGGCGGCAGGTACTTGACGATGGCCTCCAGCAACTCCGGCACCCCCTTGCCGGTCTTGGCTGAACAGAGCTGGATCCGCTCAGCCTCCAGCCCCAGGTCTTCTTCGATTTCCAGGGCCACTTTTTCCGGTTCGGCGGCGGGCAGATCGATCTTGTTGATCACCGGGATGATCTCCAGGTCATTTTCCATGGCCAGATAGAGGTTGGCCAGGGTCTGGGCCTCGATGCCCTGGGCGGCGTCCACCAGCAGCAGTGCCCCTTCGCAGGCCGCCAGGGCGCGGGAGACCTCGTAGCTGAAATCAACGTGCCCGGGGGTGTCCACCAGGTTGAACACATACTGCTGGCCGTCGGCGGCCTGGTATGGCAAGCAGATGGTCTGGCTCTTGATGGTGATCCCCCGCTCCCGTTCGATATCCATGTTGTCCAGGAGCTGGTCTTTGAACTCCCGGTCGCTTACCGAGCCGCAGTGTTGAATAAAGCGGTCGGCCAGGGTGGATTTGCCGTGGTCGATATGAGCGATGATGCTGAAATTTCTAATATTTTTCATGGTTGTCCGTGGGGGTTGGTGGTGGCCGGGGTAAAATCACGCATTCTTATCATAAAACCCCCGCCCTGGCAACGGTTTAAGCTTGGTCTCCAGGGGCGCCCCGGGGCCGCTCGGGATGCGCTTAACGGTTAATCATGGTAAAATTGCTGCGAATCAGCTAAAAGGGGGCAGGTGTCTGCAACCCTTGTTTGATTGTAATTGGTCGCTGAAGTTTGTCATTTGCCTGCGGCTGCAGCCCTTTGCCGGCGGCCGAGGCCGGGTTTTGCTTATGAAAAAAGATGATCCTGAAATACTGCCCCCGGAGGACGGCGAGGCCGAACTGTTCGGTGACGAGTCGGCAGCCGACGGGGAGACAGCGGAATTTCACCCCCTGGTCACCCTGGATGACTCGGCTAATCTGCCGGTGGTGGGTAATGCCGCTTTGCACCGTTACCTGCAGGAGATCAGCCAGTACCGGCTGCTCAGCCGGGCGGAAACCGACGAGCTGGCGCGCCTTTTCAAGGAGACTGGTGACCCCGAGGCGGCCTATAAACTGGTCACCGCCAACCTGCGCCTGGTGGTCAAGGTGGCCATGGATTTCCAGAAATACTGGATGCAGAACTTTCTCGACCTGATCCAGGAGGGTAATATCGGGCTGGTCCAGGCGGTGAAGAAGTTTGATCCTTACCGCCAGGTTAAATTTTCCTATTATGCCGCTTACTGGATCCGGGCTTATATCCTCAAGTTCATCATGGACAACTGGCGCCTGGTCAAGATCGGCACCACCCAGGCCCAGCGCAAACTTTTTTTCAGTCTCAACAAGGAGAAAAAGCTGCTGGAGTCCCAGGGGTTCAAGCCCGAACCCAAACTGCTGGCCCAGCGCCTTAATGTTAAGGAGAGCGAAGTCATCGAGATGAGCCAGCGCATGGACAACTGGGACATGTCGCTGGAAAGCCCGATGCGGGAAGATTCCGGTGATGAACGCAAGGATTTTCTTCCCGTGGCCGGCCCCAGTGTAGAGGAAAGGGTGGCCGCCGATGAGGTGCGGGAGTGGATGGCCGGCATCCTCGATAAAATGCGGCGAACGTTGAATGAGAAGGAGTTGGCGATTCTCAGGGAGAGGCTGCTCAGCGATGAACCGGCAACCTTGCAGGAGATTGCCGACCGTTTTGCCATCTCCCGAGAGCGGGTGCGCCAGATTGAGGCCAACCTGCTCAAGAAGATGCGGACCTATCTGGAAAACGAGGTTCCCGATATCAAGGAGTTTTTAGATGAGTTTTTTGGGCCGGCGGCCTGAACGGCCCCTTGCCGGGCGCGTTTTGAGCGGGCTGCCGGTGAGAATTTAATCTTATAAACTGAACCTGAAAGGATAAGTGGCGAAATGCCCGTACCGTTGCTGGATTTACAACCACAAATGGCTCCCCTGCGGGAGGAAATAATGGCGGCCGTGGCGGAGGTGATAGACTCCACCGGCTATATCCTGGGCCCCCGGGTGGAGAGTCTGGAGCAGGCACTGGCGGCTTATTGCGCCACCGGCCCAAGTGAGAATGGGCATGGGGCGGCACAGGAGGCAACAGGCGAAAGAGCGGTGGAATTGCAGGGCATCGGGGTCAGCAGCGGGACCGACGCCTTGCTGGTGGCGCTGATGGCCCTGGAGATCGGGCCGGGCGACCTGGTCTTGACCACCCCCTACAGTTTTTTCGCCACCATGGGGTGTATCCTCCGGCTTGGCGCCCAACCGGTTTTTGTCGACATTGATCCCCAGACCTATAATATCGACCCCGCCGCCCTGGAGGAGTTTTTCCACACTCGGCCGGCCGAGGCGGCCCGGGTCAAGGCCTGTATTCCAGTGCACCTGTACGGGCAGGCGGCCGATATGGGCGCGGTGCTCAGCCTTTGCGCCCGGCATGGAATTCCAGTGGTGGAAGACGCGGCCCAGGCCATCGGCACCGCCGTTCCCATTACCCATGCCACCGTAACCGATCACGGGTTCCACGAGGTAAGCGGTCGCTTACCCACCTGGCGGAGGGCCGGCAGCCTGGGCGTGGCCGGCTGTTTTTCTTTTTTTCCCAGTAAGAATCTCGGTGGTATCGGTGATGGCGGTCTGGTGTTGTGCCGGGATGAGGCGCTGGCCGAGAAAATACGGATCCTGCGGGTACATGGCGGCGCCCCCAAGTATCACCATGGCCTGGTGGGCGGTAACTTCCGGTTGGACCCCATCCAGGCGGTGGTGCTGGAGATCAAGCTGCGGCACCTGCCCGCCTGGCATGCCGCCCGGCGGGCCAATGCCGATCGTTACCGGCAGATGTTTCAAACCGCCGGTCTGCTGGAAGAGGGCGTGGTTCTGCCGGAGGCGGTTTACCGGCAGGCGGCGGAGGCTGACGGTGTACAGGACTATCATATATACAACCAGTTTGTCATCAGGGTTCGCCGACGGGATGAACTGATGGCGCATCTGCAGCAGGCCGGTATCGGCTGTGAGATATACTACCCGGTGCCGTTGCACAAGCAGGGCTGTGTCGCCCATCTGGCTTGTCATGCCGAGGTGTTTCCGGAGGCCGAGCGGGCTGCTCGGGAAACCCTGGCTTTGCCCATTTATCCCGAGTTGACCGTCGAGATGCAGCAGGAAGTGGTGGCGGCGGTGAGCTCCTTTTACCGGAAAGGTGCGGTGCGGAACTGATGGTTCGTCTGCCGGTCATGCTGCTGTTGCTCCTGCTGGGAGGTGCAGTGCCGGCTCTGGGGGAAGTGGGTGGTGATCTGGTGCCAGCCCGGGAGATTACCCAGCAGGACGGGCCGATGCCGGGTTGGCTGAAGCAGTGGCGGCAGGCCCGTGATCTGGTGCGCCGGGGTGAATACCGGCAGGCGGCCCCGGTGTACGAGGAGCTGTTGGCGCAACGGGAGGACCTCCGGGAGGCCCGCTGGGAGTTGGCCCGGCTCTGGTTGCAGTTGGGAACGGCGGAGCGGGCTCTGGGGCACTTTGAGCTGCTGCGGGAAGCGGCACCCTATGAGCCCCGCTATGCCAGGGGTCTGGCCACCGCCCTGCTGGCCGTCGGCCGTTCAGCGCGGGCGGCCGAACTGTTTCAGGGGCTGCTGGTCCAGTTCCCCGATGATCCCGACCTTCTGGCCGGTCTGGTGACGGCGCTGGTCAGGCAGGGGCGGGAGGCCGAAGCCCTGGAATACCAGGAGCGTCTGGTTAAGCTGCGGGGGGTTGACGGTGACGAGGGGGCAGAGTTGGCCCGGTTGTACCAGCGCCTGGGTCGTCCCCAACAGGCCAGGCCGCTGGTAAACCGGCTGGCTGGAAGGCCCGATGCCGCCCCTGAGTTGTTGCGCCTGGCGGCCGAAGTCCACGAAGATCTGGGGCGGTCGGAGCGGGCCGTGGCATACTGGCGCCGGCTGCTGGCCAAAGAGCCGGCCGATCCAAGGGCCCAGGCCCGGGTGGAAGCGCATATGCTGGCGGCTGGAAGCGGGGAGGAGGCCTTGGGCTACCTGCAACCGGCCCTGGCGACTGACCCCGATAACCCTTGGCTGTTGCGGCGTTTGGGGCAGGTGCACCTTGAGCTGGGGCGGCCGGACCAGGCTTTGCCCTATCTGGAGCGGGCCCTGGAGGGGCAACCTGCTGATCAGCAGGTGTTGCAGTTGGCCCTGCAGGCTTATGATGCCACCGGGCAGCAGGCGGAGTCGCTGCTGGTACTGGAGCGTTTGCTGGCCCTGGAAGGTGAGGCCTCACCGGAAAAACTGCGGCAGGCAGCACAGATCTACCAGGAACGGGGCCAGTACGCCAAGGCACTGGAGCTTTATCCCCGGATCATGGCCTATTATCCCGACCAACCGGAGGTTATGGCGGAGAAGCTGCGCCTGCTGGACCGGTTGGGGAGAGAAAACGAGATCGGGCTAATGCTGCGCAGCCCCGGCTGGCGCACGCGAACCCCGGAGATCCTGGCCGCCTGGCATGCCCTGGAACCCGACGATGGGCGAGTGATGACCGCCCTGGTTTTTGCCCACCTGGAACAGGGCGAGTGGGAGGCGGCCGAAGAGGTGCTGGCGCGGCTGGCGGTTGTGGCGCCCAATGATCCGGAGATGTTGCGGGCCCGGGCGGCCTGGGCGGAAGGTCGCAATCGGCCATGGGCCGCGCTGCAGGACTATGAAGAGCTGCTCGCCCAACAGCCGGACAGACTTGAGGTGCGCCGTCGGGCTCTGAGCCTGGCCGCCCAACTGGGCTTAGCGGAGCGGGTGGAGCTCCATTTGTCTTATCTTGAGGCCGTGGAATCTGCATTCAGCCGCCGTTTAGAGCTGGTGCAAGCGCGGCTTGAGCTTGGAGACAGCGACGGGGCTTTGCGGGCTCTTGACCGGCTGGCGGCGGAATTTCCCGAGCCCCAGCGGCAGTTGGAACTGGCCTTGAGCCGGGCAGAGGTTTACCGGTTGGCCGATTTGCCCTATGAGTCCGAGCAGGTGTTGCGCAAGGCTCTGTTGTGGGGAGAAAATCTCCCGGCGGTGTATCGCTCCCTGTTCGAGTTGACCCTGGCCACCGGCCGTTACCCGGAAGCTGAAGTGTGGCTGACCGCTTTGACCCGGCAGCAGAGTGAGGAGCCGGCGGCCATGCTGCGGTTGCGCCTGTTGTCTGCCCGTGGTGATCACCGGGCGGTGTTGCGCCTGCTGCCCTCCCTGTTGCTGGCCGAGGAACCGGTGGATGAGTCGGACCGCCTCCGTGCGGCCCGCTTTTTCTGGGCCGCCGATGCCCTGTGGTCGGCGGAACAGCAGGTGCGGGAGTTGCTGGAGCAGGACAAGGTGGAGCCGGAAGTGTTGGTGCTGGCCGCCATGATCAGCCAGCGGCGCGGCCAGCGGGCCGCCGAACAGGAATTTATGGACCGGCTGGAAGAGTGGGCGCAACATGATCCGGGCCGGCAACTGCAGTTGGCCGCGATCCTGCAGCGTTACGAGCGATTCCCGCAGGCGGCGGCGCTGGCCGCGCGGGCGGCGGCGGGCATGCCCGGCTCGGTCGGGGCCGGCATGCTGCAGGTGGAAGCCCTGGCCGCCGTGCCCGACAACCGGGCGGCCTGGCAGGCCCTGCAGGAGTTGCCGGCAGCCGGGGTGGGGCTTTACAAGGTGCGTCGCCAGAAACTGGAACTGCTGCTGCGCTTGGGCTATATGTCTGAAGTGGTGGCGCTGAGTGAGGAGCTGAGCCGAGCCCACCCCTGGAGTGAGCCCGCGCTGGCTCTGGCTCGGCTGCATGCCCTGTGGATGCAACGGCAATGGCGACCGGTTCTGGCGGAGTTGGAGTCCCGCTTAACACCGGAGGTCGGCTCGTTGCTGGCGGCCGGGGCGGCAGAGCTGGGGCTGGCGATGCCGTCGGCAGAACCGCCGGGACTGTGGGGCCGGATAACCGGCGCGAGCAGCCCGCTGGCGGAACTAACCGACGAGGTGATGAGTCCGGCCTATGCCGCCGGGCTCTTGGAGGGTGATCCGCGGCTGCGCCGGGTGGCGGCCCCTCTTTATGCCGAATACCGCTGGCAACAGCGCCTGGCCCTGGAGTTGCGGGCCCGGGCGGCCATTGAGCGGCGAGACTTTTTTGCCGCCGCTCGGGAGTATGAGCAGCTTGACAGTAACTATCCCGACGAGGGGCCGATACTTTACGACCTGGCCGGGGTCCACAGCCGATTTCAGCGCTGGGAGGCGGAAGCGGCCATTTACCGGCGCCTGCAGGCGGCCGATCTGCACTATCCCGGCCTGGCGGAAGCCCGGATGCGCAGTGATCTCAAGCGTCGCCAGCGTTCCACCCTGGGCTATGAGTACCGCCGGGAAAGAGGTCGTGACGGTTATGTCGCCAGCGGCCGGGAGGCGTTAACCGCCTCCCACTGGTGGGCGCCGCTGCTGGGGCATGAGATGGATTTCAGTTACAGTCGCTTAAGGTACCGCAATACCGACGGGCCCGGTACCCTCAACGCCAATCAGGCGGAGCTGCTCTACCGTCGCGATGCCTTTGCCGGGGTTGACCTGCTGCTGGGGGTCGGCGCCTGGTTGACGGCGGGAGATTCGGGGGAGGGGAGGAACTCCGTGCTGGGCCGTGCTGAAATCGCCGGCGACCTGGGTGATCGCTTGCGGGGAAGGATCGCTTACCGGCGTGAGGCGGTGGAAGATACCCTGGCCGCTTTACAGCGCGGCATCCGAGCCGACACCATTGCGGTTGAGGGGGCGGTGGATTTGCTGACCCGGCTGGAGTTAGGTTCCGCCTACAGTTTTCGTTATTTCTCCGACAACAACCAGACCCACGGCTATGACCTCTGGGCAACCTATGCCTTGCTGCCCGATCCGACCCTGCTGACTTTCAGCTACCTGTATGAGTACCTGGATTCCCGGGAAGGGCCGCAGGGAGGCGGGGTGAGGCTGGACGACGGCTTTGCCGATGATGATCATCCCTACTGGGCACCGCTCAACTTCTGGCGCAAGACCTTTGCCCTCAGCTTCCGGCACCAGTTGAGCGATGACCCCTTTATGCGGGATCGGCCCCGCTACTATACACTGCGCTATGCCACCAGTTACGATTCCGCCAGCTACGGGCAGCAGAGCCTGGAGGGCGTTTTCTTTCTGGAACTCAGTGACAGCCTGATCTGGCAGGCCGGGTTTGGGCTTGTTTCCGGCTCCGACTATCGGCAGCGCCGGCTTGATTCCTCCCTGACCTACCGCTGGTAGAGGGCAAAAGCAGGGCAACGTCAAAGTCATTGGTTGTTGCACCGGGGTGGGGGCCGCGAAACCCGGTAGCGACTCATTCTCGGCGGGCATCCATGCCCGCCTCCGAGGCGCCCGCGGGGCTCCTGCGCTGCCAATTGCCAGGGGCGCCCAGCGGCGGGCGAACCCGTCGCTACCGGGTTTCGCGGCCCCCGTCCAGTTCCCAGGCGACTTTGACGTTGCCCTGCGGCAAAAGGGGAGTTGCTTGCAATCGGGAAATGGTTATGGTAAGCTCCTGCAATGGTCGGCGCCCCTGTCTTGATCCCGCAGGAGTGGCCGTCCATTTTATTTTTGTGCTCCAGTTTGCGCCGTTTCGTCCAGGTGTGTACCGCGGATGGAACGGCGCGATTTTTTATTTTACATGTGATTTGTTTGAGGAGTCCGTAAATTTCTTGCTTGGAGGAAGCAGGCCCATGGTTGAACGTATTCCCATGACCCGAAACGGCCACGAAAAACTGCGCCAGGAACTGAATCAGTTGCAACGGGTGGAACGCCCCCGGATCATTCAGGCCATCGAGACGGCCCGGGAGCATGGCGATTTGAAGGAAAATGCCGAGTATCACGCGGCCAAGGAACGTCAGAGCCATGTTGAGGGGCGAATCATGGAATTGAAGGATAAGCTCAGCCGTTCCGAGGTGATCGACTGCTCTGCCCTGGATTGTGAGCGGGTGGTGTTCGGGGTGGTGGTTACCCTGGTTGACCTCGACACCGACGACGAGATTCGTTACCAGTTGCTGGGGCCGGAGGAGGCCAGTGTGGAGGATGGCAGCATTTCGGTGCTTTCCCCTCTGGGTCGGGCGATGATCGGAAAGTCGGTGGGCGATGAGGTCGTGGTCAAGACCCCGGGCGGGATCCGGCAGTTCGAAGTTATGGAGATATCCCCTCCCGAGGCGGGGTAGTCTTGTAAGCGTTTGCAGGTCACCTCAGCTTGCGGGTGGGCTCGGCCTTTGTGCTGGAGTGCGCGGCATCGGGAGAAAGCCGCAAGCTTTGGCACCCCGCGGGTGCTTACCCGTAGCTCGCCAGAGCCAGATCAGCAACTCTTGAACCGAGGTGCCGTCGCTGCCGAAAAAGCCGGGACCGGCGTTTTCAGCGGACTGTTCGATCAGTCGGTATTGATCCCCCGGATGAAGACATCGGTGATCTGGTTGGCGGTCTCTTCAATGGAATAGGGGTGATCGGGGGAGAGTACCCACAGCCGGGCGGTTTCATCCAGGGCCCCGAAAAAGGCCCGTTTAAAAACGCCGGGCAGTACATCCGGGCGGAAAATACCTTGCTGCTGTCCCTGTTTGACGATCCCGGAAATAATATCCAGGTATTCGCTGAATTTGGTTAGACGGTACTCGCGCATGAATTTGTTGCTCTGGCGCAACTCCATTTGCAGCACCTCCGCCAGCTCCCGGCGGTCATCCATTAACTGCAGGTGATGAAGGGCGAAAACCCGCAGCATCTTCCGGGGGTCGTCGCCGGCCTCGGAGTCCAGCAGCAGCTTGACCTCCAGGATGATTTTGCCGATCTCCTCTTCGAACAGGGAAATCAGAATATCGTACTTATTGTTGAAGTAAAGGTAGATGGTGCCGTCTGCCACCTGGGCTTCCTTGGCGATGTCGGCGATGCGGGCATGAAAAAAACCTTTGCGGGAAAAGACCCTGATGGCGGCCTCAATAATTTTGGCGTGTTTGTCGGCGGTACGTATCATGGCAAGACTGAGTCCCGGCTCGGTAAATAGGGGGCGCGGCAGCAGGCCCAAAATGGCCTGCCATTTCGTGCCGTAAGATAACAATCCTTAAGATACAATTCCCGGTCGGGCCCGTTTGCGCTTGCCGTCTGACAGCCCGATGAAATAAGGACTGTCAGACGGCCCATAAATCATGGGACCGCCAAAACCATTGGCACTCGAAGTGACGGTGGTTTAGCGAGGCTGCCAGACCGGCGGCCGGCAAACTGGCTGACCGACTGGGGTGGGTGGTCTCTGGGTTGGTGGCTCAAAAAAATGGGTGAACCATCATTCATTTTTATTTTTTTAAAATTACCATATTTATTCATGATGATCGCGACCTGTCAAGAATAATATTGCTACTACCACCTTGCGTGGTGTTAAGCTCCGTGTTTCCGCAGGCTGTTCGTCTGGTCGAGAAAATGGTTGTTTGCTGGTCTTCTTGGCCATCAGCGGCGGCATTGGTAATTTTCCGGCAATCTGAGCTCCGGTGGTGTCGTGTGGCTTGACAAAAGGGCGTTGCTGACGGTATTTTCCGACAATCTGAGAACTGTATCCCGTTAACTGAAAAACCGGAAGCCCCAAGCGTAGCGAAGCTGCAAAAGAGCAAACAGGTCCCTGGGATACCTGGCAATCGCTTATTTTTCCCGTGGCCCGGCGGCGACCGGAAAGACCGGAAAGGAAGAGAGTTACAATGAAAATTCTGGTAATCGGCTCCGGGGGGCGTGAGCATGCCCTGGCCTGGAGTTTTGCCCGTTCTCCCCGGGTAAGCGGAGTTTACTGCGCTCCCGGCAACGCCGGGACCGAGGCGGTGGCCACCAATGTCGATCTGGACACCACGGATCATGCGGCACTGATTGCTTTTGCCCGTGCCGAAGGTATCACACTGACGGTGGTGGGGCCCGAGGCCCACCTGAGCCGGGGGATAGTTGATGACTTTGCCGCCGCCGGCTTGCGGATCTTCGGGCCCAGTCGACAAGCGGCGGCCCTGGAAGGCAGCAAGGTGTTCATGAAAAACCTGCTGGCCAAGCACCGGATCCCCTCTGCCGCCTATGCGGTATTCCAGGACCAGGCGCAAGCGGTGGCCTATCTTGATGGCGGTGCTGTGAGCTACCCGGTGGTGGTTAAGGCCGATGGCCTGGCCGCCGGGAAAGGAGTGATCATTGCCGCCGACCGCGGGGAGGCTGTGGCCGCCCTGGAACTGATCATGGGGGAAAAGGCCTTTGGTGAGGCCGGCAGCCAGGTGGTGATTGAAGAATTTCTAACCGGGGAAGAGGCCTCTTTTATCGCTTTCACCGACGGCAAGACGGTGCTGCCGCTGCCAAGCTCCCAGGACCACAAGGCGGTTTTTGACGGTGATCAGGGTCCCAATACCGGCGGCATGGGAGCATACTCGCCGGCGCCGGTACTGACGCCGGAGTTGGAACGCCAGGTGATGGAAAAGATCATGTATCCCACGGTGGCAGCCATGGCGGCGGAGGGGCGCCCGTACCGAGGGATGTTATACGCCGGCCTGATGATCGACCGGGGTGAGGCCAAGGTGCTGGAATTTAACTGCCGCTTTGGCGATCCCGAGGCCCAGCCGCTGTTGATGCGCTTGCGCAGTGACCTGTCCGAGGTGATGGACGCGGTGATTGATCAGCGGTTGGCCGAGATTACCCTCGATATCGATCCCCGCCCCACCGTTTGCGTGGTTATGGCCGCCGGCGGGTACCCTGGTGCCTATGCCTCCGGTCGGGATATCCAAGGCCTGGAGGCGGCGGGAGAGCTGGCCGGGGTGGAGGTTTTTCATGCCGGGACGCGCCGTGAGCACGAAAGGATTGTCACCGCCGGCGGGCGGGTGCTGGGCGTAACCGCCCTGGCCGATGACTTGCCGGCGGCCATCGCCCAGGCCTACCGGGCGGTGGGGCTGATCTCATGGCCCGACTGTTATTTCCGGCGGGATATTGGGCAAAAGGCCCTGCGCCCCCGCTGACCACAGTTAAGACCTTCAGACCTGGAGACTCAGCCGGCTTGCAACCTTCTAATCATCCCGAGGCAGTGGTTACCCCTGCCGAGTTGGAACAGGCGGCGGCGATTATCCGCCGCGGCGGCATCGTCGCTTTCCCCACGGAAACCTATTACGGACTGGCGGTGGACCCTTTCAACCGGGAGGCGCTTTCCCGTCTTTTCGCCCTCAAAAGGCGCGCTCCGGACAAGCCTATTCTCTGCCTGGTTCCCGACCGGGAGCATTTGTTCTCCCTGGCCGATTCGATCCCGCCCTCTTATGAACCTTTGATGGAGGCCTTCTGGCCCGGTCCGTTGACCCTGATTTTTACCGCCCGCGAAGAAGTGCCGGTAAGTCTCACCGGTTACAGCGGCACCGTGGGCGTTCGGCTTTCCTCGCATCCCGTGGCGGCTCGTCTGGCGCAGATCTATGGAGGGGCCATCACCGCCACCAGCGCCAATTTTTCCGGACATCCGGCGGCGGTGAACGCCGCTGAGGTGGGAGCCCAGTTGGGTCCCGACGTGGATTATATTCTTGATGGCGGCGAGACCCCCGGCGGAGCCGGCTCAACCCTGGTCGGCGTGGAAAATGAGCAGTTGGTGCTGCGGCGCCCCGGGGTGATCACCCGACAGGAACTGAATGATGTGCTGGGTCCGGAGCGGATAATCGCTGGGCCCGAAGAGGGTAACTGATCGCTCACGGAAGAGCCTGCCTGGGGGCGACAGGTGTTGATTGGGGGGTGGTTTGGTGACCGTGATGGCCGCTGAAGGGCAACGTTGGAGGATTTTGTTGATGGTGTTGGAATTGCAGTGGGATCGCGGTTTTGCCTTGGAGCAGGCCGGTGATGACGAGGAATTGCTGACCGAGTTGCTGGGGATGTTGCGCCAGTCCTCGGCGAATGATCTGCGGCGGATGAAAGAGGCGTTGCAGGCCGGTGATGGACCGGCCCTGGCCGATGCGGCCCACAACACCAAAGGGGCGGCCGCCAGCCTGGGTATGGAAAGTGTGCGCCTGCTTGCCTCGGACCTGGAACAGGCCGGTCGAGCCGGAGAACTGGCCGGGGTTGCGACCCAGCTTACCACCCTTGAGACGTTGCTGAAGCAACTGCCGGCAGGCTAGCAGCCCGGCAAATCGGTTGCTGCGGGGGTTGTGCCGCAGGCTGCCGCAATCATTGGTGCCGGGGGCAATTATTGCGTGACGGTTTTAATGATCACCTCTTATGCCGGTTGCCGCTTTCAGGGCGGCAAGCCGACCATGCCGGATTAACCATGCCATGAACATATCCCAGCAGATAGTCAGTAAGTTCACTGCCACCAAAACCCTGCCCCACGTAGCTTTAAAGGTCAACCAACTGGTCCGGGATGAACGGGCCACCATGCATGACTTTGAAGAGGTAATCAGGCTGGACCCGGTGCTGGTTACCCGCTTGTTGCGGCTGGTCAACAGTCCCTATTTCGGCCTGGCCAAGAAGGTTGAG
Source organism: Desulfurivibrio alkaliphilus AHT 2 (assembly GCF_000092205.1). Taxonomy (GTDB): domain Bacteria; phylum Desulfobacterota; class Desulfobulbia; order Desulfobulbales; family Desulfurivibrionaceae; genus Desulfurivibrio; species Desulfurivibrio alkaliphilus. Next base: position 1,588,440 of record NC_014216.1, on the reverse strand, counting down.
TCTATCTCTAAGGCGGTTGTTTTTTGTGGTTTTAAGCAGTTGCGCAACCTGGTGGCGGTGGAGGCCCTGCGGGGGATGTTCAAGGGAGATGGTGAGCGTTTCTCCCGGGAAAAGCTGTGGTTGCATTCGGCCACCGTGGCCATTTTAGCGGAGATGATTGCCAAGCGTATTTTCGGCTTGGAGGGAGAGGACGTTTTCCTGGCCGGCATTATTCACGATGTCGGCCTGGTGGCGGAAGATCAGGTGGCCGGGGAAGAACTGCGTCTGGCCGCCGACGCCACGCGCCGGGGCGAGGGATCGCTGGTGGCGAGTGAGCGGCGCTACCTGGGGACCGATCATTGCGAAATCGGCGCCTTGCTGGCCAAGGAGTGGAAGCTTGGTGATGAGGTGCTCAAGTCGATCCGCTATCACCATGATGAACGAAAATCCTTTACCCTGCCCAGTGTGCCCGCCATCATGGTTCTGGCCGATTTTATGGCCTTCAAGATGCAGTACAACCCGGTGCCCGGGGTGCCGGTGCCCTCGCTTCCTCCCGCCCTGGCCCGGCACGTGAAAAGCATGATGGCCAATTACAAGATCATCGTGCGTGATCTGCCGGAGGAAATGGAAAAGGCCAAGGAGCTCTACCGTATTGATGATTGATTCAGACTTTACGGAAATTTTTGGCGAACTGCTTGGTGAGCACGACGCCGAAGAGGAATTGCTGGCGGCGGTGGCTGCTCTGGTCCCCGGCAGTGGCCTGCTTCTGCTGACCGAGGACGGCACCCGACTGCGGGCCGGAATCCCCCTGGAACTGTCGGCGGACCAGGAAACAGCCTTACGGGCGGATCTGTCCCAAGTTGCCGCCACAGCGCCCCGTTCGGCCCCGGTTTTATCCTCTCCGGCGGCGCAACGGACACAAACAGGCTGGGTTTACGCCCTGACCGTGCAGCGCTTTGCCGGAGTCCTGTTCTGGCTGATTCCCGGCACCGTGAACCTCGTGGCTGAACCGGCCGGGGCCTTTCTGCTGCATAATACCCTGCTTTACGCCTTGGGTGAACAGGATCGCCAGGAGATGGCCGCCCAAGAGGGGCAGTTCCGGAGCCAGATTGAAGTGCTCAAGCGGCAGCACGGTCGGCTGATCGAGGATAACTACCGGCAATACTCAATAAATCGGGAAAAGGAACAGGAGTATGCCCGCACCCTGGAGAGTGAAATTGCCCGCCAGACCGCCGAGCTGAGAAAAGCCAACGCCCGGCTGGAAGAAAGCAGCCGCCTGAAAAGTGAATTTCTGGCCAACATGAGCCATGAGTTGCGGACGCCGATGAACGCCATCACCGGTTTTGCTCAACTACTGGCGGATACCTCGTTGGATACGACCCAGCAGGAGTACTGCCGTACCATTCGCCAGTCTTCGGCCACCCTGCTGGCCTTGATCAACGATATCCTCGATCTGGCCAAGATTGAAGCCGGACGCCTGGAACTGGAAATTGTGGCCTTCGACCTGGATGAACTGCTGGAAAGTGTGGCGGCCATGTTTTCCCTTTCGATTCGCGAAAAAGGGATTGCCATTCAGGTGCGGCGTGATCAGGGCCTGCCCCGCGCCTACCTGGGAGACAGCCACCGCTTGCGTCAGGTTCTCACCAACCTGGTGGGCAATGCGGTCAAGTTCACCGAAAGCGGCGGGGTGGAACTGCTGGTGGAGTCCGTCGCCCCGCCTGAAGCGGCGCGCCAGGAACAGTGGCTGCGTTTCGTGGTCCGTGACAGCGGCATTGGTATTCCGCCGCACCGGTTGGAGGCCATCTTCGAGAAATTTACCCAGGCCGACGGTTCCACCACCCGGCGCTTCGGGGGCACCGGACTGGGGCTGGCCATTTGCCGGCAACTGGTGGAGCTGATGGGGGGCCGGATCGAGGTGGAAAGCCTTGAAGGGCAGGGCAGTTGCTTCAGCTTTACCATCGGCCTGTCGGCGGTTGAGGCGGCGGACCTGGCGGCGGCTCCGGCCCCGGCGGCCCCGGCCCCCGGTCGGTGGCCGGAAGCCGGCGGTCGGCGGGTGCTGCTGGTGGAAGACAATCCGGTTAATCAGCGGCTGGCCTCCCTGATGATCAGCAAGCAGGGCTGCGAGGTGGCGGTGGCGGCGGACGGCCTGGAAGCCCTGGCGCGGTTGCGGGAGGAAAAATTTGACCTGGTGCTGATGGATGTCCAGATGCCCAGGCTGGATGGCCTGGCGGCCACGCGGGAAATCCGGTTGATTGAAAAAGACCTGGAGCGGCGCGGTGAGTACGCTTCGCTGGCCGGGGGCCGCGGGCCGATCCGGATTGTCGGGCTGACCGCCCATGCCCGCAGCGAAGACGAGCAGGCCTGTTATGCCGCCGGCATGGATGATTTTTTGAGCAAACCCATTGTCCGGGAAAAGCTGCTGGAGGTGCTCAGCGGCCCCGTTGCGTAAGTTCGTAAGCGTTCAATCGCACCGCATCTTCGGGCGATCAGCCAGGCTTACGGCCCGTTATACCTGTAGGTTAGTGCCCCCGGTGAACGGTTACGATTCTGGACGTCTCCGGGGCCGGCGGGACGGCAAAGGCCAGCCGGATATCCAGGTGTCTTGCCGGCAGCAGGCCGCCCAGCCTTTCCGGCCACTCGATGACGCAGACGCCATCGCCATAAAGGTAGTCCTCAATCCCCAACTCCAGCAGTTCATCCTCATCGCCGCCCAAACGGTACAGGTCGAGATGAAAAAGCGGCAGCCGCCCCTGATGTTCGTGGATCAGGGCAAAGGTGGGGCTGGTCACCGGCTGTTCGGGCGGCACCTCCAGGCCGGCGGCAATGGCCCTGGTAAGGGTGGTCTTGCCGGCGCCCAAAGGGCCGTACAGGCAGATGATGTCCCCGGCGGCGGCTTGCCGGCCCAGCTCGCGGCCGAATGCTTCCAGGGCTGCCAGGTCGGGCAGAATCTGCTCAATGGGCTCGCTCAAGCTCATTCCGGTCGCTTGTGGCAGAAAAGGCAACGATAGGTCGGCGGGTGGTCTTGCGACAGCGGGCTGATCCCATCGGGTTGATGGCAGGACTCGCAGAAACTCTCCGCCTCCTTGCGGTCCATTGTAAAAAAGTGCTGGTGGTTTTCGTCTTGGGGCAGTCGCGGGGTGGTTTCCGGCGGGGCGTTCCAGAGAAAAAGCAGCAGGCCCAGCACAACCACTACGAACACAATATTGAGCAGCAGTGTCTTACGTTTGGGGGGGGTGGCGGTCATTGGTTGCTCCTTTGTTGAATATTGCAGTTGTCACGTAGTGTTGGGGTAACAATTTAGTAAGCGTTCAGCAGCACCGCATCTTCGGGCGATCAGCCAGGCTTACGTACAGGGGGTACGCTGCGCCTGGCTGCAAGACCAAACCTGCGGCACTGTTGAACGCTTACGGCCAGTTATACCTGTAAGTTAATACCCTTGGTGAAAGGTTACACAATTTAAGGTGCATTGTTATGGTGTCCCCGCTTGGTGGCGGGCGCGAATTTCCAAACTGTCGGGTTGCAGCAGCCTCCAGCGCAAAGCCAGGGCCAGGGTTTCCAGAATCAGGCGCCCGGCCGGGGGCAGAGCGGTGGTAAGGCGAACCAGGCGGCTGTGCTGGCGGTGCCGGGAAAGCAGAGGGGCCAGGTCCGGGGCCTGGCCGTGGTCTTTAAGGATCGTCGCCGCCACCGCGCGGCCGGAATACAAAGCGGCGGCGATTCCTTCACCGGTGAGGCCGGAAGCCAGGCCGGCGGCATCGCCAGCCAGAAAAAGACTGCCGAATCGGCTGCCCCGGTAATCGAAGCTGACCAGCGAGGCCCGGGGGCGAGCCTGGTCAAGCCGGAGGCCCCGTTTTTCCGCCCAGAGATGGAGCCGGTCATGCAGCAGGTGTGAACGCTGGCGGCGGCGAAAGGCGTAAACCCCTACCGAGGCACTGTCACGGTGGGGAAAGATCCAGGCGTAACCGCTGCCGAAAAGCCTGGGTTGCAGGTGCCACTCCATCTCCGGGAAGTGGCCCGGCACCTGGTAGGTGATGCCGATACCGGCCAGAACCAGGGGCAGGCCGAGGTGGCGGCGGACCAGGGAGTTGCTGCCGTCGGCGCCTACCAGATACTGGAAGCTGATCTCGCCCTGGTCGGTGGTCAGTGTCCGACCGTTAATCCGCAGTGCCCTGGTGCCGGTCTGAATCACCGCGCCGGCGGCTTCGGCCCGCTGCTGCATCCAGCTTCCCAGCCGCTCACGGTTGATGGTGTGGATGATCGGATCCTCTCCCTGGAACTGGAAGTCCTGGCAGGCAGTGACAATTCGCTGGCGATGAAAACTGCGCTCCAGCAGTTCCGGCGGCATGTCCGGCTCCAAAGAGCCGGCGGGCACCCCGCCGGCACAGGGTTTGGGTCCGGCGGTGGACAGTCGCTCCAGTACCAGCACCTCCCTGCCCGCCGCCGCCAGGGCTGTGGCGCAGGCCAGGCCCGCCGGACCGGCCCCGATAATGATGGTATGAGCGGAAGAGATTGGCATGACTTAACGCTGGGTAAGTGATCACGGGGGCCAAGGGGTGAGCGGTTACCACAATGGTCTGGAGGCGCTTGCCAGGATCATCAATTACACAATTTGGCCCCTGAAGCAAAAGGAATTTGCCCCATGGACTACCTTTTTCCGGTTCTCTGTGGTAAAATTCCTTCCCTGTACCATTCGGGAGCAGCCCCGGCCGGGGCCCGCTACATCATTTAGTTTGCAGCCGTTTCCTGCGGGAAAATCTTTGTTGTTTGATTCTTAACCAATTTCGGAGAGTTTATTGTCATGAGTCTTGAACCTATCCAGAAAAGGGAAAAGAAAAGCGCTTTTCCCTGGCGTTTTTGGTTGTTGGTGGTGGCTGCGGCCATCCTGGTGCCGGTGCTGGTCATCCTGGTCCGCCTCCACGAGGGGAATCCTCCCCGGCTGGGGCTGGACCCGGAAGTGGCCTGGGTCGGCCAGCACAACGAGTTTGCGGTGCTGGCCGCCGATGAGCGCAGCGGCTTACGTTCAGTGGAGGTACTGCTGCGCCAGGGAGGTCGAGAAGTCGGCCTGCTGAAGCGGGAGTTTCCCCGGGCCAGCGCCTTTTTTCGCGCCGGTCCGGAGGAATTCCGGGAAGTAGTTGAGGTGGTCGGACGCGAACTTAATCTGCGGGAAGGTGAGGCTGAACTGGTGCTCAAGGCCGGAGATTATTCCTGGCGCAACTGGGGCAGCGGTAACTACCGGGAAGAGATTTATCCCGTGGTCATTGACACCCGGCCGCCGGTGATCAACGTTGGGGCCGCCACGCGTTACGTCCGGGCCGGCGGGGCCGGGGTGGTGCGCTACACCATTGATGAAGAGGTGGTGAAACACGGGGTGGAGATCAACGGCTTTTTCCACCCCGGCTTCCCGCTGGCCGATGACAGGTCCGGTGAATATCTGGCCTATATCGGGTTGCCCCATGATACCACTTCCCTCGATCAGGCTCAGGTGGTGGCGGTGGACCGGGCCGGCAACCAGGCCCGGGCGGGGCTGGGTATCAACCTGCGGCAGGTGGAATACTCCACCGGCCGGATCAATGTTTCCGACAGTTTTCTGCGCAGCAAATTGCCGGAGTTTGTCACCCACTACCCGGAGCTGTCCGGCAGTTACCTGGAGCAGTACCTCTATGTCAACCGCCGGGTGCGCGAGATGAATGATCGGCGGATCATGGAGATCTGCCGAGATTCACACCCACAGCGGCTCTGGGAAGGCAGGTTTTTGCGCATGGCCCGGAGCAGCGAGCAGGCCGGGTTTGGCGATCACCGCAGTTATTTCTATGATGGCCGCAAGATCGATGAGCAGACCCACCTTGGCATTGACCTGGCCTCGGTGCGGCAGGCGGAGATCCAGGCCGCCAACCACGGTATTGTGGTCTTCGCCGAGTACCTGGGGATTTACGGCAATACGGTGATCATTGATCACGGCCAGGGGATCTTCAGCCTGTACTCCCACCTGAGCCGGATCACCACCGAGGTGGGCGAGCGGGTGGCACGGGGTGACCAGCTGGGTTACAGCGGGGTTACCGGGATGGCCGGCGGCGACCATTTACACTTCAGCATGCTGGTCAACGGTATTTTCGTCAATCCCATCGAGTGGTGGGATCGTAACTGGGTAGAAAATCAACTCACCGTGGAGCCCTGAAACCTTGTCACGGATCAGGGTCCTGCCGGAAAACCTGGCCAACCAGATCGCCGCCGGTGAGGTGGTGGAGCGCCCCGCATCGGTAGTCAAGGAGTTGCTGGAAAACGCGGTGGATGCTGGAGCCCGCAACATCAGCGTACAGGTGGAAGGCCGGGCCGTGGGGCTGTTGCGGGTCAGCGACGACGGCAGCGGCATGGACGCCGATGACCTGCTGCTGGCCCTGGAGCGTCACGCCACCAGCAAAATCGCCGATGCCGAGGGGCTGGCCGCCATCAGCACCCTGGGTTTCCGGGGCGAGGCCTTGCCCAGCATCGCCTCGGTTGCCCGCCTGTTGCTGAGCTCCCGCCCCCAGGGCGCCGATCTCGGGACCCTGGTGGAGGTGCGCTTCGGCACCGTGCGCCGGGTTCAGGAGACCGGGGCGGCCCAAGGCACGGTGGTGGAGGTCCGCGATCTCTTTGCCAATGTGCCGGCCCGGCGCAAGTTTCTCAAAAGCCCCCGCACCGAGCTGTATCATGTGGAAGAGTGCGTGAAAAACTGCGGCCTGGCCTTCCCCGGTCTGGGCCTGCACTACCAGGTGGACGGCCGGACGGTGCTGCAGTGGCCCGCCGGGGTCGATGACGCGGCGGGGCGAATCAGGCGTTTGCTGGGCAAAAGGGGCGAGCTGGAACTGGTTCCGGTGGGTGAGCCCGGGGAGGGAACGGTCTCGGAGCCGGTGGTTACCGGTTTGCTGTTGACCCCGGAAGAGACCCCGGCCACCGGGGCGCGCCTGCGGCTTTTCGTCAACGGCCGCCCGGTTCGGGATCGGATGTTGAGCCACGCCGTGGCGGAAGGTCTGCACCACCAGCTGTTGCGGGGACGGCAGCCGGCAGGGGTGCTTTTTCTAAGGGTTGATCCGGCGACGGTGGATGTCAATGTCCATCCCACCAAGCAGGAGATCCGCTTCCGGCAGTCCGGCCAGGTCCATGATGCGGTGCGGGCGGCGGTGCGCAAAGCGGTTGAACTGCACGAACAAGAGAAAAGCCGGCGCCTGTTCGGCTCAGCGGGGGCAGCGGTGCGGAAACCGCCGGCGCCAGAGGCCGGGCAGCGGGCGCCGGCAGCTGAGTCGGCTGCCCAGGGTCGGCTTTTCCGGTCGGCAACAGCGGCGGGCGGATCGGTTGCACCGGCCGCCGCCCTGGGCGCCGCGTCCCCGTCGCCGCCGGAGACTGTTTTGGCGATCAACAGCGCGGAGGCGCCTGGCGACTATCCTTCCAGCGCGGTGGCGCAACCGCCGCCGGCGGTTGCCGAACCCCCGGCCCCGCCGATTGCGCCTGAACCGAGGGCGGCAGCGTCTCCGGCAATCGCCTGCGGGCTGGAAGATGCCGCCCCCCAACTGCTGGGCCAGGTGCTGCATTCCTATATCATCTGCGCCACCGCCGACGGCATGCTGGCCATTGATCAGCATGCCGCCCACGAACGTCTGCTTTACGAACGGTTGCTGGCCCAGTACAATGAGCGGGGGCTGGCGCGGCAGGCCCTGCTTTTCCCGGCCGTGCTGGAGTGTTCACCGGCCGAGGCGGCGGTGCTGGAAGCCCGTGGCGGGGAAATTGCCAGGCTGGGGCTGGGAATCGAGACTTTCGGCGGCCACAGCTATTTGATCAAGGCCGTACCGGCGTTGCTGGCCTCCCATTCCCCGACGGAAATTCTGGCCGGGGTGCTTTCCCGCTACCTGGATGATGGTACGAATCGCGGGGGAGGGGACGGCCGCCTGGAAGCGGTACTGGCCGGGATGGCGTGCAAGGCGGCGGTAAAGGCCGGGCAGGTGCTGGCGCCGGCAGAGATGCAGGGCTTGCTGAAGGAGATGCAGGGGGCGGGGATCTTTTCCCGTTGCCCCCATGGGCGCCCGGTGGTGCGGCATTTCGGGGCCCGCGAACTGGAGCGGTGGTTTAATCGGTAATCGACCAGCCGCACCGTGATCGCTTACGGTTGTGACAGGTGACAGATGGGTAAAGGCAAGGACAGGAATCTCAAAGACCTTTATGTGCAGATGTTCAGCATTCATGGTCTGGTGCGGGGGGAGGCACTGGAACTGGGGCGGGATGCCGATACCGGCGGGCAGGTGAAATATGTGCTGGAACTGGCCCGGGCCTTGGGGCGGCGTCCTGAAGTGGAACGGGTGGAGCTGGTTACCCGGCTGATCAGCGACAAAGCGGTTTCCAAGGATTATGCCCAGCCCGTGGAACCCCTCAGCCCGGAAGCCCGGATCGTTCGCATCCAGTGCGGCGGCCGCAAGTATGTCAGGAAAGAACTGCTTTGGCCCCACCTGGACGAGATGGTGGACAAGACCGTCAAGTACCTCAAAAAACAGGGTCGGATCCCCGATGTCTTTCACGGCCATTATGCCGATGGCGGTTACGTGGCCCGGGAGCTGGCGGCCTTTTTCGGGGTGCCTTTCGTCTTTACCGGGCACTCCATGGGGGCCCATAAAAAGGGCAAGCTGATGGCCGACGGCTTAAGCGAGGAAGAGGTCAACCGGCGCTATCATATTGATCAGCGCATCAGGGTGGAGGAACGGATTATCCGCGATGCCGAACAGATCGTGGTCAGCACCCGGCATGAGATCGAGCGGCAGTACAGCCTGTATGAAAACTTTGCCGCCGGCCATTTCAATGTGGTTCCGCCCGGGATTGATATCGACACCTTTTACCCTTACTACCAGAATCAGTTCGAACACAATGTTGATGAAGAACTGGCCCGGCAGACCAGGGTGGTGCTGCTGGCCGAGTTGGAGCGGTTCTGGGGTTCCACCCACAAGCCTTTTATCCTGGCCCTTTGTCGGCCCGACCAGCGTAAGAACATCTCCGGCCTGATCAAGGCTTACGGCGAGGACAAGGACCTGCAGGCCATTGCCAACCTGGCCATCTTCGCCGGGATCAGAAAGGATATTGCCAGCATGGAGGAAAACGAGCGCCACGTGCTCACCGAGATGCTGCTGCTGATGGACAACTATGACCTTTACGGTAAGCTGGCCATTCCCAAAAAACATGATTTTACCCTGGAGGTGCCGGAGCTTTACCGGCTCTGCGCCGACAGTCGCGGGGTTTTCGTCAACCCCGCCCTGGTGGAGCCTTTTGGCCTGACCCTGGTGGAGGCGGCGTCCTGCGGGGTGCCCATCGTCGCCACCGAGGACGGCGGCCCGGCGGATATCATTGCCAACTGCGACAACGGCATCCTGGTCGATCCCACCGACAGCGGCCGGATTGCCGCCGCCTGCAAGGCCATCCTGGTGGACCGGGAACTGTGGGACAAGTACTCCCGCAACGGTATCATCGGGGTGCGTAACCATTACTCCTGGGAGTCCCATTGCGCCTCCACCATCGAAGTGTATGCCCGGGCCCAGGCGGCCGTGCCCAAGCCTGATCCGGCCACCGAGCAGAAACCGCGCGCCATCGGCAAGCGTCTGGCCGGGGTGGATCGGCTGCTGATCACCGATATCGATAACACCCTGGTGGGCGATGAAGAGGCGATGCGGGAGTTGCTGGAACTGCTTGATAAGCACCGCGATCAGGTGGCCTGGGGGGTGGCCACCGGCCGCAGCCTGGAGGTGACCCTGGATGTGCTGGCCAAACACCGGATTCCGGTGCCGGATATCATTATTGCGGCGGTGGGTACGGAAATCTATTACGGTCCCGATTTCGGCCGGGACAATGGCTGGCAGCAGCACCTGCGTTACCAGTGGAAACCGGCGGCCATCCGCAAGGCCTTGGCCGGGCTGGTTTTTTTAAAGCTGCAGGAAGACAGCGACCAGCATCCGTTTAAGGTCAGCTATTTCATGGACGACGCGGAGGATAACCTGGCCCGGGTCCATTTCGCCCTGCAGGAGCGGAAGCTGCATTACACCCTGGAGTTTTCCCACGGCAGTTTTCTCGATATCCTGCCGTACCGGGCCGGCAAGGGCAAGGCCCTGCGCTATCTCAGCTACAAGTGGAATATCCCCTTAAATCGCATCATGATCTGCGGTGATTCCGGCAGTGACGCCCAGATGCTGCGGGGCGACACCTGCGGGGTGGTGGTGGGCAACTACTCCCGGGAGCTGGAGCCCCTGCGCGGGCAGCGCAAGCTCTTCTTCAGCAAGCAGGAATACGCCGCCGGGATCATGGATGGCATCCGGCACTACAAATTTCTTAATTCCGGCAGTCGCCAGGTGACAAAGGATTGATGATGGAAAATGATCTGGGATGTTTCGTTGATGAACAGGATGTCGCGCCCCTGCGGGAGTTTCTCCTGTCGCTTCAGCGACCCGAACCGCCGCTGCTGCTGCGCAACGATATCCTGCTGGCCTTCCAGCAATTTGCCGGCCAGCGCCCCGCCGCTGAAGGTGATTTGGCCGGGGCCTGGCGGTTTCTGCGCAAAGTCCAGGAGGTGCTGCTGGCCGATGATCTGCTGATCATCCTCTACCGGCACCGCCGGGCCAGTTGCCGGATCTTTGCCTTGAGCGAAGATGACGACCGGCTGATCCCCGTCACCCTCATCGACTTTCTGGCCATCAAGGAACGTTTGATCAGGCCCAACCTGCCTCCCCAGCAGCGCACCCTGGCCATCAACCTGGCCCCCTTCTACGACTACGGCCCCACCCTGAAGGACCCCAATACCATCGGCCAGGGGATCAAGTTTTTAAACCGTCATATGTCCGGCAATCTGTCCAATCATCCCGAGAAATGGAACCGCTCGCTCTACGAATTTCTCAAGCTGCACCAGTTGCACGGTACCCAACTGCTGCTGGACGGCTCCCTGGTGCGCAGCCCCGAGGAACTGGAAGAGGCGCTTAGCAGTGCCATGGACTTTCTCGAACGTTGCCGGTACCCGGATGATCTGGCCAGAATCAGCCAACGCCTGGGGCGGCTGGGTTTTCTTGCCGGCTGGGGCAACAGTCTGCCCCGGATGCTGGAGACCATGCACATGCTGCAGGATATTCTGGAGCAGCCCGACGAGGCCAACCTGGAGGAGTTTCTCTCGCGCATCCCCATGGTTTCCAGCGTGGCCCTGATCAGCCCCCACGGCTGGTTTGGTCAGGAAAACGTGCTGGGGCGGCCGGACACCGGCGGCCAGGTGGTTTACGTGCTGGATCAGGCCAAGGCCCTGGAGGATTTTCTGGCCCAGGATCTGCGCGATGCGGGGCTTGAAATTGCCCCTAAAATCCTGATTGTCAGCCGGCTGATCCCGGAAAACGAGGGCACCAGCGCCGATCAGCGGCTGGAAAAGGTTTACGACACCGATGATGTCTGGATCCTGCGGGTCCCTTTCCGTTACCCCGACAACTCGGTGGTGCCGCACTGGCTGTCGCGGTTTCGGATCTGGCCCTATCTCGATCAGTTTGCGGTGGATGCCGAAGAGGAGATCCGGCGTGAGCTTGGCGGCCGGCCCGACCTGCTGGTGGGCAATTATTCCGACGGCAACCTGGTGGCCACCAGGCTTTCCAAAAACATGGGGGTGATCCAGTGCAATATCGCCCATGCCCTTGAGAAATCGAAATATCTCTTCAGCGACCTGTACTGGGATGAGTTTGAGCCGGAGTACAATTTTTCCATCCAGTTCATGGCCGACCTGCTGGCCATGAACCAGGCCAACTTCATCATCACCAGCACCGCCCAGGAGATCACCGGCACCGACAACAGCATCGGCCAGTATGAATCCTACCAGTTTTTCACCATGCCCGGACTGGTTAACGTGATCAGCGGCATCAACCTTTTTCATCCTCGCTTCAACGTCATCCCGCCGGGGGTTAACCAGGAGGTTTATTTTCCCTATAATCGCAAGCGGGGGCGCAAGGTGAAGATGCGCCGGGAGGTGACCCGGCTGCTGTTTGAACAAGAAGATGCCGATTGCCTGGGCCGCCTGGAGAATCTCGACCTGCCGCCGCTCTTTACCATCGCCCGGCTGGACCGGATTAAAAACCTCACCGGGCTGGTGGAGGCTTACGGCCAGGATGAGGAGCTGCGTCGGCGGGTCAACCTGATCATGGTGGCCAGCGTCACCGACCCGGAGCGCTCCAAGGATGCCGAAGAGGCGGCAGAGATCCGCAAGATGCATGGCATCATTGAGCAGTACGGCCTGCGGGGGCAGGTCCGCTGGGTCGGCAAATTTCTGGGCAAGGCCGAAACCGGCGAGGCCTACCGGATCATGGCCGACCGGCGGGGGGTGTTCGTCCAGCCGGCGCTGTTCGAGGCCTTTGGTTTGACCATTTTAGAGGCCATGCATTCTGGCCTGCCGGTTTTTGCCACCCAGTTCGGGGGGCCGCTGGAGATCATTGAGCATGAAAAATCGGGCTTTCTGATCAACCCCACCGACCAGCCGGCAATGACCGCCCGTTTGCGCGAGTTTTTTCACCATTGCGAGGAAAACCCCCGTTACTGGCAAGGCTTTTCCCAAAGGGCGCTGGAGCGGGCCCGGGAACGCTTCACCTGGCAGCGCCACTGCCGGGAGTTGACCCGGCTGACCAAGGTGTATGGTTTTTGGCGCTACTCCACCTCCCAACAGGCCAAGATGCGGCTTAATCAGTACAGCGAGGTGCTGTACCACCTTTTTTACAAGGCCAGGGCGGAACAGATCAGGTAGTAATCGTCCAGCAGTACCGCATCTTCGGGCGATCAGCCAGGCTTACGTACAGGGGGTACGCTGCGCCTGTCTGCTTGCCCGAACCTGCGGCACTGCTGAACGATTACGGCCCGTTCAACCGGCAGGATGGTGCCTTTGGTGAACGGTTAGATCAGGTAACAGGCAAGGGGCAGTTATGAAGTTTGTGGCCGTTGGCGAGGTGGTTTGGGATATTTTTCCGGCCCGGCAGGTGCTGGGCGGGGCGCCGATCAATGTCGCCTACCATCTGGCGGCCCTGGGCCTGCCGGTGGGGGTGATTACCCGGGTGGGTAACGATGAGTTGGGCCGAGCTGCCCTGGACCGGCTGGCCGAGCTTGGTTTGCCGCTGGCCGGGGTGCAGCGCGATCCCGCGTTGCCCACCGGTCAGGTACGGGTGGAGTTCGGGGCCGACGGCGAGCCCGTTTACGATATTGTCGCCCCCGCCGCCTGGGATAACATCGACCCGGAGCAGGCCCTGGCCGCCGCCGAGGAGGGAGATGGGAAAGATGGGGAAGATGGCTTCAGCCTGATTTTCGGCACCCTGGCCCAGCGCGATCCCCGCTCCCGGCAGGCCATCCGGCGCTTGGCGGTGGCGGCCCGCTACCGCTATTATGATGTTAATCTGCGCCCGCCGTTTACCACCCGCGAACTGGTCGTGGAATCTTTGGAGCAGGCCGACCTGGTCAAGGTTAACGGCGATGAGTTGACCCAGCTTGGCCTCTGGCTTGGTCTGTCGCCTATGGGAAAGATCGAGGCCGGGGAAGGTGGGCTGCCGCCCTCCGCGCCACGGGAACAACTTGCCGCCGCGATAATCGCTCGTTACCGGCTCCAGGCCTTGGTGGTCACCGAAGGGGCAGCGGGGGCCTGGGTGCGGACGGCGGAGCAAACCTGGGCGGCGGCCGGTGAGCCGGTGCAGGTGGCCGATACGGTGGGCTCGGGGGACGCCTTCTTTGCGGCGCTGATTGCCGCCTGCCGGCAAAAGCTGCCCTGGCCGGAAATTCTGGCCCTGGCCAACCGACGGGGCGCTTACGTGGCCGGCCAACCCGGGGCGACCCCGGAAATGCCCTCTTTGTAAGTAACCGTTCACCAGGGGTGCTAAACTGCCAACCTAACGGGCCGTAAGCGAACAGCCGTGCCGCAGGTTTGGTCTTGCAGCCAGGCGCAGCGTACCCCCTGTACGTAAGCTTGGCTGATCGCCCGAAGATGCGGCACGGCTGAACGCTTACCTTTGTAAGCCAACTTTAACCGTGAGATTATAACCAAGATGAGCCAACCTCTCTACCAGACCGATTTTGCCGACCTGGAACTTGTGCACCGGGGCAAGGTGCGCGACCTTTACCGGGTGGATGACTACCTGCTGATGGTGGCCTCGGACCGGATCTCCGCCTACGACGTGGTGATGAATGAGCCGATCCCGGAAAAGGGGCGGATCCTAACCGCCATGTCGCTTTTCTGGTTTGACTTTTTGCAGGATATTGTTCCCAACCATCTGCTGACCGCCGAACCTGCCAACTATCCCGCCGCCTGCGCCCCCTACCGGGAGCAATTGGAGGGGCGCAGCATGCTGGTGAAAAAGGCCCGGCCCTTGCCGGTGGAGTGCATTGTCCGGGGCTATCTTTCCGGCTCCTTCTGGGCCGCTTATCAGCAGCACCCCACGGTTTGCGGCTTTGCCTTGCCGGCCGGGCTCAAGGAGTCGGCACAGCTGCCGGAGCCCATCTTTACCCCGTCAACCAAAGCAGCTCTGGGGACCCACGACGAGAATATCTCTTTGGCGCAAATGGAAGGGTTGCTGGGGGCGGAGTTGAGCGCCCGGGTGAGCGAAGTCAGTCTGGCGCTGTACCGTAAGGCGGCGGCTTACGCCCTGAGCCGGGGGATCATCATTGCCGACACCAAGTTTGAACTGGGGCTGGATGAAAATGATCGGCTGATACTCATCGACGAGGCCCTGACCCCCGATTCCTCGCGCTTCTGGCCCGCCGACCAGTACCGCCCCGGCAGCCCCCAGCCCAGTTTCGACAAGCAGTTTCTGCGGGATTATCTCTCCTCTCTGGACTGGCCCAAAAACCCGCCGCCGCCCCCGCTGCCGGCGGAGATCATTGAAAAAACGGCGGCTCGCTACCGCGAGGCCCTGCAACGCCTCACCGCCCAGGAGTAAAATCAGTAAACTTATTTGACAAAATGGGCGAAACCAGTTTTGCTGGCGATGATCGCTTGCGGTTACTGCCTGAAAAACATTTTGCCGGGTGAATGATGTTCAACTCCCTTTTTGGCCGGATTTTTCTGGCCGCCTTGGTTTCGGCTCTGGTGGCCGTGCTGCTTACGGTGCTGGCGGTTTACTACCTGGCCCCCCCAGGCCGGGTGGTGTGGGTTGCGGTCTTGCTGGCGGTGGCGGTGGCGGCGGCCGGCACCGCCTGGCTGTTCAGCGCCGGGATCAGGCAGGAGTTGGGCAAACTGGCCGCCTGGCTGGGTGATTTTGTCGGCCGTGGCGACAGCCGGGCCGAACCGCCCGCCGTTGGTCTGGCCGACTGGGCCCGACCCCGGCAGCAATTACGGAAACTGTTTTCCTGGCAACAGGAAATTCTTGATATCTGCTGGGCAGCGCGGGAGGGGAAGCTGGATCGCCGCCTGCCGCTGCGCAGTCCCCAGGATCAACTGACCCCGGCCTTCAACGGCCTGCTGGATGACCTAAACCAGGCCAACCTCAGTTACGCCGAAGCCATCAGCTATCTTCACGCCATTCCCACCCCGGTGCAGGTGGTGGACCGGGAACTCAATATCCGTTTCATCAACCAGGCCGGGGCCCGGGCGGCCCGGCTGGCGGCGGGCCAGTGCATCGGCAAAAAATGCCACGAGATCTTTCACACCCGGGACTGCAACTCCGATCGCTGCAAGGTGATCCGGGCGATGATCCAGAACCGGACCCTGACGGGAGAAAATATCTCCATCACCGCCCGGGGGGAAGCGCCTTACCGTTACACCGCCGCCCCGCTCAAAGATGAAAACGGCCGGATCGTCGGGGCGGTGGAGTACATCGTCGATATTCGTGACGAGGTGCGGGTGGTGGAGATGGCCGAGGCCATTGCCCAGGGGCGGTACGATTTCTGTATTACCCCCCGCTCCGAGGATGATCGCTTAAGTCATGCCTTGAACCAGATGGCCTCTACCTTGAAGCAGCTGGAGGCCTCCCAGGAGGAAAGCCGCTGGCTCAATGAAGGGGTGGCGGCGGTGAGCGACCGCCTGCATGGCGAGCATGATCAGCTCAGCCTGGCCCATAACGTACTGGAAGCCCTGGTGGAGGTGCTGGATGTGCCGGTGGCGGCCTTTTACCTGGCCCAGGATGAAGATACCCTGCGCCTGCTCAAGGTCTACGGTGGCTCTTCGGCCAGCGGCGAGGCCGGGGCCCGGACGGCGGTGCACCGGGATGAAGGGCTGGTGGGGCGGGCCCTGCAGGAAGGCCGGCTGCTGGTGGTGAACGACCTGCCGCCGGGCTATTTGAAAATCTCCTCCGGCCTGGGCGAGGTTGACGCCACCGCCGTGGCGGTGCTGCCGGTCTATTTCGAGACGGAGTTGCGTTGCGTGCTCGAACTGGGCACCCATCGCGCTTTTGCGCCGCGGGAAGAGGAGCTTCTGCGGCGGGTGATGGAAAATATCGGGGTGGCCCTGCACACCACCGAGGTTCGTTACGAGCTGGCCCGCCTGTTGGAGACCACCCAGGAACAATCGGAAAAACTGCAGGTGCAGCAGGAGGAGCTACGCCAGACCAACGCCGAGTTGCAGGAACAGGCCAGGGCCCTGGCCGCCTCCGAGGAACGTTTGCAGGTGCAGCAGGAGGAGTTGCGGGTTTCCAACGAGGAACTGGAAGAGCGTTCCCGGTCCCTGGCGGAGAAAAACCGCGAACTGCAGAAGGCCCGGCAGGAGTTGGAGGAAAAGGCTCGGGCGCTGGAGATCTCCGGCCGTTACAAGTCTGAGTTTCTGGCCAACATGAGCCACGAGTTGCGCACGCCGCTGAACAGCATTCTGATCCTCTCCCAGATGCTGGCCACCAACAAGCAGGGTAACCTGCTGCCCCGGCAGTTGGAGTATGCCACCACCATCAACAACTCCGGCTCCGATCTGCTGAATCTGATCAATGAGGTGCTGGATCTCTCCAAGATCGAGGCCGGCCGGATGGATATTAATCCCGAAACGGTCAATCTCAAGGCCTTGCTGGACAGCCTGTTGCACCCCTTCCGGCCCCTGGCCGAGGAGAAACAGCTAACCCTGGTCGGCGAGCTGGCCGATGATCTGCCGGTTACCATCTATTCCGACGAGACCAGATTGGGCCAGATCCTGAAAAACCTGCTCTCCAACGCCTTGAAATTCACCGCCGAGGGTGAGGTCAAGATTACCATCGGCCGCCCCGAAAATGACAAGCTGCCCCCCGGCCTCAAGCTGAATCCCGCCCGGACCCTGGTCTTTCAGGTTCGTGATACGGGGATCGGGATTGCCGCCGATAAACTGGAGGTGGTGTTTGAGGCCTTCAAACAGGCCGATGGCACCACCAGCCGCAAATTCGGGGGCACCGGCCTGGGGCTGTCCATTTCCCGGCAGTTGGCCAGGTTGCTGGGCGGTGAGCTGACCGCCGCCAGCCGGGCCGGGGAGGGGAGCGTCTTTACCCTCTGGCTGCCCGAGCGTCTGGAACTGCGGGTAGAGGCCGGCGCTCTGCCGGGCCCGTCACTGCCGGGAGGTTCTCCTTTGCCCAAAGACGACCAGGGGTTGCCGCCTGCGCCCGCCCGTTCCGTAACGGCCGGGGCGGCAACCAGGCCGGAGGATGTCGCCGCCGCCTCCCCCTCGCCCCCGGCCCTGCCGGAAGAGATCAGCGCCAAAAGGGCGGCCGACATTCCCGCCCCGGAAGCCGCCGAGCCGCCGCCACAGGCCCCCGATGCCCTGGTGCGAGACGACCGCCGCATCCTCAGCCGGGAAGACAAAAGTTTGCTGATCATCGAGGATGACAGCTCTTTTGCCTCCCTGTTGCTGGAGCTGGCCCGGGACAAAGGTTACAAGGGGCTGGTGGCCGAAGATGGCGAAACCGGACTGCACCTGGCCGATTACTTCCGGCCCAGCGGGATTATTCTCGACATGGGCCTGCCGGGCATCAGCGGCCGCGAGGTTATGGAGCGGCTCAAGAAAAATCCGGAAACCCGGCATATTCCGGTTCATTTCATCTCTGCCAGCGACCCCTCAAACGAGGTGATGCAACTGGGGGCGGTGGGCTTTCTCACCAAGCCGGTGAGTGTGGACAAGCTGGAGCAGGTTTTTGGCCGCATTGAAAAGCTGGCGGAAAACCCGGTGAAAAGACTGCTGGTGGTGGAAGACGACATGGTCCAGCGCCAGGCGATTCGAGCCATGGTGGGCGAGGGCGGCGATATCGAAGTGGTGGAGGCCGCCGACGGGGAAGAGGCCCACCGCCTGCTTGGTACGGAACACTTCGATTGCGTGATTCTGGATCTGGGCCTGGGAGATATGAGCGGCTTTGATCTGCTGACCAAAATCAAGGATGATCAGCGCATTTCCCAGGTGCCGGTGGTGATCTACACCGGGCGGGAGATCAGCCCCGATGAGGAAGAGCGGTTGCAGCAATATGCCGACTCCATCATCATTAAAGGGGCTCGTTCGCCGGAACGGCTGCTGGATGAGACCACCCTCTTTCTCCACCGGGTGGAAAAGAGCCTGCCCAGCCGGCAACAGGAAGTACTCAAGACCCTGCATAACCGCGAATCGGCCTTCCAGGGCCGGACGGTGCTGCTGGTGGATGATGACATGCGCAACATCTTCGCCCTCTCCAGTGTGCTGGAAGAGGCCGGCCTGGAGATCGTGGTGGCCCGGGACGGCCGCGAGGCCCTGGCCAAGCTGGCCGAACATCCGGAGATCGATCTGGTGCTGATGGATATCATGATGCCGGAAATGGATGGTTATGAGGCCATGGGCGAGATTCGCCGGGATCCGGCCCGGGCGAAACTGCCCATCATCGCGCTCACCGCCAAGGCCATGCGTGGAGACAAGGACAAGTGCCTGGCCGCCGGTGCCAACGACTACCTGGCCAAGCCGGTGGATCCGGAAAGGCTGCTATCCCTGTTGCGGGTCTGGTTGTACCAATGAGCCTGGAGCGGGAGGAGTTGGCCGACGAGGCCAAGGAGATTGAAGAGCTGGAGATCAACCTGCTGCTGGAGGCGATTTACCAGCGTTACGGTTATGACTTCCGCGACTACGCCCGGGCGCATTTGCGCCGCCGGCTGCGCCACCGGCTGGAACTCTCCGGCCTTTCCGACCTGGGGGCCATGCAGCACCGGCTGCTCTGCCAGCGCGATTTTTTTGAGCAACTGTTGCGGGATCTTTCCATCAATGTCACCGAGATGTTCCGTGACCCGGCGGCCTACCGGCGGATTCGCGAGGATGTGGTGCCGCTGCTGAAAACCTACCCCTATGTCAAGATCTGGCATGCCGGCTGTGCCACCGGGGAAGAAGTCTACTCCACGGCCATCCTGCTCCATGAAGAGGGCCTGCTGGAGCGGTGCCGGATTTATGCCACCGATTTCAACCGGGTGGCTTTGCAAAAGGCCAAGGAAGGCGTTTATCCGCTGGAGCGGGCCCGGCAGTACAACAGTAATTACCAGAAGAGCGGCGGTCGGGCCTCCCTGGTCGATTATTACCGGACCGACAGCGAGTCCATGCTGCTTAAAAGCTGGCTGCGCAAACAGATGGTTTTTGCCGATCATAACCTGGTCACCGACGGGGTGTTCAGTGAGATGCAACTGGTGGTCTGTCGCAATGTGGTGATTTACTTCAACCGGGATCTCCAGGAGCGGATTTTTACCACCTTTCACCAGAGTCTATGCCCGGGCGGCTTTCTCTGGCTGGGGGCCAAGGAGTCGCTGAAGCTTATGAAGATCGGTGAAAAGTTCAGCGAACTCTACGGTAGTGAAAAAATTTTCAAGAAACGTTTGCAATAATTCCATCGCCGGGGTTAAGCTAAACGGACCGGCCGGTTAACAACAATATGGCAACCAAGAAATCGGAGGTTACCGGGCGTCAGGTTCCGCCCTACCGGGCTGTGGTGATCGGGGTTTCCGCCGGCGGGATGGAGGCCCTGCGCGAGATTTTGAGCCGCCTGCCGGCGGATTTTCCGCTGCCGCTGCTGGTGGTGCAGCACCTGGGGGGGGATGCCGATGACTACCTGGCCCGTTGGCTTGATCAGCGCTGCGCCATTCGAGTCAAGGAGGCGGAAGACAAGGAGTCGGCGGTGGCCGGCACCGCCTACCTGGCGCCGGCCAATTACCACCTGCTGGTGGAGGATGACGGCTCGTTGGCCCTTTCCCTGGAGGATTGGGTCAACTTTTCCCGGCCCAGCATTGATCTGCTGTTTGAAACCGCCGCCGAGGTCCATGGCGCCGGCCTGATTGCCGTGGTGCTGACCGGGGCCAACGATGACGGCAGCCGCGGCCTGGCGGCGGTGAAGCGCCGGGGTGGCTTGGCGGTGGTGCAGGATCCGGCCGGGGCTGAATTTCCGACCATGCCGCGGGCCGCCATCCAGGCCGCCGAAGTGGATTTTGTGCTGCCGTTACCGGCCATCGGGCGTTTTCTGGCCAACCTTTACCGGCCGGCGTGAATATTTTGTTTTTGGGGATAAGTTGAGATTATGCCGGGTATACCGAAAATTCTCATTGTCGATGACCAGCCGGCCAATCTGCTGGTGATGGAAGGGCTGCTTGAAGGGATGGAGGCGCAGTTGGTCACCGCTACTTCCGGTGAACAGGCCCTTTCCCTGCTGCTGGAGCATGACTTTGCCCTGCTCCTGCTTGATGTGCAGATGCCGGGGATGGACGGTTTTGAAACCGCCAGCCTGTTGCGGGGCCGCAAGCAGACCAGGCATCTGCCGATCATCTTCGTAACCGCCATCAGCAAGGAAGACAAACATGTCTTTAAGGCCTATGAAGCCGGCGCGGTGGACTATCTCTTCAAGCCCATCAATGCCCATATTCTGCGCAGCAAAGTGGAGATCTTTCTGCAGTTGGACCGCCAGCAGCGACTGCTGGCCCAAAAGAGCGCCGAGTTGGATCGCAAGGTGCGGGAACTGCTGGGGGTCAAGTCGCAACTGGAAGAGGCCAACGCCCGGCTTAATGAACTTTCCCTTACCGACGCTCTGACCGGCCTGGCCAATCGTCGCTGCTTCCAGGAAACCATTCACACCGAATGGCGGCGGGCCATGCGCAACCGGCATCCGCTGACCCTGGTCCTGGGTGATATCGATTCCTTCAAGCAGTTCAACGACAACTTCGGGCATCTGGTGGGTGATGAGTGCCTGGTCAGAATCGCTGCGGTGATTCGCAGCCCGCTGATGCGCCCTTCAGACCTGGCGGCCCGTTTTGGCGGGGAGGAGTTCGTGATCCTGCTGCCGGAAACCGACCTGGAAGGGGGGCGGCACCTGGCTGAAACCGTCCGCCAGGAGGTGGAGAAGATGAGTGTTGAGCACCCGGAATCGGGCACCCGGCTGCAGCTTACCATGAGCTTCGGGGTTTCTTCGGTGGTGCCGCAGCCGGAGTTCAGTGAGCAGGATCTGATCTGTGCGGCGGACAAGGCCCTCTATGTGGCCAAGGAAGGCGGGCGCAACCGGGTGCAGGTCCAGGGGCCGCGGGCCTTTGTCAAGTCGTGAGCTTTTAAAACCGCCGTTAACCGTCCGTTTCGGGCGGGCTGTTAAAGCCCGGTTGCTGCCAGTTTTTTAACCAGTTCGCGCTGGTCCGCGGTTAATTTGGCGGGCATTTTGAGGTTGAGGCGGACCAGCAGGTCGCCCCGGGCCCCACCCGCGCCCGGCAGCCCCTGACCTTTCAGGCGTAGTTTGGCGCCGGGCTTGCTGCCGGCCGGCACTTTGACCTTGAGCCGGCGTTCTTCCAGGGTGGGTACGGCGATATCGGTGCCCAGCAGGGCGCCGCTTAAGGGAATCTCCTGATCCACCACCAGGTTCCGGCCTTCCCGGCTGAACACCGGGTGGGGCTTCACCCTGATCAGCAGCAATAAATCGCCCGGCGGACCGGCCATGGGAGATGGGGCGCCCTTGCCGTTGATCCGCAACTTCTTGCCGTCTTCGATCCCGGCGGGGATTTTCACCGAGACCTTGTCGCTTTTGCCCCCATGCCCCAAGGAAATGGTCTTTTCGCTGCCGTGCAGCACCTCTTCCAGGGTCACCGGCAACTCCAGGCTTAAGTCGTTGCCCTTAACCATTTGCTGCCGGCGCGGATCCTGCTGGAAGTGGCGGAAATCCTGGGCCTGGCCCCCCATGCCGCTCATTCCGCCGACCCCGAACAGCTCGTCGAAGAAACTGGGCCCGCCGCCCATGCCGCCGTGAAAAGTGGCCCGGCCACCGCCCAGGTTGATGCCGAACTCCCGCAGAATGTCGTTGATGTTGGCGTTGCGGAAGATGTCTTCCTGGGAGTAGCGCTGCTGGAAACCGTCGGCGCCGAAAGTGTCGTACTGCTTGCGCTTTTCCGGGTCACTGAGCACGGCGTAGGCTTCACTGATCTCCTTAAAGCGGTTTTCCGCCTCCTTGTTGCCCTGGTTGCGGTCCGGGTGATATTTAAGGGCCAGCTTGCGATAGGCCTTCTTAATCTCTTCCGGGCTGGCCGAACGCCCAACCCCCAAAGCCTTGTAGTAATCCATATCCCGATCAGTCCTTAGCTAAAAACAGATAATTAATTCAACCGAAACAATTCAGGCAAGAACATAAGTATCCCAAGGCCGTTTGGCAAGTAGCCCACCCAAAACAGTAAGCCACCGCCTCCCGCCGGCAAAGAAATCCAAACGGGGCACCACATAAGCACGCATCATGGAGCAAGGGAAAAATCGCGGCATCACTGGGCCAAGTAAAAAAATCGCGTCAGTGCCGCAGGTTGCGGCAAGCGGCCCGGCGCCGCGTACCCCAGGTACGCAAGCCGGGCCGATCGCCGCAAAATGCGGTGCTGACGCGATTTTTTCAACGGGCAACGACGAAGGCGTCGGTGTATCCCGCTTCGATCAGCACCCGTTCCAGGCGCAGGGCGCCGCTTAAAGTATCCCCGGCGGCCACCTGGACCCGGTGAAACAGCCTGCCGCCGTGGTCATATTCCCGGATCACCGCCGTGCGGCCCCACTCCTGCAATTGGTCCCGCAGGCGAGTGGCGTTTTCCGCCACCGTAAAGGCGCCGACCTGGACATAAAATTCACCATGCTCAAAATCTGGGGTGGCGGTGAAACGCTGCTGGAGCTGGCCATCTTCCACGTAACGCTCGGTGGCCCCCAGGGCGGTGATTCTTACCTGGGCCAGGCCCTGTTCGGCCATTCCCAGTTTTTGGGCGGCCCGGTAAGACAGATCAATGATGCGGCCCCGCACGAACGGCCCCCGGTCGTTGATTCGCACCGTGATTTCCCGGCCGTTTTCCAAATTTTCCACCAGCAGGTGGGTGTCCATGGGCAAGGTTTTATGGGCGGCGGTCATGGCATGCATGTCGTAAATCTCGCCGTTGGAGGTGCGGCGGCCATGGAACTTGCGCCCGTACCATGAGGCGATGCCGGTTTCAGAGTAGCCGTGGGCGGAAGGAATCGGGTAATAGGTGGTTCCTTGGATCTGGTAGGGCCGCTGGGTGGGGGGGATTCTGGCCGGAGAATCATGCGGTGCTTCCACCCGGCTCTTGCCGGTGGGGCTGGAGATTACCTGAGGTTTGCCACAGGCCCCCAAAACCATCAGCACCAGCAGCAGGCCCAGCAATCGCCAGCCATGGCTGGGGTGGTATGGCCGAAAAAAAGGACCCTGGTTTGACATCATCATCATGCTTCCTTAAAGTTGGCGCCTAATGAATGGGTGGTAGGATTTCAGTGGGATGCTGAATTGGCGATACTTTATCCGCCATCGCCAAAAAAGTCCCGGCTTTTTGCTTTTCCTCCAGCCCGGTTGGTGCTATATTCGGCCGGATAAAGGCGGCCGCAAGCGTCCACGGGGTAAGCGATCACGGGGTGTCCCGTTACTCACTTACCCCGCGTCGCTTGCCGATCCGCCCCTGTCAGCCTGTTGCCATCACCCAGAGGCGATTATGCTAATGGTACGATGGCATGATGATCGGCGCAAGCAGCAGCGCCGACCCGCCTCCGACCAATTTGTTGCAGAACCTGGAGCCATGAAACCTGCCCAACGGACAACGCGAACCAAGTTTATCTTTATCACCGGCGGAGTGCTTTCCTCCCTGGGTAAGGGCCTGGCCGCCGCCGCCATCGGCGCCTTGCTGGAAAGCCGGGGCCTGAGTATTACCTTCCAGAAGCTGGACCCGTACATCAATGTCGATCCCGGTACCATGAACCCCTTTCAGCACGGCGAGGTATACGTCACCGATGACGGGGCCGAAACCGATCTGGATCTGGGGCACTACGAGCGTTATACCTCGGTGAGCCTGAGCCAGCGCAACAACTACACCTCCGGGCGCATTTACCATACGGTGATCAGCAAGGAGCGCCGGGGTGAATACCTGGGCGGCACCGTGCAGGTGATTCCCCATGTGACCGATGAAATCAAGGCCGCCGTACGCCAGCTGGAAGGCGAGGTGGATGTGGCCATCATCGAAATCGGCGGCACCATCGGCGATATTGAATCGCTGCCCTTCCTGGAGGCCATCCGGCAGTTGCGCAGCGATCTGGGGCGGGAAAACACCCTTTATCTGCATGTCACCCTGGTGCCTTTCATCAAAACCGCCGGCGAGGTGAAAACCAAACCCACCCAGCACAGCGTTAAGGAACTGCGGGCCATCGGGATCCAGCCCGATATCCTGCTTTGTCGCACCGAAACGACGCTCAGTGATGAATTGAAGGCCAAAATCGGCCTGTTTTGCAATGTCGAGCGGGACGCGGTGATCACCGCCCGCGACGTGGACAACATCTATGAAGTGCCCCTGTGGTTTCACAAAGAAGGGCTGGACGACAAAATCCTCAAGCAGCTCAATGTCTGGACCGGCTCCCCGCGCCTGGAACCATGGAGCGAACTGGTGGAAAAGATCAAAAATCCTGCCTCGGAAGTCAATATCGCCATCATCGGCAAATATGTGGAGCTGAAGGAGTCTTATAAAAGCCTGCATGAAGCCCTGGTGCACGGAGGCGTGGCCAATGACGCCCGGGTGGTGCTGCGTTATGTCAGTGCCGAAGATATTGAAGCCCACGGCCTGGAAGGGGCGGCCACCCTGCTGGCCGGTTGTCATGGCATCCTGGTGCCCGGCGGCTTCGGCGGTCGCGGGGTGGCCGGCAAGATTTTAGCCATCCGTTATGCCCGGGAACAGAAGGTGCCGTTTTTCGGGATCTGCCTGGGGATGCAGCTGGCCACCGTCGAGTTTGCCCGCCATGTGGCCGGCCTGCAAGATGCCGACAGCACCGAGTTCAACCCCAAAACCCCCCACCCGGTGATTTACTTCATCAAAGAATGGTACGACTATCGGACCAGCCAGGTGCAGGTGCGCGATGAGGCCACCGATCTGGGCGGCACCCTGCGGCTGGGGAGTTATCCCTGCCGGCTGCAGCCCGGGACCAACGCCATGGATGCCTACGGTGAAGAGTTGATCAACGAGCGTCACCGGCACCGCTACGAGTTCAATAACGAATACCGCCAACCGCTGGCGGACAAAGGGCTGGTGATCGGCGGCACCTCACCGGATGATAAGCTGGTGGAAATTGTTGAACTGGCCGATCATCCATGGTTCTTGGGCTGCCAGTTTCACCCGGAATTCAAGTCTCGCCCCATGCAGCCGCATCCGCTCTTTACCGCCTTTATCCGGGCGGCCCTGACTCACCAGCAGGACGCCGGGCAACATGGCTGAGCCGGGCAACATGGCTTCGGTAATACAGCCGGTTGAGATAGCCGGGCGTTTCCGGATCGGGCCGGGGCAACCCCTGACCCTGCTGGCCGGCCCCTGCGTGATCGAGTCCGAGTCGATCATGCGCCAAATTGCCGGCCATCTCAAGGAAGTCTCTGCCCGCCTGGGGGTTAACCTGATCTTCAAGGCCTCCTTTGATAAGGCCAACCGGACCTCACTGGAATCATACCGGGGGCCGGGGCCGGCGGAAGGGCTGGCCATGCTGGCGGCCATCGGCCGTGAATTTGATCTGCCCCTGATCTCCGATGTCCATGAAAGCGGGCAGGCGGCGGCCGCCGCCGCGGTACTCGACGTACTGCAGATTCCCGCCTTCCTCTGCCGCCAGACCGATCTGCTGGTGGCAGCGGCACAAACCGGCAAGCCGGTTAATGTTAAAAAAGGCCAGTTCGCTGCCCCCTGGGATATGGCCCCGGCCACGGCCAAGGTTCGCTCCGCCGGTACCGGGGGGGTGCTGCTCACCGAGCGGGGCAGCAGTTTCGGCTACAACAACCTGGTGGTCGACATGCGTTCCCTGCCGCTGTTGCGCCAATTGGGCAGCCCGGTGATCTTCGATGCCACCCACAGCGTGCAGTTGCCCGGCGGCGCCGGCGATAGATCCGGTGGCCAGCGCCGTTTTGTGCCGACTCTGGCCCGGGCGGCGGCGGCGGTGGGCATTGACGGCCTGTTCATGGAGGTCCATCCCGACCCCCGGCAGGCCCTTTGTGACGGCCCCAACTCCTGGCCCCTGGACCAGGTGGAAGAACTCCTGCGCCAGGTCTTGGCCATTCATCAACTGAGCGCCGCTGTCTAGCGGCCGGCCCCGGAGACAGTCATGGCAGGCCCGGATCACACCACCCCCCAAAGCGGTAATGTAGCACCCCGTAACCGCTTACACTACCCCTCCGATTGCGAGATTACCCAGGGCTTGCGCCAGCGTTCCCTGGAACGCGCCGGCGGGCCGGAGCGGAGTTATGCCTGGAAAAACTGCCTGCCGCAGGCGGCCGGAATTAAACTGCTGCTGCTTGATGTTGACGGCGTTTTGACCGATTCCACCATTGTCTACGGGCCGGAAGGTTACGAGATGAAGTCCTTTTCCACCCGCGATGGGCTGGGCATCAGGCTGTTGCGGGAGGCCGGGGTGGAAACCGGGCTGATTACCGCCCGAACCTCCGAGACCGTGCGGCGCCGGGCCGAGGATTTGCAGCTGCGTCACGTTTACCAGGGCCGGGGAGCAAAGCTTGAGGTCTGGCAGCAGGTGCTGGCGGCGGAAAAGCTGGCGCCGGAGCAGGTGGCCTACGTGGGCGACGACTGGCTCGATCTCCCTCTGTTGCTGCGGGCCGGCCTGGCCGTGGCGGTGGCCGACGCGGTGGCCGAAGTGCGGGCGGCGGCCCATTACGTCACCCGCGCCGCCGGTGGCCGCGGGGCGGTGCGTGAGGTCTGCGAGCTGATCATCGAAGCCCGGGGCATGCGGGATAAACTGCTGGCCGATTATGCCCGCTAGGTTGGCAACGGCCGCCGACTGGGCACGCTTTGTAACTAATTGCTCTCGCCTTACCGACCAACCCGCTTGGTGTGTTTTTGCGATTACACCTTAATTGAGCCGGTTAAAACTGATCAGATGATGCACGGAATGCGCAACCTGCTTTGGCTGCTGCCCCTGTTGCTGGCCTTGGGCTGGCCGCTTTACGGGGCGCGGTTGAGCGATTTTTTAGCCCCGCCGCCGGTGCCGGTTGGTGATGATGAGGTGCGAGAGCGCCGGCCGACGGAGGAACAGCACTTCACCATGGAGCAGGTCCGCTTTGCCCAGGAAATCGATGGCACCCTGGAGTGGCGGGCTAACAGCCGTGATTTGCGCTCCGGTGCCGGGGGAGAGGGGTTTTTCCTGACCGGGGTGGAGGCCGTCTTTTTTCGGGACGAAGCGGAGCAGGTCTGGATTGACGCCGATCACGGCCGTTATGATCAGGCGTTGGCGGTACTGGAGCTGGAAGATAATGTAAGACTGCTTGATGCCGACGGTTTTTCTCTTCGCACCCAGGCCCTGAATTATTATGAACGGGAGGGGCGGGTGAGTAGCCGGGTAGGGGTCGAGATCAGCGGAGACGAAGTGTCGGCCCGGGGGCAGAGCCTGGATTACTTCCTGGTCGACGGCCGTTATGAGCTTAGCGGTGAGGTGGAGTTTCTAACCGTACCGTAGCAGCTTCCGCTGCTACTCTTCGGCAAAACGGTAGCCCCGGCCCGGTACCGTGATGATAAAGCGGGGGCGGGAGGGGGTCTTTTCGATTTTTTGGCGCAAGTGCTGAATGTGCACATCAATCACCCGGCTCCAGGAATAGATTTTGGAGTCGCGCCACAGCCTTTTGCGAATCTCATCCCGGGTTACCAGGTTGTTGCGGTTTTCCACCAGGCAGGCCAGCAGCTGGAACTCCTTGGCGGTCAGATAAATCTCCTGGCCGTTGACGCTAACCGTCTGGTTACGCAGGTCCACTTCCAACTCGCCGGCCCGGATCACCGGATTGGGGGCCCCTCCCGGGCTTGACCTGAGCCGTGCCTTGATCCTGGCCAGCAACTCGCTGGTCTCAAAAGGCTTGACCACATAATCATCGGCCCCCAGTTCCAGCCCCACCACCTTGTCGGAGACCTTGTCCCGGGCAGTGAGCATGATAATCGGCAACTGGGGATGAATCGACTTCAGAGAGCAGCAGAACTCCAGGCCGTCGCCGTCGGGCAGCATCAAGTCAAGAATAATCAGGTCCGGCTGGAGTGACTCCAGGACCTGGCGGGCCTCGGTCAGGGAAGTGGCGGTAACCAGCTTGAAGCCATGCAGTTCCAGGTTGGCCTTGAGTACCTTGAGAATGTCCTGGTCGTCGTCGATGGCCAGCAGGGTTGAGGTTGCGGCGCTTTCTTCCATGTTTTGCGGTTCTCGTTAGCGGCGGTGTAGGTGAGGTGCGGTCGGGCGTTGCCGTAAGGGGCGACCGGCGCCCGGTAACCGGCAATTTTCAGCTTGCCGGTTACTACTTTTGGCGTCTCTACGACTTGCTCAAAGTCGACAAACAATCTTAATTAAACACATTTTTCTTAAAATTGCTAAAATAATGTAAGGTTGCCTCCTCCTGCCGGCCCACGGCGATTACCGGGATGGCAGCTGAAAATAAAACCGGGCCCCGCCTCCGGGGCGGTTTTCAGCGCCGATGTGACCGCCATGGGCCTCGATGATGCTGCGGCAGATGGCCAGCCCCAGGCCGCTGCCTTCCTTGTCGCCCAAGCGATAAAATTTCTCAAAGA
This sequence comes from Desulfurivibrio alkaliphilus AHT 2, assembly GCF_000092205.1. Classification (GTDB taxonomy): domain Bacteria; phylum Desulfobacterota; class Desulfobulbia; order Desulfobulbales; family Desulfurivibrionaceae; genus Desulfurivibrio; species Desulfurivibrio alkaliphilus. The sequence goes on along the minus strand of NC_014216.1, from coordinate 1,559,502 downwards.
TCTTCTCTTCCTGTCCGGGCTCGATCCCCGCCCCCCGATCCAGTACCTCCACCAGCGTTACTTCCTGATCCTGGCGGAAACAGAGTTGCACGGCTGAGTTGGTTGGGGAGAACTTGACGGCATTGGCCAGCAGGTTGGTCAGCACCTGCCGGATGCGGTCCTCATCGGCCCGCACCATCATGGTCTGCGGTCCTTGGATGGTAAGCTCAATGTCTTTGCCGGCGGCGGTTAGGGCCAGTTCCTCCCGGCTTTCCCAGATGATCAGGGCCAGGTCGAAATCCCGGATATTAAGGGAGGAGACCGTGCCCATTTCGATATGCTCAATGTCCAGCATGGTGTTGACCATGCGAATCAGCCGGTCGGTGTTGTTGCGGATCAGCTTGAGAAAGTCCAGCAGTTCGTCGCGGTTGCAGGCCTGGCCGGTATCCCGGTCCAGGCTGGCGAGCTTGGCCGTCAGGTATTCCATGCCGCCTTTGACTGAAGTCAGCGGGGTGCGTAACTCGTGGGAGGCTCGGGCGATAAAGTCCGATTTCCGGAGATTGGTGGCGGCCAGCAGCCGGTTGGCCTCCAGCAGTTGCCGGTTGCTCTGTTCCAGATCACGGGTAGCGATCTGGATTTTGTCTTCCAGATTGTGGTGATAGTCGCTGAGTTTGCCGGCCATGCTGGCAAAGGAGTGGGAAAGGGCTTCAAGCTCATCACCGGTTTGCAGCACCACCGCATCATCGGCGTGTCCGCTGCGGGAATAACGGGTCATGGCGGTGGCCAGGGTCTGCATGGGGGTGAGCACCAGGTGGCGGATCATCAGTAGCAGCGAACCGCTCAGGACCATCACCACCAGGCCCATGGAGGCAAACAGCAGGCGCCGGTTCCGGGCCGCCTCGGCGAAGGTCTCGCTGAGCGGCACGGCGACGCTGATGGCGCCGCGGACCTCATTGAGCCGGTAGTTGCCGTGGCAATCCAGGCAGACCCTGTCAATGTAGAGTGGGGAGATGTAGCGCAGGTAGACATCGCTGCTGATGGTCTCCATGACCATCAATTCGTCGATTTCTTCACGGCTGAAGGCCTCAAGTGCGGCCCGTTCGGTTTCATCGGGGCGGTTGGCGGGGTTTACCGGATTGAGGCTGGTGATACGAAACCAGTAGGTTTCTTCCTCCTTGGCGTAATCGGCCAGGGCCTTGGTCACCATGGCCGGGGTTTGCAGCAGATAGCGCCGGCCAAGCTGGTCGGTGATGTCGGCATTGACCATAAACGGGGAGGGCCTGATCCAGGGTTGCTGAGATGTCTGGCGGACAAAAATCCCGCCATGGTCGGCCACCCATTTACGGGTGACGATGATTTGGCGAAAGATGGTCCGGGCCTCGTTCTCCGCCTGTTGCACGATCAACCGCTCCTGGCGGAGGCTGATCAGGTAGAAGGTGATGCTCATGGTGATCAGCAGGGTCAAAACGCAGCCGACGATCAACTTACAGCTAAGGCTTAATTGCAGCTTTCCAATCATGTTTTTCCTTATTTTGCCTGGTGGCGCGCTCCAACCGGTGGTTGTCCGGCGCTTGAAGTGCTATCAGTAATTTTACCTATTTTTCCAGCAGAGCCAACAGTTCATCGTAACTGCGAGGTGGGCCGGAACGGGTGGCGTCCAGTAACTCTGCGGCTAAATGTCGTTTTTGCTGGTGCATCGCCAGGATCTTTTCTTCGATGGTGCCGGTGGTAATCAGGCGGTAGATGGTAACCGGTTTGTCCTGGCCGATGCGGTGGGCCCGATCGGAAGCCTGCTCTTCAACCGCCGGATTCCACCATGGGTCAAGGTGGATCACGTAATCGGCGGCGGTAAGGTTGAGCCCCAGGCCGCCGGCCCGCAAGCTGATCAAAAACAGTTTTCCCCGGCCGGCCTGAAAGTCCCGGACTCGCTGCTGGCGAACGCGGGCCGGCGTGGCCCCGTCAAAATACTGATAACTGATCTGTTGTTCATCCAGATACTGCCGGACGATGGCCAGGTGGTCGACAAACTGGCTGAAAACCAGGATACGGTGTCGGTTTTCCAGCAGTTCCGCCACCACCTTGGTCAAAAGTTCCAGCTTGGCCCCGGGCATGGTGCTGTCCGGCAACACCAGCCGGGGGTGGCAGCAGGCCCGCCGCAGCTTCATGATTTCCGCCAGCACCTGCAGCGGGGCGCCGGGGCGGTCACGGTTGGCGCCGTTTTTCAAGGTTGCCCTGGCCTGCCGGCGCAAGGCCTCATACAAGGCGGCCTCCTCCCGGTGCATGCTGACCTGCAGGGTGATATCGGTGCGCGGCGGCAGTTCCTGCAATACCTCGTTCTTGAGCCGGCGCAGAATGAATGGGGTGAGCAGTTTTTTCAGTCGTTGCCGGGCCTGCTGGTCACCGTGCTGCTCGATGGGGATGATGAATTTTTTCCTGAACTGTTCCAGGCTGCCCAGCAAGCCGGGGTTGATGAAACGAAACAGGGTCCACAGTTCGGTGAGATGGTTTTCCAGCGGGGTGCCGGTGGTGATCAGCTTGCAGTCACCCTGCAACTGCATGGCCGCCCGGGAGCGTTTGGCCAGAAAATTTTTGATGGCCTGGGCCTCGTCCAGCACAATGGTGTGCCAGTGAACGGCACCGATAACCCCGGCGTCCCGCTGCAGCATGCCGTAACTGCAGACCACCAGATCGCCGGCCCCCAGTTGCGTCAGTAACTGGCTGCGGTTGCGGCCGCTGTAGTGGATCAGTCTCAGCCCCGGGGCAAAGCGGTGGGCTTCGGCCTGCCAGTTAAGGCACAGGGAGGTGGGGGCCACCACCAGGCCGGGCCCTTGATTGGACCGGGCCAGCAACAGGGCCAGGGCCTGAATGGTCTTGCCCAGGCCCATGTCGTCGGCCAGGCAGGCGCCTAGCTGCAGGTCGGCCATCTGGCGCAGCCAGCGGTAGCCGGTCAGTTGGTAATGGCGCAGTCGGGTTTTCAGGCCGGTCGGTGGCGGGTCCTGCCGGGTGCGGTTCTGCTCCAGCCGGGTCAGGAAGTCCTGCCAGTGCCCATCGGTGGATACCTGCGGCCGTTGGCCCGGCACCTGGGGTTCTTCGGCGTTGAGCAACAGCCGCACGGCCAAAGGGTGCAGCCTGATCTCGCCCCGGTGGAGCTCGGCAAAAGCCTCGATCTCATCTATTTTACGCTTAAGTTCGTTGCTTAAGCTGAGAAAGCGGCCATGCCCGAGGGGAATGAACCGCCCCTTGCCTCGCTTGGTGGTGCGCAGCAGCGAGGAGAGTTCCAGCACCAGACCGTCGTCCAGCTGCAAAGCGCCGTTTAAAGCGAACCAGTCGTTTTTTTTGCTGATCTTAAGTTGCAATCGCTGCAACTCAATGGTGGGGCTTAGCGAAAAACCCCGGCCGGCCGGCCACTCCTGGGGCACCGGGGGGGAAATTTCCTGCAGCCGGTTTAAAAACTCCAGGCAGCTTTGGGGGGAGGTCAAGGTCCAGGTGGCGGGATCGGGGCCGGCCGGGTCGTTGCTCTGTTGCCTCTTCCAGTCCAGCTTGCAGTACGCCGCCAGTTTTTGGGCCCGGTCGGTTTCTTCGGCCAGTTCGCGGCGCAGGCGGTAGCGGCGGCCACTGATGCCGGCCCAGAGCAGGGGCGGGCCGTGGCCGGGGTTAAGCTCGGGGCCATCGGGGCCCAGGGGGCGAACCCGCAGGCGTACCTTCAAGCCTGAGGAGGCGGGGAAAAATTGCACGATTACCCGATTGTTCGGCGCCATGGTTTCGCTGTGCGGCAACTGCAGATCGAGGCAGGAAAATACCGCTAGATCCGGTGGCAGTTCGCGCAACAGGGCAAGCAGCTGCTGGCTGCCCTGCCGGGGTTGGCTCACCCCCTCCGGGCCAAGCCAGGCGGCTAACTCCCGCAATGCCGGGGGACTGGAAATGATCTGGAGACAAGTTTCATCCCGGCGGTGCAGCGTCTGGCCGGTAGGGGGGGGGAAGGGGTGGAGGCGCAGGCGCAGGTTTTGGGGCGGCTCCGGTTCGATGAGCAGGGTAGGTTGGCCGTGCTCCAGCCGGAGAGGCTGGTGGCCGGCGCCGGCCAGATAAAGATGGGGGTGACCGACCAGCAGGTGCAGGTCCGGTTGGGGGAGAACGTGGAACCCGCCGCTTAGGGTCGAGCCGCCGCGGGCCAGGCAATGGCAGATGGCCTGATCCCGTGGGGAAAGCGGCAGTTGATCGATGGCTGGTAACGGACGGTGGCGGCTGTCAGGGTTTCCTTCGGTCAGGGCGAGCAGCCGGTTTAGGGCCACCGGGCGGCCCCGGCTCCAGGTGCCGTCCGGCCGTCGTTGCTGAAATAGCGGTCGGAGCCCACAGTGGTCCAAATCTTCCCGGTAACGCAGCAGCCAGGCCAGTCGCCGGGGGCTTTCCTTTGTCGTTGGACGGGGGTCGTGGTGCTGCAGCGCCATGACGGCGTGGCGCCATGGTTCGGTGGTTTTGACCAGGGCGCCGATATTCCAGCTCAGCGGGATAGTGGCGGCCGGCCGGCTGTTCTGCGCTGCCGGTTGGTCTTTGGTGGCCGGTCGGAGTGGCCTTGGGGAGGCAGCCTGCAGCAGGCTCCGGTAGCCGGCGGCCAGCCAGTGGTAGCCGTTGGCGCTGGCCCGCCGGTCAAGCTTTGCCAGCACCGGCTGGATGGCGGGGTCGAGACCACCGGTCAGCCAGAGATCGGCCAGGCCGGAAAAAAGGGTGGTCACGGCATCACCAGCGGTTGGTGGCAGGGTCGGCGGCAGGTGGCGTGCCCCGCCTCGGCTTTCCAGCAAAGCGGTGACCTCGTTTAAGATCCGGTAGACCGGCAGCAGCGGGTTGTGGGGCTGGACCAGGGCCAAATCGTCGGTTAAAGTTCTGATCAGCTCCAGGTGGCGGTGGTTGTCTGCGGCCAGCAGACTCAGCAGCATGATGATCCCTTCAAAGCCGGTAAAAAAGGCGCCGGGGTTTTCTTCCCGGCGCCGGAGCCGGTTGAGGTCGATCTTGAATGAGCGTATGGCGGCGGTATAGTCGCCGTGCAGAAAAAATAACCAGCCCCGCAGGCCGCAACCGCCAAGCTTGCGGTGGTGACGTTGGAAAAGCTCCCCGGCCGGCTCGGTTTCTCCGCGTAAAAGCAGGGCGGCGAGCAGCAGATAGAGGAAAGGCTGCTGAAATTTTTGGCTCAGGCCCGCAAGGGCTACTGGTTGGCGCAGAAAATCAAGCTGCGGCTGCAGATCAAGCAGCCGGGGAATGTGGTGGCGAAAAATGGCCTGCAGGGCATAGAGCCTGATCGGCGCCGGCAGGGTTGCAAAACGACTGGGCGTGAAGGGGCGCGTGCAACAGGCGAGCACTGGATCGGGGAAATCGGCCCGCGGCTGGAAGTTGAACCACTGCAGCATGGCCCCCTGGAATCCTTCCAGGTCATGGTCCTGCAAAGCCTGCTCAAGCCGCTTACAGATCTGGCGGTATGCCGCCTGGGACGGCGGATTTGTCGCCGGCGTCGGCTCCTGGTGGGGGTGTTGCATTGGTACCTCGGGGCAGCAGTGCCAGGGGGGTGGTAAACGGCTTATGCTTAGGAAAAAACTGTATTATATTCGACTTGACAAAATGGGGCGATCACTTTTTACCGGAACCTTGGCTGGGGCTTTAAACAAGGTTTTTGTTTGAGTTTGATAATGGTTCTTCTTGCATGGAGCCGGGTAAATGCTTAAGATACACCTCAATGTGGTGGCCTGGTCAGGTAATAATGATCACGCCCCACCGCTTGTCGGGGTGCCGCAGAAGAGGCCGGGCATGGACGCACCTGCAATGTCGACGTTCATAACCGTCGGCGGCTGGCCGTGATCGTTCCATAACCAACAACAATTCCAGGAGGTAGCAAAATGGCGATGTTTGAATGGAAGGATGAGTACAGTGTCAATGTTCGGGAAATTGACGAGCAGCACAAGCAACTGGTGAGTATGATCAACGAGCTGCATGAAGCGATGATGCAGCAGCGGGCCAAAGACGTGCTCTCCGGGCTGCTCAACAAGCTGGTCTCATACTGCGCCAGTCACTTTGCCACCGAAGAGCGGTTGATGCAAACCCACGGCTACCCTGATTACGCCGCCCACAAGGTCAAACACGAAAAGATGACGGCCAAGGTTCTGGCCCTGCAGAATGACCTCAAGGCCGGTAAGATGAACCTCACCGTCGAAGTGTCGCAGTTCCTCAAGGACTGGTTGGACAAGCACATCCTGGGCACCGACAAAAAGTATGCGGCGCACCTCAACAGCAAAGGGGTCAACTAGGTAAACGTTTACGCAATTTGGTTAATCTTGCCCGCGGTAGCCGATGGCCTGTGAGGCAAGCATGGGCGTGGCTTTTCCCCGGGCGCCCCGTACTCTACATTTTCCCGGCGCCGTATTGTCGGCGGTATTTGTCCTGCAGCTCGATCAGGGTAGCCAGGTACTCTTCTCTTTGTCGCAGGTTGTCAGCCCCCGGGATTTCCGCCAGCAGGTTGTCGATGGCCGGGCGGATGTCCAGCCCGTGGCGGTTGATTGCCGCTTCGTTGGCCTGATCCAGGATCAGCACCGCGTAATAGGTGGTCAGCAACCTTGTCCGGCTGTCACGGCGGAAAAGATAAGCCCGCCCGCCCAAGGTGTTGAGGAAAAACCCGGCGTATTCGTAGGTGGCCGGCAGGGGCAGCCTGATTTCCAGGTCGCTGTCCTGGCACTCCTCGGCGACTAAAGACCAGCGGTACAGCAGGGCAAGCAACTCTTCCAGGGTCGCCCTTTCATTCTGCATGACTTCCCTGAGTAGCCAGAGATCTTTAAGTCCCAGAACGCGGTACAGGTGCGCGGTATTCCTTAGCACGGTATGGATGTCTGCGGTTTCCCCGCTCACCGTCGGTGGGGCGGCCAGCAGCCGTTGGGTGAGCTGGTGAAAATAGGCCAGGCTGCCATCGGGCAGTTCCCTTTGGCGGATATAGTTCTGCTGGTCCAAATGGGTGAAAAAATCTTTGATCTGACCCTCGACCAACTTGCATTCGTCGGGCTCGTCGACCTCCAGGTAGAGAGGGGAAGGCGGGACCGGTTGGGGCAGGGGGGCGGTCGGTTCAGGGGAGAACGGGGGCGGTTCGGTCGCCGGCTCGGTAAGCAGAGGTTCGAAGGTCACCGCCGGTTCGCGCGGGGTCAGGGCAAAATACCACAGCATGAGGGCTGAGGCGGCGAGCAGCAGCAGGATGCTCAGAATAATCGGCAATCGAGAGCTTTGCCGTGGGGCGGCGCGTTTGTTGGCATCGGGCATTGTACCAGAACCTCCCGCAAGGGGGCCGCAGTCGGCCGACGGCCGGTGGGCTCCGCCAGTCGGCTCAAGGCAAGCGTTCGCGGGCCCCGATGACCGCTTGCCCTTTCCGGAAATCGTCACGCCAAAGGCGCCAATGGTAACAGTTTAACATTGGCGTTGGTATGGCTGAAATAATAGCCGGGGCTGCAAAACCGGTCAATGAAAAATGCTGGTCCTAAAGGAGGGCAGGTGATCGCTTACCGTCGAGGGAGCAGCAAAAATACAGGTTGTCAAAGCCGGGGAAAAAGGTAACCTTTGAACTGGTACAGTTGTGATTTTTGCCTTGCCAACAACAGGCGGTTAAGTTTTCATGGAACACCAAAAGAGAAAAAAATGGCTGGAGCGCTACATGCCTTTTGTCGCGCGCAGTCCGGAGATGCAGGTGGAGTGGCTGGCCCAGGCGCTGCGCCGCCAGGTACTGGCCAGCCATGAGATCACCCCTTACGTCCGGCTGTTGCTGGAAAATGAAGAATCGGAGATCAGAAGCCGGATCAGGGCCGCGTTGCAGGAGCTGGAGCCATGGATGATCCAGCAACTGGTGGAAGCGGCCGATACCTATGACACTCCCAAGCTGTTTTCCATCCTGCCGGAGTGCAATGTGGAACAGGTGATGACCGCGCTGGGCAAGGAGGCTCCCCCCTACGAGCAGCATCCTCGCCTGGTCCGGGATCGCCTTTTTTATGCCGTTTATTCCCGGGCGCCGCAGCTGTTTGCCCCGGCGGTGGCCAGGCTTAAGGCAAGCGGGCGGACCCCGGCGGATTTTGATGAGACCCATCGTCGTTTCCTTGAACTGCTGGAAGATGAAAAACTGCTCAGCGCCCTTTATCCCAAGGCCAAGGCCAAGGTGGATATCGATCTTAAGGATCTGGAAGCGCTGCAATCATTGTTTTAGGAAATTTCATGTATAACCGGCGGGTTAGTCCGGATCGGACGACGGCTGCGGTGGGGGCGCCCCCCCCGGCAGCCTTTTTCCCGGAACACCGGCACCAGCAGGTGCTGCAGGAGTGCCTCGATATACCGGGGCAGGTGCCGGCGGTGGCGATCCCTTTGGACGCCGTGGGCATCAGCGCCAAGACCGTTTGGGTTAATCTGCCCCAAGGGCGGCTGCCCTTTGAGTTGCGCCTGGAGGTAGACCTGGTCGCTTCCCGGCGGGGGATTCACATGTCGCGCCTGGAAGAGGCGATCACCGCTTTGCATGAGCTGGAGTTTGCCCAGGCAGGAGATTACGCCCTGGAGCTGGCCCGGAGGGCGGTCGCCGGCCAGGAATCACGGTGGGGGCGGGTGGAGTTGCACGGCCGCTTGCCCCGCCTGAGCTGCACCGGGGTCAGCGGCCGCTGCTCCGTGGACGCTTATGACTTGCGGGTAGAGGTGGATCTGGAGTGCTCCGAGGGGCAATGGCGCTGGCGGATGGGGGTCGGGGTGGGGGTGAATCATATCACCGCCTGCCCTTGTACCCAGGCCTACAATCAACTGCTGCTGGCCCCGGCGGGAGAAAAGCCGCCGCCAGGCGAGGCCGAGCCGCTGTTGCAGCCCACCCATTCCCAACGCTCGCACACCATGCTGCTGGTGGCGGTTACCGCCGAGGCCGCAGTCGGAGCACTACCTCAGGAAAAAGCGCCTGAGCAGGAGCTGTTATTGCAGGCTCTGGCGGCGGCGTTGCATCTCAGCCAGGATCTGCTCAAGCGCCCCGACGAGGCGGAGTTGGTTTACGCCTCCCATCGCCATCCCCAGTTTGCCGAAGATGCAGTGCGGGAGACCGCCCGGGCGGCTGGTCGGCTCCTGGCTTCCGAGGTGCCGCCGGCCGCTCGGATTCTAATCAGTACGGTGGGGCTGGAGAGTATCCACAGCCACGATGTCCACTGCCGGCTTGAGACCACCCTGGCCGCTCTCTTGCGTTGAGGTTTTTCCATGGATCCGGCGACCGGCTGCAATTTCGCCCAAGGCCGCCTGGAGGCCGCCCTGCAGGAGGTATTGCGCCGCCGGGGGGCGCCGCCGCTGTACCTGGCCGGCGGCGCCCTGCGGGACTGGTTGGTTGGCGGATCACGGCCTGCGGTTGAGGCGGCTGCCGGCTTGGGCCGGGACCTTGACTTTACCCTGCCGGCCGGGGCGGTTGCCTTTGCCCGCGACCTGGCCGGGGAGCTTGGCGGCACCCTGGTGGTGCTGGACCGGGAGCATGATGTGGCCCGGCTGGTCTGGCAGGGCCGGGAGCTGGATTTCGCCGCCTTCCGGGAAGGTGCGGCAAGTATCGAAGAAGATCTCCGTCGCCGGGATTTTACCATCAACGCCATGGCCTGGCGGCTTAATCCGGCCGGGGAGCCGGTGGCACTGCCCTCGGCGGCAAGCGTGAAGGCCGCCGCCCCCGGCCGCTTGCTTGATCCCTGTGACGGCCTGGCCGATTTGCAGGCCGGGGTGATCCGCGTTACCGGCCCCAATGCCTTCGCGGCCGATCCGCTGCGACTGCTGCGCGCCTATCGCTTCCAGGCCTCTTTGAGGTTTGCGCTTGACCCGGCGACAGATAAGCTGATCAGCAGTAACGCGCTTATGATCGACACCGTGGCCGCCGAAAGGATTGTCGCCGAACTGGACGCCACCCTGGCGGCTTGCGGTGCCGCCACGGCCTTGGCGGCCATGGCCGCCTCCGGGCTGCTCTACCGGGTACTGCCGGAACTGGCTGCCGGCTGCGGCGTGGCCCAACCGGACAGCCATCATCTTGATGTGGCCGGGCACTGCCATGAAACCCTGGCCCAACTGCAGGTGGTGCTGGCCGATCCGGCCCGTTTTTTCCCCGATTCTCATCAGCATCTGACCCCTTACTTCACCGGAGCTCGATGCTTTCAGCGCGATATTGCGCTGCGCTGGGCGGCCCTGCTGCACGACCTGGGGAAACCGGCCACCGGTGGCCGCCGGGGTGAGCGGCTCACCTTTTATCATCATGACCGGGTGGGGGCTGAAATCTGCGGCCGGCTGGCCCGGCGCCTGCGCCTCAGCCGCTGGCGCCGCACCCTGCTGCAGTTGCTGGTGCGCCACCATATGTGGCCATTCCATCTTAACAACGCCCGCCGGCGCACCGGCATCAAGCCCCGGGCCTGTTTGCGCCTGGTCCGGGCCCTGGGGGAGGACCTGCCGGCCCTGTTTTTCCTGGCCATGGCCGACAGTCTGGCCGGCCGGGGGCCGGGCAAACCGCCGGCCATGGAAAGGGAGCTGGCATCGCTGCACGCCGAGGTGATGCGGGTGGCCGAGGAACAACTGGCGCCGGTGTTGCAGCAGCCGCCACTGCTCAATGGCCATGATCTTCAGCAACTTCTGGGCCTTACCC